>CAYSEO010000157.1:0-10245 GCA_964429885.1 uncultured bacterium
GGAGGCTCTGCGCAACATCATCAGCGCCACGCGCACGCAGATCCCCCCCAACTTCCGCCCTATCAACATCGCCCGCTACGGTCCCGCCAATATGCAGAAATCTCTGCGGGATCTGGACTGGTTCCTGCGCTACACCACCTACGCCATGGTGGCTGGGGATCCCAACATCATCGCCATCAATACGCGGGGTCTGCGGGAGATCATTGAGAATGCCTGCTCTACGGACGCCACCATCGTGGCCCTGCAGGAGCTGAAGCGGGGGGCGGCTGGGTGCTTCCGCAAGGATGAGGAGGCTCAGGCTCTGATCAATCAGTACTTCGATGTGTTGCTGAGTGAGTTCCTGGCTCCCACCCCCTCCGACAAGCTGCGACAGCGCAACAACAGCACCGCCAATGGCACCAAGCTGCAGGGTCTGCGTCTGCCCCAGATCTACAATGCCTCGGCGGAGAAGGTGCCGGTGTTCGCCATGAAGCCGGGCCTCTCCACAGTGGAGAAGGAAGGGGTACTGAAGGCGGCCTACCGACAGGTGTTTGAGCGGGATATCCGCCGCGCCTACAGCCAGTCCGTCTCCTACCTGGACTCTAAGGTCAAGAACGGTGAGATCTCCATGAAGGAGTTCATTCGCCGTCTGGGGAAATCGGAGCTGTATCGGAAACAGTTCTATGGGCCCTTCATCAATAGCCGAGTGGTGGAGCTGGCCTTCCGTCACTTCCTGGGCCGTGCCCCGGAGACCCGTGAGGAGGTGCAGATCTACTTCGACATCATTTCCAAGGGGGGCCTGCCTGCCCTGGTGGATGCGCTGGTGGATAGCCGTGAGTATGGGGACTACTTCGGTGAGGAGACCGTGCCCTATCTGCGCAAGCTGGGGGTAGAAGCTCAAACCAGCGCCAACTGGGGAGCCAAGTTCGATCTCTACAACTACGCTGCCCCTCAGCGGAAGGTGCCTCAGTTCATCACCCTATTCGCCAGCTACGAGCAACCCCTGCCCGATCAACATGCCTATGGCTCCGGCAACGATCCCCTAGAGATCCAGTTCGGCGCCATCTTCCCCAAAGAGACTCGCAATCCCAGTGCCAGTCCAGCTTTCTTTAACAAAGATGTCAAGCGGATCCTGATCCGGCGGGGCTACGCCCTCAACAATGAGCGCACCACTCCCCGGACAGCTCCCGTCCAGGATTCCCTAGGGGCACCGGTGATCAAGCTGACCCAGACCCCGATCAATCGCAGTCGCCGCATCGGGGCTCGCGCTGGATCCACTGGCACGGAGGGATCCACTCAGGCGGTGATCCGAGCCTGCTATCAACAGGTGTACGGCTACATGCCCTTTGAGGGACAGCGGGTCAACCGTTGGGAGATCAAACTGGAGAGCGGCGAGATCTCAGTGCGGGAGTTTGTGCGACAGCTGGCCAAGTCCGATCTGTTCCGCAACAAGTACTGGTCCTCCCTCTACGTCTGTAAGGCGATCGAGTATATCCATCGGCGTCTGCTGGGTCGTCCCACCTATGGTCGTCAGGAGATCAATCCCCTGTTCGATATCGCCTCCAAGAAGGGCTTCTATGCGGTGGTGGATGCGATCATCGACAGCAAGGACTACGAGATGGCCTTTGGGGAGGACACGGTGCCCTACGAGCGCTACCTGACTCCGGGAGGATTGTCCCTACGGCGGATGCGGCCCGGATCCTCCGACATGGCCACCAAGCCTGCTAAGACCGACGATGATCAGCCTCTATACGTGAAGCTGGGTCAACCGGAGAATAAGCCTCAGGGGGACGATGAGATGACTCGCCGGGCCGCTCAGGGGGTGCCGAAGCGTCGGGAGGAGGTGCCGATCTTCAAGCTGACCAGTATCGCCAACCAGGCCCAGGTCAACACCCTGATCCGGGCAGCCTACCGGCAGATCTTTGAGCGAGACATGGACATCTACGGTGTGGGTGCAGAACTCAGCTCAGCAGAGAGCAAGCTGCGCAACGGTGAGATCACGGTCAAGGAGTTTATTGAGGCCCTGGGCTGCTCCATGCTCTATCAGCAGGAGTTCTATACCCCCTTCCCCAACACCAAGGTGATCGAGCTGGGCACCAAGCACTTCCTGGGCCGAGCCCCTCAGAATCAGGCGGAGATCCGCAAGTACAACCAGATCCTGGCTACCCAGGGGTTGAAGGCGTTTATCCGAGCCCTGATGGAGAGTGCTGAGTATCGGGAGGCGTTCAACGAGGATGTGGTGCCCTATCGCCGCTTCCCCACCCTACCTGCGGCCAATTTCCCCAACACTCAACGGCTGTACGATCAGCTCACCAAACAGAATCGGGATCTGGTGGTGCCCAGCTTCGTGCCCTCTACGGGTGGCGGTAGTATCAACTCTCAACAACCGATCACCTGAGGGTTAACCCTGGGATGATCTAGATAGAGGGTGGCCAGGGCTGCCCTCTTTTCAGATCCCTGTGGCCTGTCTTGCGACTGACTAAGCACTATTGATATAGATAAATACCTATTCTCTGTCAAAGAACAATAGATTGCAGACTATGCATCGAGCACATTAAGATCGACGCAGTCGCAGAAAAGAATGAGCAGAAACGAAGTTAGGCACTTTGCTGAGCCTGAAAAACTGCATCAGACTGCTTAGCTGCTCTGTTGAGCAAGGAGGATTCAATGACAGCACTTATGCCACAAGTTCAGCCCAGGCTAACGTTGCAGGTAGAAACTATTGCAGGGGACACTACAAACCTACGAGCACAAGATTGGGATCGGGAACGTTTTGACATCGAGTTCTACTTGGAACGCGGGACGACCTACAATGCCTTTTTGATTGAGGCCGATCACCTGACGCTAGTTGATACAGTCCACGAAAAATTTCGCTCCCAATGGTTGGATCTTGTCGAGAGTTCTATAGAGCTGAATCGCCTCTCCTATCTGATTGTGAGTCATACTGAACCTGATCACAGTGGTCTGATCGAGGATGTAGTACGGCGTGCCCCCCACGTTACTATTGTCGGGACCAAGGTAGCCTTGCGATTTCTCTCCGACTGGGTTCATCTCCCTTTTAATCAGCAAGTGGTTAAGAATGGAGATCAACTAGATCTTGGTCAGGGACATGTGTTGGAGTTTGTCATGGCTCCTAATCTACACTGGCCTGACACCATGCTCTCCTATGATCATAAGACAGGGGTTTTATTTACCTGTGATGTCTTCGGGATGCACTACTGCGACGAATCCGTTTACGATGACAAGCTGACTGAGATCGAACCCCATTTTCGCTTCTACTACGATTGTTTGATGGCTGCCAACGCCCGCTCGGTATTGTCAGGCATGAAGCGGATGAATCAGCTCCCGGAGATTTCCCTGATCGCTACAGGCCATGGACCTTTGCTCAAACATCACTGGGTTGAGCTGACTCAGCGATATCAGTGTTGGAGCCAGGAACAGACCCGCAACAGCACCGTCGTCGCGATCTTTTATGTTGAGGGCTATGGTCATAGTGAAGCTCTCAGCCAGGCAATTCACAGAGGGATCACCAAAGCCGGGGCTCAAACCGACTGGGTGGATATCACCACAACTGATCTGCAGGAGATCCGAGATCTGGTTAGCTTTGCAACGGGGATCGTCATCAGTACCCCACCCATGGGTGATCCCCAGGCCCAAACTGCAGTTCAGACGATCTTGGCAGCAGCTCATGGGAAACAAACTATTGGTCTGGTCACCTCCTGTGGATTGGAAGATGATCCCATTGATCCCCTGATGAATCGGTTTCGTGATCTGGGATTGAAAGTAGGATTTGAACCTATACGTGTTCAGGGTGAGCCCACTGATATCACCTATCAGATCTGCGAAGAGGCAGGTACCGATCTGGCCCAGTTGTTGCTCAAGCCCCAGCAGATCCAACAGCAAAAAGCTTGGAACAACGACCTGGATCGGGCGCTGGGCCGGCTATCGGGAGGACTATATCTGATCACGGCCCAACAGGGGGACTATCGCAGTGCCATGGTGGCCTCTTGGGTGGCTCAGGCCAGTCTAAATCCTCCAGGATTGACCCTAGCGGTAGCCAAAGATCGAGCCATTGAATCTCTGCTCCATGTGGGTGCTTCCTTTGTTCTCAATGTTTTGGAAGAAGGAAACCACTTGCCACTCATGAGACATTTTCTCAAGTGGTTTCCACCAGGAGCGGATCGGTTCGCCGGGCTCGAAGTGCATAGCGCTCATAACGGTGGCATTATCCTTGCTGACTCCTTGGCCTATCTGGAGTGCGAAGTTAAAAGTCGCACTGAAACTGGAGATCACTGGTTGATCTATGCCCAGGTGAGTGATGGACGAGTCTCTAATCTTGACGGACTGACCGCCACCCACCATCGCAAAGCCGGAAATCATTACTGACCCTCATCAACCCTCAAGATGCCAACTTCCCACCCTCGAATTGGAGACATGCTATGGCCCCAAGTCTTGCCGCTCGACCTCGGGATGTGCAGATCCTGACTCTCGCACCTCAGATCACGCTCTTCCGCTCCCGCAGCTGGCAACGGTTGAGATTTGAACAGGAGTACGCCCTTCAGAAGGGAACCACCGCCAACTCCTACTTGATACAAGCTGAGCAAACAGCCCTGATTGATCCCCCTGGAGAAACTTTTACCTCGATCTACCTGGAGCAGTTGGAACAGGTTCTCAATCTAGAGACCCTAGACTATGTCATCCTGGGTCATATCAACAAGAACCGCGCGGCAACTTTGCAAGTCCTGCTAGAGAAGAACCCTGAGTTAACTCTCCTGTGTTCTAATCCTGCCGCCCTCACCCTACGGGCTCTCTTCCCAGAACGGGATCTCAATCTGACCCTTGTACGGGCGCAGGAGACTTTGGATCTGGGTCAGGGTCATCAACTCCATTTCTTGATTACCCCGACTCCCCGTTGGCCTGATCTGATGTGCACCTACGATCCATCTACTCAGATCTTGTTTAGTGACAAATTGTTTGGCTGCCATCTCTGTTCTGAGTCATATCTCGACGAAAACCGTTCAGCCTTGCTTGAGGATCAACACCACTATTTTCAGTCCGTCTTTATTCGATCGGCCCCACAAATTGAAACGATTGTAGAACGGGTGTCAGGCTTTTCTCTGGGGACTCTTGCTCCTAACCACGGTCCCATCTTGCGCTACAGTTGGCGGCAGGCGCTGCAACACTATCGCCTCTGGAGTCAGACTCAACGAATCCAGACCCCCTCTGTGGCGATCCTTTATGCCTCTGCCTATGGCAATACTGCAACCATGGCCCAAGCTGTAGCCCGTGGGTTGACGACAGCCGATGTGGGAGTAGATCTGATCAACTGTGAGACGGCAACTCCAGCTGACCTCCAAAAGGCTATCGAACAAGCCGATGGCATCCTGCTAGGATCTCCTACTTTAGGAGGACATGTACCCACTCAAATCCAAACTGCTTTTGGGATCATCCTGTCCCAAGGGCGACGCCATCAACTGATGGGGGTGTTCGGATCCTATGGGTGGAGTGGAGAAGCCGTTGAGGAACTAGCTCATAAGATCCAGGAGGCTGGATTTCGACTGGGATGTGATCCCTTACGGATCAAGTTCAAACCCACTGAGCAGATTCTGAGTCTATGTGAAGAAACGGGACGGAAGTTTGCCCAAGCTCTGAGACAGTCGAGAAAATCCACCCTGAATTTGTTCTCCTCACTCTCAGAACCAGCCACTCGCTCCCAGGTCACGGTTGGAGATCGCCGGGAGCAAGCGATGGGACGGCTGATCGGAAGTGTTTGTGTGCTAACGGTCAAACGGGGAGAGGTCACCGATGCCTTGCTCTCTTCCTGGGTGGCCCAATCCAGCTTCTCGCCGCCCGGCCTCTCCATTGCAGTTCCCAAGGATCATTCCATCGCTGATTTATTGGAGACAAACACATCCTTTGCGCTCAACGTTCTTCAGGAAGGACGACAGGTACGCAAACATTTCCAGAAATCACTTTCTGTGGGAGAGGATCGATTCAAAGATGTCGAATTGCTTGATCCTAATTCGGAGCAGATGATTCTCAAAGAGGCTTTGGTCTACCTGATCTGTCAGGTCAATAGCCGGATTGATTGTGGCGATCATTGGGTGATCTACGGCGTTGTAGAGGAAGGAAAAGTACTTCAGAACCAAGGTCGAACTGCCGTGTTACACCGTCAAGTTGGGATTCCTATCGAAAGGGGCTCAAATCGAGCTTCTGTGAGTTAAACCTCCCTGTGAGGGTGGCTAGGATCTTGTGCATTATAAGGATCAATATAAGGATCAATCAAGAAAGTGGCCTATCTTTCGATCACTTGCTGGATCAAGTGATAGGCTTACTTTTTCTTTAAGATTTCCATTCTAGAAATGGGTTCCATCATTGATGCTGAGTGGATGAGTCTGCCTATTGGGGGTACAACAGACTCATCTTTGGAATTGGGATCTAGCTCTCTTCCAACAGACACTGAGCCTGGAAACGTAGAGCCATGAGCTGATCATAGAATGGGTTGAGTTTGCAGAGAGGGGGAATCCTTAAGGACAACCCAAAGAGGCTAATCTGTCGAGCGAACGGACATTGAGTCGGGATCAGTTTACAGATCCAGCTGGCAATGGTTCGATTGCGAACCCGAGGGTGAGTTGCGAGTTGACCTGGAGGAGTAGGTCTCTGGTGAAATCCAGGCCATTGAAGGAGGTGTTTCCGTGGTGTGATTAGGCTCATAAATATCTGTTCATTCTCCATAAGATAACTCTAGCAACTCGGATCAATAAAGCAAAATAAATATAAAAACTAAACAGAATAGACAAGAATCTATAAGCCTTTAAGATCAATGTATAGATTTTAGTCTATGATTTCCAGAAAAATTATAGTATTTACTCTATCTACAGATTGTATTAAGTTTGGAGCAAAGGAAACGGCGAATGGTGAGTGAGCCCATGGGCTCAGATGCCAAGAAACTTGTTTGTCCCAGTTCGTCTTGTCTCATCTCACACGCCAATTGAGAAGTTGTCTGAGCTGATACCTAAAATCTGATCAGGGAGGAATAACAAAGTGGATTTCTTGTCCGATTTCTTGACTAACTTCTTGTCGAAGCTGCAGTCTCCGACACTCGGCTTTCTGATTGGTGGGGGTATCCTTGCCGCTTTGGGTAGCCGGTTGCAGATTCCAGATGCGATCTATAAGTTCATCGTCTTCATGCTACTCATGAGAGTTGGCCTGACCGGCGGCCTAGCGATCCGTGAGGCCAACCTAGCGGAGATGCTCTTGCCAGCGGTCTTTGCCATGGCAACAGGGATCCTGATTGTGTTCATCGGGCGTTACACATTAGCCAAGTTGCCCAACGTTAAAACCGAAGATGCCATTGCCACCGCCGGTTTGTTTGGTGCTGTGAGTGGCTCGACCCTCGCTGCTGCCCTGACCCTACTGGAATCCCAAGGCATCGACTACGAAGCCTGGGCTGCCGCCCTCTATCCCTTCATGGACATCCCTGCACTCGTAACTGCGATCGTTTTAGCTAGCCTCTATCGCAACAAGCAACGGGATATCGCAGACGAGTATCTCAAACAGGAGTCCCTCAGCGAGCAAGGGCATCTCAGCGAGCAGGGCGGTACCGCAGTCGCCTATCTCACCCAGCAGCGCAGTACCCCAGTCAAACGAGTCAGAATCTGGCCCATTGTTCAGGAAAGCCTCCAGGGTCCTGCCCTATCCGCACTGCTGCTCGGCATCGCTCTAGGCCTACTAACTCAGCCGGAACGGGTCTATGAGAGCTTCTTCAATCCCCTCTTCCGCGGCCTGCTTTCGGTCTTGATGCTGGTTATGGGTATGGAGGCTTGGGCCAGGCTCGGTGAGCTGCGCAAGGTAGCCCAGTGGTACGCTGTATATGCCTTTGTGGCACCGTTGCTGCATGGATTTATCGCCTTCGGTTTCGGCATGATCGCTCACTTCACAACGGGATTCAGTCCTGGTGGCGTCGTGATCCTGGCTGTCATTGCCTGCTCCAGTTCAGACATCTCAGGGCCACCCACCTTACGAGCCGGGATCCCGTCAGCCAATCCCTCCGCCTACATAGGCTCGTCCACAGCTCTGGGTACGCCGGTTGCCATCGCAGTGGGAATACCACTCTACATTGCATTCGCCCAGATGCTGATGGGCAGTTGACCCTAGAGAACGTGCGGTCTGCCGGTGCTCTTCTGGCCCGGCAACCAACTCGGCTACAGTGCAAGATCCGGAACGCTCTACTCTTTGACCCTTCACCTGTGACTATCATGAAATCTTTGTCAGGAAACTCTTCTGCTCGCTGGGGCAATTGGTTCAATGGAGCCCACATCGTCCGTTTTCTGGAACTAGTTCAGGACTTGATTGTGATTTCGTTGTGTATTGGCCTGTTTTGCTTCATGGTGATGCAATTGCGAGAACTGTTTCTGTCGCTGTTGCCCCCCTTGAATTTTCCTGAGGTCACTGCCGATATTTTATTCCTGTTAATTCTGGTAGAACTTTTTCGGCTGCTGATTATTTATTTGCAAGAACACCGGGTTTCGATCGGAGTTGCCGTGGAAGTCTCGATCGTGTCAGTGCTGCGGGAAATCATCGTCAGGGGTATCTTAGAAACGCCGTGGATCCAAGTCATAGCGGCTTGCTCCTTTCTCATTGTTTTGGGAGGCCTATTAGTTGTCCGCGCTTGGATCCCGCCTACCTTTGATGGCATTGATCCAGAGCAGCAGGTGTCCCACCGTCATCGGATACGCTTTGCTCAAGCATTGGCTGAAAGGGATAGCAATCTGGAATCTAAATCGTTTCAACCTTGAATGAGGCTGGTGATGATTCTGCCTATATTCATTAGGTGGCACTATTATCAAGAGTTAGTTCTTGCTGGATTCACCTCATTTATCACAAACCGAAACCATGAGGTCTAGGCCAATGAAGTCTTCTCCGGCTCGTTATATTTCTCTGTCCATCTCTGAGTCCCTCCAGGAGTTGAGATATCTTCTGCACCATACTCCCTCGCCTCGTTCACAGGAGCGCTTACAAATGCTCTTCTGGCTTAAATCCGGACAGGTATCAACTCGCGGTGAGATTGCTTCACGCTTGGGCCGATCGGTCGCTTCCGTCGGTAACTGGTTACGCCTCTATCGACAAGGGGGGCTTGAGGCTCTTCTGGAAATCAAACCCCCTCCTGGCCCTCCTTCTGCTCTTTCGGATTCCGTCCTGGATCAATTGCGGAAACGGCTGGAATCTCCTCAAGGGTTTTCTAGCTACAAAGAGATTCAGCGGTGGTTAGCTGAGCAATTTGAGCTACACCTAGCTTATTCAACGGTTCATAAAATTGTTCACTATCAACTGCAGGCCGAGGTAAGACGTCCTCGACCTTATAGTTATCAGCCAGGGGAAAAGGAGTTGAAGGCCATAGTAATAGACCCCCAGAGTCACTCAGGATAAAAACCAAGAAAGGGAAATACGTATAGACTTCAGTCTATGCAAAATAGATGAAACATAGTATTTACCCTATCTACAGATTGTCTTAAGCTTGGAGCAAAGAAACGGGCACTACCTAAGTGAGACCCCATGATGGAGGATCTGGAGTACCTGCAACCTGCGGAACGATGCACTGGAGTTTCTCTATCAACGCCATGCTCTCTCTACTCCCTAGGGAGGGTTCGTCAGGGTCTCACGGGAATTGACCCTCAACGAGGAAAAGCCATGTCAAAACGGTTTCATATCAAACTGAGACGGAGGTCAAATTCTAGCTTACAGATCGACTGAGATGGTATCCAAGTTGATAACTTAACCCTCTGGCCCAAACCTGACGAACGACTTCATCTGATCAAGGAGGAATGACGCCGTGGATTTTTTGACCGATTTCTTGACGAACTTCTTGTCGAAGCTGCAGTCTCCAACACTCGGCTTTCTGATCGGGGGTGGGATTCTTGCCGCCTTCGGTAGCCGACTGGAAATTCCAGATGCGATCTATAAGTTCATTGTCTTCATGTTGCTCATCAAAGTCGGGCTGAGCGGTGGCATTGCGATCCGTGAGGCCAATCTGGCGGAGATGCTGTTGCCTGCGATGTTCGCCGTGGCGATGGGGATCCTGATCGTATTCATCGGGCGGCACACGTTAGGCAAGCTGCCGCACATCAGAACCGTGGATGCCCTAGCGACTGCAGGTTTGTTTGGTGCTGTGAGTGGCTCTACCTTAGCTGCCGCCCTAACCCTATTGGAAGAGCAAGGCGTTGAATACGAGGCCTGGGCTGCCGCCCTCTATCCCTTCATGGACAT
>CAYSEO010000158.1:0-10148 GCA_964429885.1 uncultured bacterium
GCACATCCTCAGATTGATCCCTGGCATAGGGGTTCTCTGGGTCCTCCACGATCCCAGCGAGCTCCAGTAGGGAGAACGGATCCTTGTCGGGTTTGCTTCTGTGTCTGAGGAACTCGGCAAAGTCGAGAACTTCCTGCTGCTGCTCAGGAGGCAGCTGTTGTAAGGTATCCAGGAGGACTTCTTGGAGGGTCATGAGAGCACCTTTCTTCTCTATGGCAATTCTGCCTGATCCTGAGCGATCCTCTGTGAGCCTACCGTCGGTAGAGTATTAGCGGCGTGTCTCATCAAAGATATCGGGTGCTGAGCCTATGGAGGATAACGTTGAGCTGGCGCTATCGGCTGTTGACACTGATCACCCTTGAGCTCACCCTCAGAGAGATCTGGATCGTCGATGAGAACTCGGAGCATCTCTGGATCACCGATGAGGTGAAGCCCCAGCATCTCATCGGGATCCGCTTCCCGTCACTCGGCTGCATCTGTCCCCTCTCGTGCCTCGATCACTGGCTCTACCTTCATCTTCAACACGCTCCGTAACTTCCCTTGCTTGTCCACTGAAACCTCGAAGACTCACTCGCTCTCCCGACGGATCACCTCCTTCTCCACTCGGCTACTGGGCACAAAAAAAGCCGCTCTAGGAGCGGGTTCCGAGGAATGGAGCTTAGCGGATTCGAACCGCTGACCCCTTCAATGCCATTGAAGTGCTCTACCAACTGAGCTAAAGCCCCTTATCGATCCACCATCTAGCGATCAACTGAGCGAACCCCAGTATCCCCAACGGGTACCCCCTTTGTCAAGAGCTCAACCCCAGATCCTCACCCACGCCGATCTCAGCCGTCCAGCAACCGGGCGCAGATCCGGAGCCCCATAGGATCGGGAATCCTCCACGCTCTGCCCCGATCCCCGTATCTGGATCGCCTCGGGTTCAAACTCACGCAAGACCCGCGTGGCCTGTCGGACAAAGGAGTCATCTCCCTTGGCGACGATCAGGGATTTACCCTGTTCAAGCGATTTCGGTAGGCCAGAGCATCACCGCTGCCGATCCAGCCCCCGATGGCACCTGCGATATTGGCTCCCAACACCCCAGAGAGGGCTCCTAGAATACCTCCCAGCACATGGTTAGCAATGTCATTGAAGGCGCTGATGATCTCGATCCCGGTGGAGACATTGAACCCATAGCCAGCGACGAAACCCAACGGGATCACCCAGAACGATAGCTGACGAGTTTGCTGTGAAGCCTGTTGATCCGAGTCGGAGATTTACGGCGATCGGGAGATCGATAGATCACTCCTGGAATACAAAGACCTTACCCACCTGGCTAAAGTCGATCCCCTCAGGCAGATCCACCCCAGACGCCTCGGCGATCAGAAGTGCGGCAGAACGCCCTGGTTCCCCGATCACTGTCAAGTCATCTTCGTGATCAACAGAGAAACCAAACAGGTTGAGGGTGCCTTGGGAGGGGGAGCGAAATCGGCCCAGTCGCGCTAATGAGTCCGCACTATAGCGGAGCACCGAGCCTCGTAAAAAATTTCCAGGTGCACCCACCAATACCTGATCCTCTCGGAGTGCTAGGGAGAAACCAAACAGCTGCAGGTTGCTGGAGACGAGAAAGGAGCGCGAGATCTGACCGATATCATTTCCGGCGGCATCCGACAGAAAGACCTGCTTAGCATTTAATGTCCCGATGGCCATCTGATTTGAAGACATTGACACCGAGAACCCAAAGCTATCGCTGTTACCGATCTGGGGCTCGGAGCTCACCAGCTGGAGAGCTGGAACTGAGGTGTCGTCCGAGGCTTCCAGATCAGAGACGGTGTAAAGATAGGCGGCGCCCTGATTGGGATCCGATCCGATATCTGCGAAGGGGGATCCCACCAAAACTCGGGTTGGATCTAACCCTAAACTCCAGCCAAACCGATCATCATTGCCTTCTGCCGGATTGGTCAGGATCCGAAAGGGCACAGCGGTATTGTCCAGATCATAGACATAGGCTGCTCCAGTGATAACCCCAAACTGTTGGGACCGTTCAAACGGAACCCCGATCACCCCATACTCTGAGGAGAGGGCCACCGAGAAACCGTAACGATCGTTGACCTCCGGAGCTGTTTTCTGGAGAGTCGCGATCAAGGATCCGGTTGTGGAGAAGAGGTAAGCTGATCCCCCTTGAAACTCACCTGCACTGTCATCATTGGGAACCCCAATCAAAACCTGATCCCCCAACAGAGCCACTGAGAACCCAAAGTTGTCCCCTGGAGTCGGATCGGGATTGGTGAATGAGGTCAACAGCTGCCCGGTCTGACCATCGAACAGATAAGCTTCCCCGCGGCCCTCGGAGTTCCCTGGATCTCCGACCAGGACCCGACCTTGATCGAGATCCACAGCGAAGCCGAATGCATCAGTCTCATCGGGGTTAGGATTGCTCAGCTCTAGGATCTCAGGAGAGGAAAACAGCAGCTGAGTCGCCTCTTGATCGGTTGGAGAAACCGATAACAGGGGGGATGGATCCCCACAGGCCAGGACCAAACTTCCCATCACGACCACCACACAGCTTGACTTCGACATCACAGTCTCCTGAATAGGATGAGAGAGCAACCTGAACTACGAGATACCGAAGAAGATCTTACCTGATCCAGTGCTGAGTCTTGGACTTCGATCCCTGTACCCTATCATCCGGATCATTACAGCGATCGGGAACCCAATGTCAGACGATCAATCCCTCGATCGCTGTAGCCCCCAATTGTGTTGCCCCTCAGTTAACGATAGGATTGGAGGCTAAGTTGTGTTAAGGAATGATTCTGTGGTTACCGACCCCCTATCCCATGACCTGGATCCCCTCTCCCGAGTCCAGATCCTGAGCGAGGCTCTGCCCTACATCCAACAGTTTCGCGGTCGGCCCTTGGTGATCACGTATGGGGGGGCCGCCATCGTACATCAACAGCGACGAGCTGAGGTGTTACGGGATCTGGTGTTTCTCTCCTGTGTGGGCATTCGTCCCGTGTTAGTGCATGGGGGAGGACCCGAGATCAATAGCTGGCTGCAACGGTTGGATATCCCCTTTAAGTTCATCGACGGCCTGCGGGTGACGGATGAGGCCACCATGGAGGTGGTGGAGATGGTGTTGGTGGGCAAGGTCAATAAACAGATCGTGCAGTTGATCAACCTGGCTGGGGGGTCCGCCGTCGGGATCTGTGGTCGAGAAGGTAATGTGATCCGGGCTCGTCATCAGGGGCGGGCTGAGATCGGTTTTGTGGGGGAGGTCAGCAGTATCGATCCCGCTTTGATCCAGACCTTACTGCAGGGGGGCCAGATCCCGGTGATCTCCAGTGTGGCTGCGGATCAGACGGGACAGGCTTATAACATCAACGCCGATACAGTGGCGGGGGAGTTGGCGGCGGCTTTGGATGCGGAGAAGTTAGTGTTGCTCACGGATACCAACGGCATCCTTAAAGATCCTCAGGATCCCAATAGCCTGATCACCTTGCTGGATATCGAGACGGCTCGCGCCCTGATCCAAGAGGAGGTGGTAAAGGGAGGCATGATCCCTAAGGTGCAATGCTGTATCCGGGCTCTGGCCCAAGGGGTAAGGGCGGCGCATATTCTGAATGGCGGCATGCCCCACGCTCTGTTGCTAGAGATCCTGACGGATGCTGGGGTGGGGACGAAGCTGGTGCCGTCTCAGTTTTCCAAAGTCTAAGGCTGGAGGGATCTGCTTAGGATCTGCTTTAGTGATCTATCGACCCGTCCAATTTCCTGCTCCCCGTAAAGAGTCCATCGGGAGCTGCAGATCACTGCCGTGCATCATAAAGGAGATGTACTCGCTCATCAGGAAGTAAACCGTCATCACCCCCCCTGCCGCGAAGACCACCAACATCCCGGCCAGCATCCGAGAGAATTCCTGACGTTGGTAAGCCTGCTCCATCAACCGCAAGGCCCAACATCCGAGTGCCACGACAATCGCAACGATCCATATCATAATGTAAACTATTGTATCAGTTCTTAACGCGGATGCCAGGATCAGGGGAGATATTTGACAGGAGCTTAACATTTTTATGTTGCGGTTCAGCCCACAAACTCAGGATCGGGCGCGGCGAGCGTGGCGATGTAGTCCGTTCCGCTGGCTTCTATTTAAGGACCTGCAGGAGCGGGGGGTGCCCCTAGCCCAGATCTGGGGGAAACGGGGCTATCAGGCGGGCTATACGGTCAGGCCTCTGTCGGAGGATCAGGCGGATCAGGAGTTGATGTGGCTGATCCAGGTGGGGGTGTTGAGACGGGAGGTGGATGGTCAGGGGATCACCGATAGCTACCGATTGGCTCCCCTAGGACGACAGCTCCTGGAGCAGCTTGATCCAGATGCATCGAGCCAGCCCAGCTTTGCGGATCGGTTGCAGAATCAGCTGAGCCAGTGGGGGATCCGGTCTTAGCTTGATTGAGTCTTTGGGGAAGGCTAGTAGGTGACGGCCTTCATGGACAGACCGATCCGTTGCAGTTGCTCATTCACCTCCAGGATCTTGACCTGAACCACCTGTCCCACCTTGACCACCTGCTTGGGATCTTTGACGAAGTAATCCGCCATTTGGGAGATATGCACCAAGCCGTCTTGATGGACGCCGATATCCACAAATGCCCCAAAATTGGCCACGTTGGTGACGATCCCTTCCAAGATCATGCCCTCTCGCAGATCGCTGATCTCTCGGATCTCCTCTCGAAACTGGGCATAGGTGAATTGCGCTCGTGGATCGCGGCCCGGTTTTTTGAGCTCCTCTAAAATATCCCTCAGGGTGGGCTCCCCCACAGCGTTGCTGATATATCGCTTCAGATCCAATTGCTGGAGCTGATCAGCGGAGCGGGAGAGATCGGTGAGGGGGATCTGATGATCACTCAAGATCCGTTGGACCAGATCATAGCTCTCGGGATGAACGGCGGTGTTGTCCAGGGGGTGAGCTCCGTCTCGGATCCGTAAGAAACCGGCGGCTTGTTCGAAGGCTTTGGCCCCTAACTTACTGACCTTGAGTAGCTGCTGCCGATCCCGAAAGGCACCCTGTTGATCCCGGTGTTGAACAATATTGTTGGCGATGCTGGGGCTGATGCCGGAGACAAAGGTCAACAGTTGTTTGGATGCTGTATTTAGATCAACTCCTACAAAGTTAACGCAGCTCTCCACCGTCTCCTCCAGCTTTTGCTTGAGTAGTTTCTGATCCACATCATGCTGATATTGACCCACACCAATGGATTTGGGCTCGATCTTGACCAGCTCGGCCAGGGGATCCTGCAACCTGCGGCCAATACTGATCGCTCCCCGCACGGTGATATCCAGATCAGGAAACTCCTCGATCGCCAGGGGGCTCGCAGAGTAGACAGAGGCCCCGGACTCGTTCACCATCACCTTGATCGGTTGTGGGTCTAGATCTCGAATCACCTCCCCTACAAATCCATCCGTCTCCCGACCTGCTGTACCATTGCCGATGGCGATCAGTTGGATCTGATAGGTCTGGATCAGTTCCTTTAAGATCAAGCGCGCTTGTTGACGTTTGGTTTCCCCGGTATGAGGATAGATCGTCTGATGTTTAAGAAACTTGCCGGTTTGATCGATAATGGCCAGTTTGCAGCCGGTTCGGAAACCCGGATCGAGGGCCAGCGTAGGCTTCATGCCTGCCGGAGCCGCTAGCAGCAGATCCCTCAGGTTAGCCGCGAAGGTTTGGATCGACTCCTGATCGGCCCAGGCTTTCTTGTCGGCGATCAGACCCTTGATCAGGGAGGGTTTGATCAATCGAGTGAAGGCATCTTTGATCATTTTCTGATAGAACTGCTGGATCGTTGCAGACCGACTCTGAATCAGATCTCCCTGCAAACGGGAGAGTACTGCTGCCTCATCAAAGCTGAGCTCTACAGTCAGGATCTTCTCACTTTCCCCTCGTAATAACGCCAGCAGATTGTGGGGGGCGATCTGGGTGTAGGGGGCTTGAAACTGTCGATACATCTCGTATTTGGTGGATCCCTCTGGATGATCGGATTTGATCCGGGAGATCAAGATCCCCTCACGGCTGATCCGATCCCGTAACTTGGACCGGATCTCAGCCCGCTCCGCTACGCCCTCCGCCAGGATATCGGCTGCTCCTTTCAAAGCCTCTTCAACGGTTTTGATCCCTTGGTCTGGATGCACGAAGGACTGAGCCTCTGGTTCTAGAGCCTGGATCTGGAGCTTGGGACGATTGAGGGCCTCGATCCGCTCCGCTAAAGGACCCAATCCCTGTTCACGGGCGGTGGTGGCACGGGTGCGTCGCTTAGGGCGATAGGGCAGATACAGATCCTCCAGCTCCGTCTTCTGGGTACAGTTCTCGAGCTGGTGTTGCAGTTCTGGGGTGAGTTGGCCCTGATCTCCGATGGCGGTCAGGATGGTTTGCTTGCGTTCCTGGAGTTCTGTGAGATAAGCGAATCGCTCAGAGAGCTGGCGCAGCTGGATCTCGGTCATCTCGCCGGTGCGTTCCTTGCGATAGCGAGCGATAAACGGGACCGTGGACCCCTCCGCCAGGAGTTCCAAAGCGTTTTGGATCTGACGGGGCTTGAGGGAGAGCTCAGTGGCAAGTTGCTGCGACAGGTCGATCATGATGGGGGTGAACACTGGGTCGAGCGATCGAAGGCCATGATAGCAATCCCTCTTAACCTAGCGGTCTCACCCAGATCTACAGGGCGAGGATGTCCAGTCAGAGACAGCCCCTCATTCAGTTCTGCAGAGATCCTTAAGTATATCTATAATTTCAGGGGAAGGAGGCAGGCGAGCGGCCTGGGATACACTCCCCTCTGCCATACACGTTACCCTGTCTAGAGTGAAGGAGATCTAGATCCTAAGCTGATACTGTTTTCGCAGGAGACGAGTGCCGCTATGGTAGCGACAACTGACAAGAAGAAGGATAAGAAAGATATCCCGGTCAATCTCTATCGTCCCAATGCGCCTCTCAAAGGCAAGGCCGTGGAGAACTATTCCCTTGTGGGTGAGGGTGCCCCTGGAGATACCCGCCACATCGTGCTGAGCCTAGAGGCCGATCCCAACTTCACCTATCTGGAAGGACAAAGCATCGGGATCATTCCCCCAGGAGAGGACGACAAGGGCAAGCCCCATAAGCCCCGCCTTTACTCCATCGCCTCCACCCGTCGCGGGGATGATGGCCAAGGGAAGACGGTTTCCCTCAGCGTCAAGCGCCTGGAGTACAAGCACCCTGACACGGGCGAGCTGGTCAAGGGCGTCTGCTCCAACTTTCTCTGCGATCTGCAGGCGGGGGATGAGGTCCAGATCACAGGTCCGGCGGGTAAGACCTTCCTGCCCCCTGATGACGACAACGCCAACCTGATCCTGATCGCCACGGGTACCGGCATCGCTCCCTTCCGGTCCTACATGAAGCACCTGTTTGAGGAAGATCCCAATTTTAAGGGCAACATCTGGTTGTTCTTCGGGGTACCTACCAGCTCCACCCTGCTCTACTACAGCGATCTGGAGCGGTACAAGAGTCTGTTCGGCGATCGGTTCCGGATAGACTACGCCATCAGTCGGGAACAGAAGACCCAGGATGGCAAGAAGATGTATGTACAGTACCGCATGGGTGAGTATGCCCAGGAACTATGGGATCTGCTGCAGAAGGACAACTCCTACGTCTACATCTGCGGTCTCAAGGGCATGGAGGACGGCATCAACGAGATCATGACCCCCATGGCAGAGGCAGCTGGTCTGGAGTGGCCCAAGTACCAGAAGTCCCTCAAGAAGGCAGGCAGGTGGAACGAGGAGACCTATTGATCTCAGGTCATCTCAGGGCTGATCAGAGTTGATCAAGTCCTGGGGATCCACGGATCCCCAACGCTCACAGATCGCTCCCTCTCTATTTCCAAAGCGCGGTCTTCCTAAACCTAGGGGGGCCGCATTATTCTAGATAGGTTCACCCCTTATATCTGTCGGATCAGGTTGGCCTATGACCTCCTCCTCGGAGATACAACAGAAGATCCTGGCCCTCGTCGATCAGCTGGCGGGCTCCGTCTCCCCTGAGATGATCTCCTTCCTGGACTACCTCTCCTGTAACACCACTCCCGCCACGGATCGGATCCTGGACGAGACCGACGAAGGGATCTTGATCCATATCATTCGCAGTCAGCTGCCCCCTGGGGATCAGGAGCGCATGACCTACCTGCATGAGAAGAAGGAGGCCATCGGCTTCGACGATCAGGAGCAACAGGAGTTCCTGCGCTATCTGCAACAGCTACAACAGGCAGATATCGATCGCTTGGCCGCCATGATCCAATTGGCCCGTCTACGGCGTGTGCCTCTGAAAACTGTGATCGCTGAGTTCTCCGCCGGTCAGGCTCGCCCTGAGTAACCCCCTGGTCTGATCCAAGTGTCCATAGATCCAAAAGAGATCCTTCTCTCGCAGCCCTCATCGAGAGATCCCTGAGTCGACACCCCATTCCGAGCTCTACCCATCGCCATGACAGATGCCAAGTCAGTCCCTGGAGAAGCCAGCTCTCCTCCTGCCCGGATCCATCGGATCCACTGGCTGCTCTATTGGCTGCTGAAGTGGATCGTTGTCCAACCCCTGTTTCGCTTGGCGTTTCTCGGGCGAGTGTTCGGAGCCTCGGGCGTACCTCGCTCTGGACCCTTGATCGTGGTCTGCAACCATGCCAGCGTTTTAGATCCGCCGTTGCTCTCCAATGCCATGGGACGTCCGGTGGCGTTTATGGCCAAGGCGGAGTTATTCAAGGTGCCGATCCTGACGCAAGCCATCCGTCTC
Source organism: uncultured bacterium (assembly GCA_964429885.1). Taxonomy (GTDB): domain Bacteria; phylum Cyanobacteriota; class Cyanobacteriia; order Thermostichales; family Thermostichaceae; genus CAYSEO01. The sequence continues at coordinate 8,769 of CAYSEO010000158.1, forward strand.
TATGGAGCCTATCCCGTCAAGCGAGGGGGAGCCGATCGCAAGGCCATCCGGGCCACCCAGTCTGCCCTGGAAAGCGGTTGGGCTGTGGGGATCTTTCTGAATGGCACCCGCACCGCTGACGCCCGCATCCCCGATCCTCATCTAGGAGCCGCTCTGATCAGTGCCCGCACCCAAGCCCCACTCCTACCCGTTGCCCTCTGGGGCACCCAGCGAGTGCTGCCCTCTGGCCGATCCTGGCCTCGTCCCCTCCGACCTGTGGTTGTTAAAGTAGGCGCTCTCATTCCCCCTCCCGCCAGCTCCGATCGCGAGGATCTGTTGGCCACCACCCAGGCCTGTGTTGAGTCCATCCACGGGATGCTGGATCGGTGTCAATGAGAGCAGGACCTCGGAGATCCTTGAGGATCCTCTAGGCTAAGCTCAGGATCTAGCTTGATAGGTAAATGATCCTACGGTGTCAAAGGAACCAGGGACCCGGTATGATTAAGGAAAGTTAACTGCTCAGGTTGAGGAGGAAACGTCATGGCTGACTTCAATCGTGGCATCATGCAATTCCAAGGGGCAGATCGTCCAGTAACCATCGCGATCTCAGCTGCTGTTGTGCTCACAGTCGTCGGTTCCCTGGTGTATTGGGCACTGACTAGCGCCTATGCTCTGTAGCATTTGCACTGATCTAAATCGATGGGATCAGGAGGATCCCCGGCGGTCGGCGATCTGATGTGGGATCTGTCCACCCGAACCCGTCTGCGGCAGCAGCTGTTGCAGTGGTATCGCCAACAGGGCCGCTCACTCCCCTGGCGTCAGACTCGAGATCCTTATGCCATCTGGGTCTCCGAGGTGATGCTGCAGCAAACCCAGGTGACCACTGTTCTCCCCTACTATCACCGGTGGCTAGAGACCTTACCGACTCTGGCGGATCTGGCTGCTGCTCCCCGCTCCCAGGTGCTAAAGCTGTGGGAAGGGCTGGGTTACTATCGACGGGCCATTCATCTCCATCAGGCGGCCCAACATCTGGTTCAAGATCACAAGGGTCAGATCCCCGCTTCCTTGGAGGCTCTGCAGCAACTGCCTGGGATCGGGCGCACCACCGCAGGGGGCATCCTGAGCTCTGCCTTCAACCAGCCCACCCCGATCCTGGATGGTAATGTCAAGCGGGTGTTGGCTCGACTGATCGCCTTGCCCCAACCTCCGGCCCAGGCTCTGCCTCAGCTCTGGGATCTATCCGAGCAGCTGCTGGATCCGGAGCATCCCCGTGATTTTAATCAAGCCCTGATGGATCTGGGGGCCACGATCTGTCGGCGGCGTTCTCCTCACTGTCTGCTGTGTCCCTGGCAGCAGGACTGTAGGGCCTACAATCAAGGGCAGACAGATCAACTCCCCATT
>CAYSEO010000159.1:0-10121 GCA_964429885.1 uncultured bacterium
CGCTCCAGAAAAGGTGATCAGGATAGCGATGTCAAAGTGATGGGGCCAGATGTGAACTGGGGAGGCACCGGCTGTGGTGGCCGCGATCGGGCGTAGGAGCGCGTTGCTGTTGGCAAAGTAATGGGTCAGCTCCTGCAGATAATCTAACGGCGGGGGGACAAACGGTTGTCCGCCCCCAATGAGATGTTGAGGAAAATCCTCGGGATAGCTAAGCAGCGTGATCTGATCACTATCGGCTCCTCGGGCTGCTGCCTGAGCTCGGGTCCAGGCCAGAGCATCCAATAGCGTCTGACCTGCCAGGAGAAAGTTATCCAAGGGTTTGAGGAGGGGATCCACCAGCACCAGATTGAAGTTGACCGGGTTAAAACCGAGACGAAACGGTTGCTCGCAGGGGATCTCACTCCCCAGGAACACCAGTGTGTGCTCGATCGAGTCCAGGCTGAGACTGGCTTGACTGCCATCGGCCATGGCTGGGGTGAGGGCCACATTCAGGGCCGCGATCGGTTGGAGGCCATAGTGCAGCTGTAAACGAGTCTCCGTCAGATCTTGAGGATCGATCGTGCCGAGGGGATGCCAGAGTTCAGTCATGGGTCACCTTGAGGTAGGGGGCAGAATCGATCACAGAGCCACGGTCAGATCAGGAGCTTTCTGACGAGCATCATATTCCTCCGTCTGCTGGATCAGCTTAGCGATCAGCCCAGTCCATCCGGTTTGGTGACTGGCACCTAGCCCCGCCCCATTATCCCCATGAAAGTACTCATGGAAGAGAATATAATTTCTCCAATGGGGATCGGTTTGGAACTTGCCCATGCCGCCATACAGAGGACGCCGCCCTTGGGGATCCTGTAGGAAGATCTTCATCAACCGCCGCTCCAGTTCCAGAGCCACCTCCCAAAGGGTGAGATACTGTCCGGATCCGGTGGGACACTCCACGGTAAAGCTATCCCCATAGTAGAAGTGGAACTTTTGCAGGGACTCGATCAACAGATAGTTGACAGGCATCCAGATCGGTCCTCGCCAATTGGAGTTGCCGCCAAATAGCCCCGTTGAGGATTCCGCCGGTTCATAATCCACCCGATGTTCCTTGCCCTCCACATAAAAGATATAGGGATGATCTCGATGAAACTGGGACAGAGCTCGAATGCCATAGTCACTGAGAAATTCCGTCTCGTCCAACATCTTGGCCAGGATCCGTTGCAGCTTCTCCCGGTAGACGATCGATAACAATCGCCGTTCCCCAAAGCCCTCCGTGCGCATACAGGCCACATTCTCAGTTAGATCGGGGCGATTATCGATAAACCACTGCACCCGCTTGCGAAATCCCGGTAGGTTCTTCATGGTCTCAGGCTCGATCGTGCTGACCGCATAGAGGGGGATCAGCCCCACCATGGAGCGCACCTTCAACCGAATCTGATCACCATGGGGGGATCGCAACACGTCATAGTAGAAGCCATCCTCCTCATCCCACAGCTGGGTCTCCTGACCCCCCACCTTGTTCATGGCATCGGCGATGTAGAGAAAATGCTCATAGAACTTGGAGGCAATATCCTCGTAAACCGGATTCTCCTGGGCCAGCTCCAAGGCGATCGTCAGCAGATTCAGACAGTACATGCCCATCCAGCTGGTGCCATCCGCCTGCTCAATATAACCTCCTGTCGGCAAGGGAGCGCTTCGATCAAACACGCCTATATTATCCAAACCCAGGAAGCCACCCTCAAAGACATTATTATCCCCTTCATCCTTACGATTGACCCACCAGGTAAAGTTGAGCAACAGCTTTTGAAACACCCGCTCCAGAAACTGTCGATCCGCTCGACCAAACATCTTCCGCTCGATCTGATAGACCCGATAGGTGGCCCAGGCGTGGACGGGTGGGTTGACATCCCCAAACTTCCACTCATAGGCCGGGATCTGACCATTGGGATGCATGTACCATTCCCGCGTCATCAGATCCAACTGTCGCTTGGCAAACTCTGGATCCACCATAGCCAGAGGGATGGCATGAAAGGCCAGATCCCAAGCTGCAAACCAAGGATACTCCCACTTGTCCGGCATGGAGAGAATGTCGTCATTAAACAGATGGATCCATTCGGAATTGCGACCGTCCCAACGTTGATGAGGGGGAGGTGGGGTGGCGGAATCCCCCTGTAACCAGGTCTCGATCACGTAGTAATAATATTGCTTGGTCCAGAGCATCCCCGCAAAGGCCTGCCGCTGAATATTGCGCCGATCCTTACAGGACATCACGGTACTGATCTGAGTATAGAACTCATCTGCCTCCGCCAATCGAGCCGCCATCACTTGATCGAATTCAGGCCCACAGGCTGCCATGAGATCACCCTGATCACCCTGATCACACAGCCTCAGCTTGACGATCTTGGTCTCTCCTGGAGCGATCTCAAACTGATAATGAGGGGCGACCTTAGTGCCGACCAGATCCGGATTCACCGCTGACGGGATCCCAGAGACAATATAATCATTGATCCCGTCCTTGACATAGGGGGAGGAATTAGGCACCTCAAACACCCGCTGTTGATTCGTCTCATTCTCCGTAAACAGCAGTGACCCTGCATTCTGACAATAAAACCAACGCTGACCCAACTCAGGATGATCCACCTGAACCACACTCAGATCTGTATCCACTGTCACCTGCCTTAACTGGGGCCGATCTTGATCTCCATCCCAACTCCAGGTATTGCGAAACCAGAGGGTGGGCAGCAGATGTAACGGGGCTGGATCTGGTCCTCGATTGGTAACCGAGATCTGGATCAAGATATCCTCAGGGGAAGCCTTGGCATATTCCACCACCACATCAAAGTAGCGATCTTGATCGAACAGCCCTGTATCCATCAGCTCATATTCAAATCCCCCTCGCCGAGGAGAATCCAGACGTCTAATGTTCTCCCGCACCAGATCGTCATAGGGATAGGCCCCCTGGGGATACTTATACAAACCCTTCATATAGGAATGGGTCGGTGTGCTATCCAGATAGAAGTAATACTCCTTAACATCCTCACCATGATTCCCTTGGGGGCCGGCTAGACCAAACAGGCGCTCCTTCAGATACGGATCCGCCTCATTCCACAAGGCGATCGCAAAACAGAGTCGTTGATGAGTATCCGAGATCCCCATAAGGCCATCCTCACCCCACCGATAGGCCCGAGATCGAGCTTGATCATGGGGGAAAAAATCCCAGGCGGAGCCATCGGGACTGTAGTCCTCCCGCACTGTACCCCACTGACGTTCACTCAGGTAAGGCCCCCAACGCTTCCAATAAGCGCGCCGCTCTCGATCCTCAGCTAACCGCTGTACTTCCCGTGTCATGATCCGATCCATCCTTGGTGAGAGTATTGGCCTATGCCTACAGAAGGTATCAAAAAGATACCATGACCAAGCCGAGAATTTCACGGAAAAAGGCTGAGAAGATCTTCAGAGTCAAATCGATCAAGTCTAAAGAATCAGATCCACAGGAAAGGATGAGAGAGGCTGAGATCAGGATCAACGATTGTTTGATTTTAGTGATGACTCTGTGCATTGGCTCAACTCGATCAACCAACAGGAACCATGATACAAAAAATCTGATGTAATCCCAAACTACGCTAGGCTTGTAGCGCTTATTAGGTACAGGATCTGAGGGACTCCCCATGCGCGTCGTCTTCTTTGGCACCCCCAACTTTGCTCTCCCCACCCTCCAGATCCTGCTGGATCGACCTGAGTTCCAGGTGATCGGTGTGGTCTCGCAACCGGATCGACCCCAGGGACGCGGACGCAAGCTGCTACCCACTCCTGTCAAAGCCCTGGCTCAACAGGCCCAGATCCCCATCTGGCAGCCGGACCGCTTACGCAAATCCACGGAGGTGCTGCAGGCCCTTGAAGATCTACAGGCGGATGTATTTGTTGTGGTGGCCTATGGTCAGATCCTCTCTCCTCGGGTGTTGGCTATGCCTCGCTTCGGGTGCGTCAATGTGCATGGATCCTTACTGCCCGCTTACCGAGGGGCGGCTCCGATCCAGTGGGCGGTGGCGAATGGCGAGACAGAAACGGGCATCACGACAATGTTGATGGATCAGGGGATGGATACGGGGGATATGTTGTTGAAGGCAACCGTAGAGATCCCACCCGAACAAACCTCAGCAGAATTGGCGGAGATCTTGGCTCCAGTGGGGGCTGAGTTGTTGGCGGAAACCCTGATCCCATTAGAGGCAGGCCAGATCACCCCGATCCCTCAGGATGAACAACAGGCTACCTATGCTCCTTTGTTGAAGAAAGAGGATTTTCATCTGGACTGGACCCGATCCGCCATCCCATTACATAATCAGATCCGCGCCTTTCATCCCCAATGTTTCACCGGCTTTCAACCGGCAACAGAGTCAGAGGTGATGCGGTTACGGATACTCAGATCCGATCCGCCAGGGGATCAACCCGCCTCTTATAGATCGGCAGGGCAAGCGGGTCAGGTGGTCGAGATCGTCAAAGGAATTGGATTTGAGATCCGGACTGGGGATGGAGATCTGAGGATCACGCAGGTACAGCTGGCGGGTAAGAAGGCTCAATCCGCCTGGGATTTCGTCAATGGCATTAGGCTGGAGCTGGGACAGCTGTTCCGTCCCCTCGGGGATGATGGTTGAGATCGAGGACAGATCCTATCATGGGTCTGATTGAGCGAGGATCTTGTGATGTATCTGGTGACTGGGGCCACAGGCCGAGTAGGGCGACGGATCGTACGTCATCTCTGTGATCAGGGGAAGCCGGTGCGGGCGTTGGTTCGGTTTCGGACGGCCTATGAGCCGTTGGTGCATTGGGGTGCTCAGATCTGTGTGGGGGATGTGCGGCAGCGGGAGGATATCCAACGGGCTTGTGAAGGGGTAGAGGTCGTGATTAGCACCCATGGCAGCCGCAGTGGTCGCGTTGGGGATGTGGAACAGGTGGATCTACGGGGGAATTTGCGCTTGATCGAGAGGGCGAAACAACAAGGGATCCGCCACTTTACCTTTCTCTCTGTGTTGGGTGCCCCTCAGTTTCTCAAGGATGCCCCTGTATTCAAGGCCAAGGCAGCAGTGGAGGCGGCGCTAATCTGCAGTGATCTCAGCTACACGATCCTGCGTCCCTCAGGGTTGGCCTCTGATATTCTCAATCTGGCGGAATCCTTTCGGCAAAATGGGATCTATTTACTGCTCGGGGATGGTAAGAGTCGCTCCTCCATTGTCAGTCCTGATGATCTGGCCCGGATCGCGATTCTCTCGACGGATCTCCCCGAGGCGCGGCGACAGATCTTCTCTGTGGGGGGACCTCAGATCCTGCGACGAGATCAGATCCCGGAGCTGTTGGGTCGCCTGTTTGATCGGGAGCCGTTTATCGTCAGGGTACCGTTGGATGTTGTGGATGGGGGACGGTTTTTGCTCAACTGGCTCGATCCGGAGCTATCTCAGTCGTTGGGCACCTTGAGAACCCTGCTGGCCCATGAGTTTTACTGTACCCATGAGCAGATCAGCCTGTTACAGAATACGTTTGGACTCTCTTTGGAGACCTTAGAAAGCTATCTGAGGCGATATCTAGATCTTTAGGTCGCGTCAGCAGTTTCCGAGCAGACGGATCTGGTTTGCGGAGGATTGGCTTAAGATCTTGCTGTGAGTATAGGCTGAGATGGATCTGGAGGAGATCAAGTTGCTCTTGGTGGACTACTAGAGCTATTCAGCTCCGCCATGACTACGGATGAGATCCTGACCGATCATCCCGATCTTGAGCACGAAGATCTCTTGGCTGTTTTTGCCTATGCTGCTCAACTCACGAAAATTCGTCGGTTCTACCCAGTAGGAGTATGAACTTTCTTGCTGAACAGGAGCAGCGAGTCGTTGTGACAAAAGATACTGACTTTGTAGACTCTCAAATTCTTAGAGGGAAGCCAACAAAGTTGCTTCATATTTCAACTAGGAATATTCGTAGTTGATTCAGAAACCAGTTCTAAGCCTCCTGATCGAACTCCTCCGGATCCACACCCCAGTTACACCACTGGATCGCTTCCTTGGCCGTGTTCAAATGAGGCGGCACCCGCACCACATGAATGAACTGGGTACTGGGACAGGTCATCTTCAACAACCGGATCGGCTCCACATCCACCCCATGGGGGATCTCTAGCAGCTCATACTCGCGCCATTGATCGATCTGGTGGGCCTCCAACTCCTGCAGGATGCGGCCATAGCCCAATCCCTGGATCAGCACCCGTCGCAACTCAGCGTTCTCTTCCTCCAATAGCCACTGAGCGGACCAGCGAGCTGTGGGCAAGCTGCCATAGCGCTCCGGTAAGGTCACCCCTTGCCAGGCATAGGTCTTGAAGTGAGATCCTGCAAAGCTCACTGCTGGTCTCCCCTCCGCGTGCAGCTGTCCCTGATCGTCCAACGCCACCCGCACCGGCTTGGGACAGACCAATACCCAATACTCAAACGGCCACCACCAACCACAGACCTGAGCCGCATCGATCATGCCCGTCAGCAAACCCAGATCCACACCCCCCACCTGCCAAAGGTAATCATGCATGGCCAACCAGGCGGCATCCTCCGGTCGAAAGCTGGCATCCGAGATCTGTTCGCTCACCTGTTGCCATAGATCCACCCAGACCTCCTCAATGGAGCGCAGCCACTCCTGATCCTGAACCGACTGCAAGATCCAGCCCAACATCTGATCCGCCATCCAGCCCAACGGATTGCGGCGAGCCTCCGATCGCCAGGTCTCCCAAGGATAAGCCCAAGTCTGAGCCCGCACCTGATCCCGTGTCTGCACCCAAGCATCGGTTCGCAATTGCCACCGTACCTGATTCCACATCGGCTGCCAGGTGGGACCTAACCGTTCCAACAGAGGAAACTGGATCTCCTGCTGCAGAAAATTCAACACCTGAGGAGACACCTGTTGCTCCAGGATCTGTTGGATCCGACGCTGCAGACGGGTATGGATCTCAAACCGCAGGGTGGAGGAGCTGGGCAAACGTCCCGATTCTTCTTCCTGAAACAGGTTGGGCCGGGGAGCTCGTCGCCACAGATACAACAGTGCCTGCACCGGATCCTGAGCCCAGACAAAATGGATTGGCTCGGTCAACCCCACCGCCCGATACACCTGGCGAATGGATCGCTCCGCCTGCAACCGATCGGTATAGGTGCTGAGGCTGATCTGCGTCCACCGATCCACGCTCTCCGGCACCCAAGCCAATTGTTCTGGAGTCAAAAAGGTCAACCTAGTCTGCGACATAGCGCCAACCCGCTGGCTCATACTCCCGCTGGATCCGGATCACCCAATTTCCCTGGGGCACCGGAATGGCCTTGTGTTCCTCATGGGTGAGCAGAGCGGTCTCCGACAGAACCCGTAGATAGAGGGTGCCCTCCCGCTCATACAGTTCCGCCTCTCCCGCCGAGATCCGGTGGGCATGGCCAGTGACCTCACCCTCAGCCAACACCAGGTGAGATTGCTTCTGACCCAGAACGGGGGAGGGGTTGGTATCAGGGATCAGGAGCACATCCCCTTGACGTAATGGTTTCATGGCCAGCATCCTCAAACGATTTCAGGACTGTTGTAGCATAGGTTGGATCTGGAGCCCAGGTCTGAGATCTCCAGGATCACGAACAGGTTCGATCAGGACCGGATCTGTCTCAGCAACCGCTCCCCTCGGGCCATAAAGTGACGGTTCCGCTTGCGGTGAAACTCTGGTCCTCCCCGCAGATTCGCGATCATTGTATCGATCAGTTGCTGGGCCTGTGCTGTCTCTCCGGTCTTAACCTGTAGTTCCGCTAACATCACCATGGCCTCAGGATTGGACCAGCGTTGGGTATGGGTTTCCAGATGCTCCCGCGCAGCCTGCTCCTCCTCTAGATCGATCAGCACCTTGCCATACAAAGTGGAGGCATCCCCATAGCGGAACTGCGGATCGATCTGGAGCAGATCCTGTAGATGGGTACGGGCAGCTTCCAGGTGGCGGGTGTCGATCTCGAAGTTAGCGATCTCCCAGAGAATATGGGGATTCTTGGGGCTCTGCTCCAGGGCAGTCTGATAGGAGGATTGGGCCTCCGCCTCCAGGCTCATGTTGTATTGGATACGGGCGAGTTCTAAGTACTGTTGTTCCTTACCAATATGACGGACGGCGGCCTCTGCTTGCCACAGATCGCTCTTACGGGTCCAGCGATTGAGGAAGCGACGGTTGAGGTTCCTGAGGAACGGGACAGTATTCACATGGCGGGGCAGGAATCGGACTAGGCCATAGATCAGGGCAGCCGGTAGATAAAAGAACAGGATCAGCAGGCCCCAGGTGGTGCGCTCAGGCTCGTTACGATAACAGTCGATCAGCATCCCGATCCAGAATGCTGTACCTAACAGGAGCAGGAAGTTATACATATGCGTTATGGGTATGTGGACCTTATTCGATCTTACTGACTCCAGGACCGATCGAGAGTTTTCCTGCTCAGGTGGCAGGATGCCTTGAATCCAGTAGAGGTGTAAGCTATCGGCAACTGAACTAGGATTGGCAGGGAATGTGATTGACATTTGCAGTATCTGAGCCAGAGTTCCTGTTGAGTGTACTGACTCAAACTGAATCGGCAAGCAGCTATCCTGAGAGGATCCGGGCTATGAGGATCGGCTATGGGTTCTGAGCTGACCCCCGCAGGATATGAGGAGCTGTTGCGTGAGCTGAAGCAACGGATCCAATCGGCTCAGGTGCGGGCCGCTGTGGCCGTACATCGGGAACTGGTGTTGCTCTATTGGCAGATCGGTTGTGAGATCCTCCAAAGACAGGATCAGGAGGGATGGGGCTCCAAGGTGATCGATCGGCTGGCGAGGGATCTCAAGAGTGCCTTTCCCGAGATGAAGGGGTTCTCACAGCGGAACCTGAAGTACATGCGGGCTTTTGCGGAGGCTTGGCCTGAGGAGATAATCGTGCAACAGGTTGTTGCACAAATTCCTTGGGGTCATAGTGTGCGGCTACTGGACAAGGTCACCGATCCAGCCGCTAGGCTCTGGTACGTCCGTCAAACGATCGAGCATGGCTGGAGTCGAGCTGTTCTGGAACACCAGATCGAGACTCAGCTCTACCAGCGTCAGGGGAAGGCGATCACCAACTTTGATACCACTTTGCCTCAACCTCAATCCGATCTAGCTCGGCAGTTGATCAAGGATCCCTATTCCTTTGACTTCCTCAGTCTAGGTCAGGATGCTCAGGAACGAGATTTAGAAAAGGCTTTGCTAGATCACATCCGGAAGTTCCTGCTAGAGCTTGGGGTGGGATTTGCGTTTGTGGGGAGTCAATATTATCTTGAGATCGGTGGGGATGACTTCTACATTGACTTATTGTTCTATCATCTGAAACTCCGGTGCTTTGTGGTGATCGATCTGAAGATGACCGAGTTTAAGCCAGAGTATTCAGGGAAGATGAGCTTTTATGTATCAGCAGTGGATGATCTACTGAGGCATCCCGATGATCAGCCAACCATTGGATTGATCCTGTGCAAGTCCCGCAATCAAGCGGTGGCGGAGTATGCCTTAAGGGATGTGAATAAACCCATCGCTGTGTCGCAATACAAGTACGAGCTACCGGAATCCTTGCAAGGGGTGTTGCCCAGCATCGAGCAGCTGGAGATGGAGCTGGCGACGATCGAGGTGGAGTCGATCGCTGAGGAATGACTACCCTTTCGGATCCTGCAGCCATTGACTCAGATCAGCTGGGCTGGTGAAGTCGATCAGATCCTCTCCCAAGGCTTCCAGTTGAGACTTTGAGAGTCCCTCCACCTGCTGCTGCAACTCTGGATCGAGAGATCCCAAGCGCCGCCTTAACAGTCGAGTCACCAGGGCCAGGGCCTCTTGCTCCTGAGCATCCTGCCAGTACCGCGTCTGCTTCATCTCTTCGAGTCCAAACATGATGGCGATCTCCTTATTAGTTAAGGAACACGATCATTTGAAGGGGATGTGCTCAACAACATTTTGCCACTCCTCCGGATCAGAATCGGATGTCTTGGGTGAAGAGGACTCGGTGGAGTTGGGTCGAACGCTCCAAAAGCTGATCATCAGGGAGCTCGGCTGAGTCATCCTCGATCGCTGTTAAGACATCGACTCCCCGACGCCGTAGTTGTTCTGTGATGGCCAGG
>CAYSEO010000160.1:0-9988 GCA_964429885.1 uncultured bacterium
CTATCAGATCAGAGAAGATAAGCCCTTGTTAACTGTTCGGTAGATCTATCGATATAAAGAGGATCCGTCTCGGCGGGATAATTTGCCGGAGCTACAGGAGGCGGGCTTTTGGGGGCGGGCGCGGGAGTTGTGGTGGATCGAGCGGGCGTTTGTGGTGCAGGGGACTCGCCGGATTACGATCAGTGGGTTTGGGGGGCAGGGTAAGACCTATCTGGCGGTTGAGGCAGGGCGCTGGTTGCTGCGGACAGGGCTGTTTGAGCGGATCTGTTTTGTGGATTATTCCCGCTATCAAGGATCGGATCCGGTGGCCTATGCCCTGTCTGAGCTTAGATCGGTTTTGGCAGAGAATCTTATTGATGCTGAGGCAGTGCAGCAGTGCTTGCAGCGGATCTCGACGTTGGTGATCTTGGATAATGTGGAGGTTTTGGAGCGGCAGGCCCAACAGGAGATCCTGACGGTGGCGAAGGGGTGGTCTGAGGCGGGATCTTGTCGGGTCTTGGTGACGACGCGACAGCTGGATCTAGGACATCTAGACTATCCCAATCAGGGGAGTTTGATCCATCAGAGGCTAATGTTAGATGGATTGAGACGGGAGGATGCTTTAGCCTATTTTCAGAAGTTGATGGAGTTTCCGCCTACTCCCTTATGGGATCTGCCTGAGGATCGGGTGGTGCTGGGGTTGTTTAAGCAGGTGGGATTTCATCCGTTGGCGATCGGGGTGCTAGCGGGAGAGCTGAAGGTGAGACATCCGGCGGAGTTGGGACAACAGTTAGAGGTGTTGGTGCGGGAGAGTCCGGAGAATTCCTTGATCGCCTCGTTGAATCTGTCGCTGGAACGATTGGATCCGGAGGTGAGAGCTTTGATCCCTCGGTTGGGAGTGTTTCAGGGTGGAGCGATGGAGCCGGAACTGTTAGCGATCACAGAGTTTTCTGAATCGGAATGGCAGAGAGTGCAGCAAGGATTGCAAATCACAGGATTGATCCAAATCGAACAGATTCCAGGGATCGGAGTGCCCTATCTCAAGTTTCACCCGGCTTTAACGCCTGCTCTCTGGTCAAAGCTGGATCGATCAACTCAGGAGGGGCTGTTGATCCGTCATCGGCAACGCTACTATCAACTCTCTCGTTTTCTATACGACGAAGATCAGCGGAATCCTCTATCGATTCGGGCGATCGCTGTGCGGGAACTGCCGAATTTGCTGGCGGCTGTGAATGGATCTCTGGCGGCAACGGATCCGATGGCAGTTGAGTTTGTGGATAAGGTCAACCGATTTCTTGGATACTTTGGCCTCAACCGAGATCGAGCCGCCCTGAGTGAGAAAGCTGTTCAGGCCGGAGGAGAGATCGGCTCCCAACCCTGGTTTTTGTCCCGCAGCGCTCTTGGGGAGCAGCTTTACGACGCAGGACGGATCCCGGAAGCGGTACAGATGTTTCAGGAGATCTTGGCGGGGTTGGGCACAGATCCGAGTCCTAACCGATGCTTGACACTGGATCGATTGGGTCGATGCTTCCAACTGCAGAACCGATCAGCAGAGGCGATCAGGTGCTTTCAACAGGCTCTGGATGAGCTGGATCAGTTGGAAGAGTCGAGTGGACAGAAGCGTCAGAAAGGGGCTTTGTTAGCAGATCTGGCAGACACACTCAGGCAAATGGGAGATTATGCCAACGCTCGTCAGGCATATGAGGGATCCTTGGCTATTGCTACGGAAATTGATGATGAGCGAATGAGGGCAGTAGCTAACGGGCAACTTGGAACCTTGTCACTTGCTGAGGGTAACTTAGCGGAAGCCGATCAACGCTATCAAGAGACCCTGCGGATCTTCCGGGATCTAGGTGAGCCCGCGAGTGAAGCAATTTTCTGGCATCAACTGGGTTTGGTCTACCAATCAGCAAGGCAGTGGGAGGCTTCCGAGCAGACCTATCGGGAATCGGCTCGCATTAAGGAATCCTTGGGTAATCTGGCGGGTGCTGCAAGATCTTGGGGTAATCTGGCTATTGTTTTGGAACTTGCTGAAAAGCCCTCCGAAGCTGAACTTTGGTATCGTAAGTCCCTGGAAGTTTGGCAAATGATCGGGGATCAAGAGTCCACTTCTCTGGTGCTTACGAACTTAGCTGCTTTGCTCCAAACTCAGCCCGATCGTCTTAGTGAAGCTCGTTTACTAGCTGAACAGGCTCTGGCAATTACCCAAACCTTGGATCCAGGTGCATCAGAGATCTGGAAAATCTATGCTATTCTGGCTGGCATTCTCGATCAGCAACAGGAGCCCACAGGCTCGGCCCACTATCGCCGTCTTGCTCGTCAGTCCCGCTTTGCCTTTCCCGGCACCCGCTACCAGTTAAAGCGTTTTGGCCCTCTGATCTTGGAGGTGATCAGAGCTGTACAGCAACCCAAACTGAAGGAGCAATTGGATCCTATGCTGGAGGATCTTGCTCAACGAGGTTGGACTAATCTAGCATCAGCGATCCGTCGATTCCTCGGTGGAGAATGGGATGAAGACGTGCTCTGCGATCGCTTAGATCCTGAGGAGGGTGTGATTGTCATGACGATATTGCGGAGCTTGGATGATCCTAGCCAGTTACAGGGTTGGCTCTCAGATGATGATCTTGATTCGGTTCCCAAGAGGTTCCGTCCACCTGAATCTACATCTATGGTTCATCAAGTGACGACTTAGTGTGGATTTGTGATCTGCTGATTTCTCCAAGCTTTAACGCCCTGTTAGTCCAGTGCTCCAAAGTGATCCGCCTCACCGATGGGGAGTTTATGATCAAAGGTCCGATGCTGACGGGCACCACAGTGCGATTAGGACCCGCGGCTATCTTGGAGATCCCTGGAGAGAAGGGTGGATCCGTACAAGTGATCACCACCACCATAGCAGTTGGGGAAAGAGGCTCCAACTGTAACAGTTCATGAAACTGGTGATCTCGATCTCTGGTGGAATTTCTGCTGAGATTAGGAGCCAAGCGATCGGTAGTCCAGATCTCCATGATCCGAACCGATCAATTAATCCGCCCGATCCCACAAGCGCTTGATCTCAGCGGTGATCTCTTGGCTGGGTAATGGGATCCTCTGACTGCTAGGATCCACCTCAGCACCAGGGATCCCCTGATTCCAGGGACTGTTAGGGATCGTATTCAGATCCACCTCTGGATTAGCAGCCCGAAAGCCATGTTGGACAAAAACCGCTTGTTGATCGGGATCCAACAGGAAGTCAAGCAACTGACGGGCGGCATCGGCTTCTCCTTGGCTGATCTCACGTCGAACGATCGCAGCTGTAGAGGTGGTTTCCATGGTGGGATCGAGATAGTAGATCCGGTAGGGATCGGATTGGGTGGCTTTGGATTGAGACCAACGAAATAGGGCGATGCTCTCATAAACCGTGGCCACATCCGCATCGTTGGGTCCACGAGTAATAAACTCCCGTAACAGCACATCCGTCGATCGAGGAGGCAAATAAACTGATCCTTGCACCAGATCAAACAGATCCTGAATTTCTGAGGATTCTAACCGTTGTGGGGATAGAGTTCCTAATTTAGACTGACTCCACAAAGCCATGGTCAACTGACCACTATTGGAGCGAGTTGGATCTGTCATGAGGAAATCAAAGCTGCCCCAGCGGGACTCACCCCCAATCCCAGACCAAGATCTGGCCTCCATGGCTGCCTCGATCCGATCCCACTCAAATTCACCGTTGGGAAATAGGATCTCCCCTCGTTCTGGCCATACCACTGCCACTAAGCGGGTGCTCGCGATGGCACGGGGCGGATCGTAAAAGGCCGGATCACTGTGGATCGCTCCCCATCTCTGCTCCAATTCCTCCAGAATTACCCCATTGGCAGGGATCAATACTGTGGGATCGAAGTCATTACGATCGTCGATATAGTTGTTGACCATGTCCTGGGATCCTTGAAAGATCAGATCCAGATCGATGTCTGGAAACGCCTCCTCAAATTGGGGGGCCAAGACCTCTAATGGTTCCTGTAGCTCCGTGCCACTCACCACCACGACCGCTTGTCGTAATCCAGGGAGGGGAGCATAGGTTAATCCCACCCCACCGATCAATAGGGTCAGAGAGGTAATTAAAGATCCAACTTTGCTAGGTTTCATCAGTCGCTATCCTCATCGGTTTTGATCGAGGGACTCTCAAGCGGAATCCTGCCGTGCCACCACCAACAGATCCACATTGGCTTGAAATGCCTGTAGTTCCTCACTCAGTTTTTGCATCTCCTGTAGATCATTCACTTCCGTCAGTTGAGAGGTCCGCAGCTTATTCTGGAGCTCCTGGAGTAAACCCGCTGCATCCAAGATCTGAGTGGAGAGGCTGGCCACCTGAGCTCGTCGAGCATCCTCACCCTGTTGCGCCAATTGGATATTCCGTTCCAAACTCTCCGTCATCCGGATCAACTGCTGTTGAGTCACCCCAGAGCTCTCCCGTAACCGCGCCCGACTCTGAGACAGTTGTGCCTGCAGATCCGCCACCGATAACAGAGAATCTACCCCTTGTAACGATTGAGCCATCCGATCCACCTGCTCTGGCAGCTGTTGGATCCGATCACAAACCCGTTGTACCGCCACCAGCAGATCGATCTGGGACACCTCCGTCAAGATCGAGTTGGCCTCCGTTTTCAGGTCCTCAGCCTTCTGAGCCAACTGTTGGGCCTGCTCGCGCGCCTCCCGCAGCTCCTGCTCCAGCTTAGGGTCCTTCAGATTCCAGGTCACTGGCTGTCGAGATCGCTGTACACTCGCCCCCGCCAGAGCCACCGCCCCCGCCATCGGGATCACGATCACCTCAGAGGCCTTCAGGAGCCGCACCCCGACGAATAGCGTGATCATGCTCGCCAAGATCGCCAGGGGATAGAACAAAGGATTGGCCAGTTTCATGAACTCCTCTCCTCCCTAGAATTCCAGCTGTAAACGGGACATGACTCGCCCGATACTCTCCGGATCTCCTTTGGAGTAATAGCCCCCATTTTCCGCCGCGATCTGTTCCAACACCTGCGGATTGAAATCCCCATCACTGCCATATCCTACGGTGAAGACAGCGATCCGTTGATCCCCTGCAAACCCCGCTGCCTCCAGAGCTTGGATCAACTGATTCAACTCGATCCGAGAGCCGGAATCCTGGCCATCCGTCAGCACCAGAACCGCATTGATCGCGTTCTCCCGCAGGTTGTCCTGGAGCCACTGCAAAGCCGCCAGGGTGGCATCATAGAGAGCCGTTCCTCCCTCAGCATCCAAGGAACTGATGAACCGGATCCCCTGCTCCTGACCCTCCGGAGAGCCATCCACCAAGACAGGCTGTCGGATCCGCTCATCAAAATCGATCAGGGCCACCTGTTCTCGGGGTCCTAGATTATCGATATAGGTTTTGAGGGTACGTTGCACCGCCGTGATCTTTTGACCGCTCATGGATCCGGAGGAATCCACCACCACCACCACTTGAGAGGGCTTCTTGGCCACCTGTTGCCAGGACTCCAGCATCGCCTCTACCACTTCCGCCTCCGGGGGTCGGTAGGAGTCATAGACAGCATCCGGATCCACTCCAAACTCAGGGGAGAACTTGGGTCCCAAGGCTACACCAGGGGTGCCTGGTCGTAATCCCTCCTCCAGCGCCAGGGTTTGAGTCTCTGGATCCGTGAGGAAATCGATGATCAGCTCAGCTGCCTCCTGTTCCTCAGGACTCACCCAGGGGGCCTCGGGCAGGATCGCTCGCATATTGGAAGAGAAGGTGGCTTCGGGATAGACCGCCTCGTAGGGTTCCTGATCGGGACCCAGATCATCATTGACCCGGATCACCAGAGATTCGTAGACCGATCCGATGGAAGCCCAGAACGGTCCATTGTCCGCCATGGCTCGGGCCAGGGAGCTAGTGGAGGCCCCGTAACGAGTGATCTTGTTCTGGATCTCGGCCACCTCATCTTCATATTCCCTCACATCCTCCAGGGTCAGATCCTCAGGCCGTTTGCCGGAGACGGAGACGAATTGGGCCACTAGGGTCTGTAAGCCGGAGTTGGATCGAGTCGGGGCCGTGTGGACAAAGTGGATCTGTAGGGGTGGACTGTCGGGATCGAGATCCTGATGGATTTCCGCCTCTACTAAAGCCCCATAGATATCCTCCACCTCCCGTAGCCCCGGAGCCAGCTCAGCCGTCGTCATCAACACCATGGGGCTATTGACCAGTAGGGGGGAGTCGGTGATCGGAGGGATGTAATCCTGGCCGGGAAAGATCTGATCCATCTGATAGATCAGCTGGCTTTGATAGATCTCACCATCTACAGAGAGTAGCGTGGGGAACTCGGGCGAGTCCGCCGGTAAGGATCCGTCCTTGAACTGTTGGGCCAGATCTAGCACACTAGTGACCACATCCCCGCTGCCCTTAGCCTCACAGGTAGCATGGAACACCTGGCCATCCTCTAGTTGCGGTTGGGTCTGATTGAATCGCTCGATCGCCTGCTCACAGAAATCATCCAGAGCACTGCCGAACAATAACTTGACCTCGAATCCACGGGCATTGGGTGCAGATCCCGGTTGCCCTCCACAGGCACCAATCAGACCACTAGAGATCACAGCCAGGACAGTAACCGTGGCGCAAGGCTTGCGGATAACCATAGACAAGGTCCAAACAACATCTCTCAAAGGGGATCCGTCATCTCATCGGGGAACACATGTATGGGCGCTAGACATGTACGGCTCTTACCATAGCAAGTTCTAACTAGATCGGCAAAATTGCTTTGATGCAGTATATGTAGTCTGTATAGACGTTTTTGCAGATCTACTTATTTTGGTCAAGAGTCAGAAGTGGTTATCATTTTACTCTGTGGCGGAGACAAGAGCACGCAGAGAAGAGACATCTCAAAGGCGAAGGAATACTGGCAAGATTACAGGAGTCGTAGTGATGACGAGAAGTAGAAGTTACAAGGAGGATCTCCTCGGAACCTTACAGGATCCAGCAGAAGCTCGGGAGTACATCAATGCTGCTCTGGAGGATGGAGATACCCACGTCTTCTTGTTGGCGGTGAGAGATGTTGCTGAGGCCAGAGGAGGAATTTCAGCTTTGGCAAAGGAAACTCAGATGAATCGGCAACACTTATACCGAGTTCTGTCAGCAGAAGGGAACCCTGAGTTAAATAGCTTGATGATTCTAGGTGCTCTTGGTTATCTGCCCAAGAGGGACAAAGCTGTGGGTGTGATCTGAAGGAGATCTCACGTTGGAACGAGAGGAGATCTGGGGAGGATAGTCTTTGAGACTCTAGAGCGGGTCTGTCGTATGGAGGGGAACGGGAGCCCATGAGCCAGCTGGAGCCGACCCCATCCGGAAAGGGATCTGGGATTTTGCTTAAGAAATGGGGATCTCTTCGCGGGGCTCTCAGGATCGGGGCCTACAGTGTGATCAGTCAACCCCGAAGCGATTGAGGATGGACTATGAGTAAAGCCAGCTTTGCCGTGATCGGCCTTGCGGTGATGGGCGAGAACCTGGCCCTGAATGTGGAGCGCAACGGGTTCCCCATTGCAGTCTACAACCGTAGCCGTGAGAAGACCGATCGATTCATGGCCGAGCGCGCCCAGGGGAAGAACGTGACCCCCACCTTCTCCATTGAGGAGCTGATCCACGCCCTAGAACGACCCCGCCGCATTCTGATCATGGTCAAAGCCGGTGGCCCTGTGGATGCAGTGATCGATCAGCTCAAGCCCTATCTGGAGGAGGGGGACATCCTGATCGACGGTGGTAACTCTCTCTACAACGACACTGATCGGCGGGCGGAAGAGCTGGCTCCCATCGGCTTACACTTCGTCGGTATGGGAGTTAGTGGCGGTGAGGAAGGTGCCCTGAATGGCCCCAGTCTGATGCCCGGATGTAGTGAGCAGGCCTACAAGGAGATCGAGCCCATTGTCAGCAAGATCGCGGCTCAGGTGGAGGATGGTCCCTGTGTCACCTATCTGGGTCCTCGGGGGGGCGGGCACTACGTCAAGATGGTCCACAACGGCATCGAGTACGGGGACATGCAGCTGATCGCCGAGGTCTACGATCTGATGCGGCGGGGCTTGAAGATGGATCCTGAGGAGATGAGTCAGGTCTTCGAGCAGTGGAATACCACGGAGCTGGATTCGTTCCTGATCGAGATCACCTACCAAATCCTCAGAACGAAGGACCCCGATACCGGTAACCTCTTGCTGGATATGATCCTGGATCAGGCGGGTCAGAAGGGCACAGGTCGCTGGACGGTTAAGGACGCTTTGGATCTTGGGGTGTCGATCCCTACTATCGATGCGGCAGTGAATGCCCGGATCCTGTCCTCCATCAAGGCGGATCGGGTCAAGGCCTCCCAACTGTTGACTGGCCCCTCCGAGACCCTAGATGTGGATAAGCGGGGCTTTTTGGATGATCTGAAGGCAGCCCTCTATTGCTCCAAGATCTGTTCCTATGCTCAGGGTATGGCTCTACTCAAGGTGGCAGCAGCGGAGCATAACTATGTCTATGACTTCGCCGAGGTCCCTCGGATCTGGAAGGGGGGCTGCATCATCCGGGCCCAATTGCTGGGGGATATTCAGGGGGCTTTCCAACGGCAACCCGATCTGTCCAACCTGATGCTGGATGAGGAGTTCAACAAGGCCCTGCGGGAGCGTCAATCTGCCTGGAGAACTGTGGTGGCCGCTGCTGCCCGTGCTGGCATCCCGATCCCAGCCATGAGCTCCTCGTTGGCCTACTACGATAGCTATCGGACGGCCAATCTGCCCCAGAACTTGACCCAGGCCCAGCGGGACTTCTTCGGGGCCCATACCTTTGAGCGGGTGGATAAGCCCGGATCTTTCCACCATGAGTGGAATGGGTGATGGGTGATCTCGACCTTGTCTTAAGGATCTCCAGGATCTGATTCTTGAATAGAAAGGAAGGGGTGGATCTTGATCGACCCCTTTGTCTTACCGACCCTGCCAACCATGAAATCCCCTGCCTCACTGATCTTTAACCCCGTCTCCGGCCCTCGGGATCCCCAACAGGATCTGCAACAGATCAGGACTCTCTTGGGAGCTCATTTCGAGCTAGACATCGCTCATACCTCCCCGGACTGTGATCCGAAACAACTGGCTCAGGAGGCGATTGACCAGGGAGCGGAGGTGATCCTAGCTGCAGGGGGAGACGGTACGGTGTCGGCTGTGGCTCAGGCCCTCTATCACACCTCGATCCCCTTAGGGGTGATTCCACGGGGCAGCGGTAACGTGTTCGCCAATGCTCTACAGATCCCGCTGACGATCTCGGGGGCTTGTCAGGTGATCTGTGAGGGCAAGACCCGTTTGATCGATGTGGCGGAGTGCAATGGTCGTCCGGTGTTTGTGCGAGCCAGCCTGGGTTATGGGGCAGAAACTGTGGGGGAGACGCGACGGGAGTGGAAGCGACATCTGGGGCTGATGGCCTACCTGTTGGAGGGCGCCCGCCAGCTGACTCGTTTGAAACGCTTCGTGGTGGTGTTAGAGATCGAGGGCAAGCCCCAATTCATCTGGACTTCCTCCGTAGCAGTGGCCAATGCAACCGCTCCCACCTCGATCCTGGCGCAGGGGTCAGGGGAGGTGATCATCGATGATGGCTTCCTGGATGTGACCTTGATCGATCCAGTCACCCTACCTCGGGCCTTAGTGATCTTCATGGAACTGTTTCGAGCTGCCCTCAATCGGATCCCGGCTCGACATCAAGATATCCAGGCCTTTCGAGCTCGCCATGTCAAGATCTCTGCCTATCCTCAGCAACGGGTCGTGATCGATGGAGAATGGGCCGGATCCACACCGATCGAGTTAAAATGTTATGCCCAGGGACTCACAGTACTGGCTCCTGATACCTAGCAGTCCTAGATCTATTTGCCGATAGACTAGAACTAAGTTTTGGAGAAAGACTCTTTTCCCGGCTCTCCTGGATTCGTGGTGATTGAGAATTATTAAGAACAAAATGCTGCTAGCAATCGAGCTCGAAAGTTAGCCATATTCGTGAAGCCATATCCCT
>CAYSEO010000161.1:0-9825 GCA_964429885.1 uncultured bacterium
ACACTCAGATCGGTGGGTTAGCTCTCCCTGACGGCTTACATGGATTCTTTAGACTTTGCATGGCCCTCTTTGTGAACCTCAGTGCCTATGTTCCCACATTGAGGGTTCTGGATCCTAACATCTAGTTTCTACTTCGCATGAAAAGCATAGTTTTTCAAAGGATCGAAATCATGCAACCGGAATCTAAGGGGTTAACTCATCGGCAGATCCACAAACTGAGAGTAAACCAGAACATGACCATTGCAGTCCAGAAAGGCAAACTCTCGCCGACCATAGAAGGTGGTATGAGGTTCCCGGATCACTTTGACCTGATCTTTGAGCTCTTGGTGCAGATCATCAACCTGATCCACGGTCATGTAGTGAGTCAAGCTGGCACCAATGGGCTGATCCTGAAACACAGGATACTCCTCCGTCAAAGTTGCACGGGACTGAAACATGATCTGGACCTGATCCCGTTGCACCATCGTCCACACTGGCGGACCTGACTCTGGCATCACTGAAGTCTGTTCAAACCCTAGGATCTGAGTATAGAACTCCAGGGTCTGACTGACATCCTCAACCATGATATTGGGCATCAAGCTACTGAAGGACATAACGATCACCTCGTGACAATTGCATCGGAATGACATGGATCAGGCACCCCCTCTCGCGATGTCATCACCCCCAGTATTCCGCCTCCGAGTGACACCCCTATGTCAACAGCTGCTGGAGCCCTCGCAATGACCTAACATGGAGTCTGACGAGTGCCCTGCTGATCTATGGCCTCCTTGACCCTTGCCTCTCCCACCTCCCCAGCCTGGATCGAGCAGGCCCTGGCTCACCTGGATCTGGTGTTGTTAGACCATGCCAACTGTGAGAAGAAGGCAGCGGGCAATGCCCTGGGTCTGTTGTTTCGCTATCCCGATCGACCCAGCCTGGTGGAAGCCCTCTCCCCCCTAGCCCGTGAGGAACTGCAGCACTTTGAGAAAGTCCACCGTCATCTGCAGCGGCTCAGGATCCGGATCAAAAAGATCTCCGCCGCCCCCTATGCCAGTGAGTTGGGCAAACAGATCCGTCGTCAGGAACCTGATTATCTATTGGATTCCTTGCTGATCGCCGCCATCATTGAGGCCCGCAGTCATGAACGGTTGACATTATTGGGGGAGCATTGCCCGGAAACGGAGTTGCGCAAGTTCTATCAGTGGTTGGCGGGAGCGGAGGAGCGACATCTGGCTCTCTATCACGATCTGGCCTTGGAACTCTTCTCCCCCCCGGAGGTCGAGATCCGACTTCAGGAATTACTCACCATCGAAGCCCGGATCCTGTCTACCCTCCATCCTCAGCCCCGTGTCCATAGCTGAACCTGAATGTCAGCTCCCTGGCCTGTGGCTCGCTCTAAAGCAAAGCCTTCGACTGAACTCCATAGCTTCACAGAGGATCTCAAAACCTCTCCTCAGAGCCGACACTGGCGCTCCAAAAGGTGCACCGCTCATCGATCCAACGACGGATATCATCCTCTGAGGTGAGCTGCTTTTGTTGATGAGGTTCCGGATCGTTGATCTGCCAGTGTAGACCATGCCAGTTATCCCGATAGAGCTCCAGATGGGATCCCCGCAACCGTTGACCAAAGGTGAGTTTCACCCAGTTGAGGATCTGTCGGATCCGACCGATGCGCTGCGGAGTTGGGTACTGGACGGGGATCAGCTCCAGCTGACAATAGGTTAGCCACTGTTGGTGAGTTCTCATCGCGCTCCTTCCTCTCACATCCCCCTCACCCTAGGCGATCGGCGGGGAGGCTTCCCACAAGTGAAGATGATGGTCGGGATAATCGAATTTGATAGATCCCTGGGCAGGGGACTTGGGCCAGCGGTTAGGATCGTCTCAGTCTTGGGGTGGAGCATGACCCACATCGATCCGAATCGTATCAAGCTCTCGCAACTGCGGGTGTTGGTGGCCGTCGCTGACTGGGGAAACTTCAGTGAGGCGGCACTGCGGCTGCAGATCTCTCAGGCTGCAGTCAGTTATGCCATTGCCACCTTGGAGGAGGAGTTGGGGATCAGTCTGCTGTTCCGGGGACGTCAGGGGGCGAAGTTAACCCCGGCAGGCCAGGAGATCATTAAGGATGCTCGTCAGATCCTGCAGCTGATCGAGAGCATGACGGAGCGGGCCATGAGCCATCGGGGGGTGCAAGGGGGACGGGTACGGATCGCGGCCTATCGTAGTGTGGCGGCTCGGTTTCTGCCGGAATTTCTGGCTCAGTTTCACCGTCAGTATAGTCAGATCCGGGTGTCGATCACGGAATGCTCGGATTGCGGTGAGATCGAACGGGCCTTACAGGATCGATCGGTGGATGTGGGATTGACTTATCTGCCCGCCAGTGGCTTTCTTCAAACCTGGCCGTTGATGCGGGATGAGTATGTGGTGCTCTTGCCCCCCCAAGCCCAGCTATCCGGATCGGAGTTGACCTGGCAGGATCTGAGGAGCTACCCATTTATCTCCGTGGTGCCGGAGTTCGCCAGCTATAACCGGGTGCGGACCCATCTGCAGCGCTATGGGGGCATCAAGTTGGTCTCCACATTCGAGGTGCGAGAGGCCACCACGATGGTCAGTATGGTGGCTCAGGGGTTAGGGATGACGATCATTCCCTGTCTGGCGGCAGAACCGATCCCGAAAGAGGTGCAGATGTATCGATTGCCTGTAGCGTTGGATCGATCGATCGGGGTGGCCATGGTGGCCGATGCCCTTCACCCGCCAGCGGTGTTCGCGTTTGTGGAGCTGTTACGCAATAGTCACCCAGCAGCAGCAGTTCAACCTCCTCCCCAACCTCAGATCGCGACCCCCCTTGAACCTCAGATCCCCTCACAAGCAGAGCCACAGGTGGCGTCAGTGAATGTGGAGTGATCCAGGTCCCCGACTCTCGGCATGATCGAGATGTGGGAGGTGTTAAAGGATCTTGAGATCGCAGGTGATGCGGTAGGCTTCTCTATAGGAAAAAGCCCAGTTTAACGATCAACCTCCTCCGCTATGACCTACCTTTGGGATCTCCAGCCCATTCCACCGCAATTCGATCCCCAGATCAGTTTGCAGTACGGTCGCTATGTGGCCAAGCTCCTGGCGTTGCGAGGGATCACGCACCCTGAGGCGATCCGAGCTTTTCTCTTCCCCGACTACTATACCTCTACCCCAGCTTGGGATCTGCCGGATATGAATCGGGCCGTGGACCGGATCCTGCTGGCTCAAAAGCGCGGTGAACGGGTGTTGATCTGGGGGGATTTTGATTGTGATGGGGTGACCAGTACCTCCCTATTGCTGTCCGCTCTTCAGCCTCTGGATCTGGATCTGCAGTTTACGATCCCACTCCGATCAGGGGAAGGACATGGTTTGAACCCCACTCGCTTGCAACGGGTGATCGAACAGGGGACGCAGCTGCTCCTGACGGTGGATTGTGGAGTAGCGGATCGGGAGGAGATCAAGATCGCTCAAGGGGTGGGGATCGATGTGATTGTGACGGATCATCATCTGCTACCGGATCCGTTGCCCGATGCTGAGGCGGTGGTGAATCCTTTACGGTTGCCTGCAGATCATCCCCTGCGGGTGTTGCCGGGGGTGGGAGTGGCCTACAAGCTGGCGGAGGCGATCTATGAACGATTGAATTGGCCGCAAGTGGAGCAGTTTCTCGATCTGGCTGTCGTAGGGATCGTGGCGGATGTGGCGGTGTTGCAGGGGGAGTGTCGATATCTGGTGCAACGGGGCCTACCGATCTTGGCCGCGACCCAACGGGAGGGACTACGGCAGCTGATCGAACATCAGATCGGGGATCGGGAGGTGTCGGCTCAGGATGTGGGGTTTCGGATCGCTCCTAAGTTGAACGCCATTGGACGGTTGGATGATGCTCGTTTGGCGGTGGAACTGTTGACGACGACGGATCCGGGGCGGGCGGCTGAGTTGATCGAGCTGTTTCTACAGAAGAATGAGGAGCGTAAACAACTGACCGAGCAGGTGGTGATCCAGGCCAGTCAGCAGGTGGAGAGTCTGGATCTGGTGCAGGAGCGAGCCATTGTGTTGGCCAGCTCGGAGTGGAATCAGGGGGTGGTGGGGATCGCGGCCTCTCGTTTGGTGGAATCCTATGGGTGTCCCACGGTGTTGATCGCCTGCAATCCGGTGTTGGGGGAGGGGTATGGATCGGCTCGCTCGATCCCAACGGTCAATCTGGTGGAGTCCTTAGATCAGGTGGCGGATCTGCTCTGCGGCTACGGGGGACATCCCATGGCGGCGGGGTTGCGGGTGTCTTTGGATCGGGTGGATGCCCTGCAGTTTGCTTTGACGGAGGCGTTGGGATCCCGTGTCTCTGGGGATGTGGTGGCGCGGCAGCTCGCCATTGAGATCGCCCTGGATATGCACCAGATCCCGGAGGTGTGGCGGGAGTTAGATCGGGTCTACGAACAGATCAGCCTTTTGGAGCCCTTTGGTCATGGTCATCCTCAGCCTCTGATCGCGTTGTTGAACTTTCAACCCAGTCGGTTTAACCCGGATGTCTCCCGTAATGGTCAACATCTTCAGTTCAAGATCGGTCCTCGTAAGCTGTGGTTTTGGCGGGAGGGATCTCAGCAACAGTCTCTCAGTGAGGCCCCATTGTTGGATATCGCGTTCACCCTGGAGGCGGTAACTCGGGGAAATCAGCCCTGGCAGGGACAGGTGAAGCAGGTGCGTCGGGGGGGAGAGTGGCGGTTACAGGCGGCCCCCAAGGGAGATCTCAAGATCGAGGACTGGCGCACTCAGGAGTCCCTGCCCCCGGTAGGCGCGATCTATGACGGTCAGATCCCAGATCCCGCTGAGGAGCTGGCCCTCCTGTGTTGGCCCTGGTTACCTCAGGAATTGCAGACATTACTCCAGACGGTGCAACCGCGCCGGATCCTACTACGGGCTCAGGCTCAGGATCTGACCCAGGCGCAGCCCTGGATCATGGGAGTGGTACAGCTTTGGCATCAGGGGGAGCGAGATCTGGAGCGGCTGACGGCTACGGGGGTGCCTCGGGCTCTGATGGAACGGGTGATGGGATCTCCTCAGATCGACCCAGGGATCGGGCCGGTACTGATGCAGATCCTGCGGGAGGCCCAGGCGTTTCAACGGTGGTTAGATCAAGCAGATCTGCGGGCGATCCGGCAGCTTTGTTTGCGGCTGATGATCAGCTGACTCCTGGAGATCCAATCCGTTTATAAGTAGATCGGCAAAATTGCTTTGACATGCACTATATAGACTGTATAACCATAGACTGTATAATCGTTTTTGCTGATCTACTTAGTATTGGAGCGTGAGATCACAGAGAGCTTATGGGGCTAGGACATGATCTTCTCATCCAAGCAGCACGATGATTCTGCTTACATAGAGCATCAGTCTAGGTTATTTGAGATGCAAAGAGAGAGTCTTGCTGATCAACCCCCGATCCAGGAGGCGGTCTCGTCTGAACTGACGTAGAGTGTTAGGGGAAAGTGATGGCATCCCCATGCAAGGCGTCTTCTTCGTACTCTACATCCTGATCGTCAGCGGCCTGATCGCAGTGGTGGGGGATCGGGTCGGCTACCGCATCGGTAAGAAACGTCTCACCTGGTTTAATCTGCGGCCTCGCGACACCGCTGTCCTGGTGGCCATCCTCACCGGCATGATCATCTCTGGCCTCACCCTGGCCAGCCTGCTACTGATCAATCGCACCCTGGCCAATGCCCTATTTAACTATGAGCGCACCGTCTCCTACTACACTCTCTATGCCAACGCCTACAGCCAGAAGGTGGAGGAACTGGAGGCCACCCTCAATGAGGTGACGATCCAACGCAGTGACGCCCAGGAACGATTGGCCCAACTGCAGGAACAGCTCCGCTCCTTAGATGAGGAGAAGGTGACCCTAGAGCAAGAGATCGAGGATCTCCGCCAGACCGCCATGACCTTCCGGCGCGGCGAGTTCGGCATCCTGTCCGGTGAGATCCTGACCACAGGAGTGATCAAGCCCCCCTCCCGAGAGGTGCCTGCCCTGGACCGCCAACGTCAGCTGCAGCGGCAACTCCAGGAGATCCTGGCCCAAGCTGAAGATCGGGCTCGCGAGTTAGGCGCCACCCCCACGCCTCCCCTACAGACCGCCGTCCAGATCCGTAAGGAGGATGTGGCCGAGTTGCTGAATCAGGTCTCCGATCCGGGGAGTTGGGTGGTACGGATCCTCTCCATTAGCAATCGCCTGGTGGGGGAGTCTGTGCCCGTGATCGCCGATGTCAACCCCAATCATCAGATCTTTGCCGAGGGCGTCGTTTTAGCCCAAACCACTATTCCACCTGAGCAGAATCAAGGGGAGATCCAACGGGAGCTGCTGGGTCTGCTGTCGGTGGCCAATGTTCGCTCTCAGGAGGCAGGGCTGTTGGCGGATCCGCTCAAGGGCACTGTAGGGGAGTTCTCCCAGGTAAAGCTCTTGGAGGTTGTTAAGCAACTGGAACAGATCCAATCTCCTACCCAGGTACAGGTAGTCACCCAGGAGACGATCTATACCGCTGGTCCCCTATCCGTCAGCCTCCGGATCAAGCCCACGCCAGCCTCTTGAACAAAAAATAACGCGATCAACAAACATGCTCTAGGGACGCGTCTCTGACAAGATCTCCGCCAGATGGACCGGATCCACTCCCGTTGATCCTCGGCGTGACTCCAGCCGCAACGCCGCCTGACTATGCCACCAGACCCCAGTGCAGGCCGCCTCCACTGCCGATCGCCCCTGAGCCAGTAAGCCCCCGATCAGGCCCGTCAACACATCCCCACTTCCCCCTCGTGCCAGAGCTGGTGTGCTCTCCGGATTCACCCACACAGATCCCGTCGGCTCCGCGATCACCGTCCGGGCTCCCTTCAGCACCACCACAGCCCCGGCGGTTTTGGCTCCCTGTTGAGCCGCCAGTAACCGATCCTCCAGATCGATCTTGGGAAACAAACGCCGGAATTCCCCCGGATGGGGCGTTAACACCGTCGCAGCTCGCCGGGACCGTAATCGATCGATCCCCAATTGAGCCAATCCATTCAATCCGTCCGCATCCAACACCAAAGGCAGATCCTCAGCCCGATGTAACAGAGGAGCGAGGCTGGCTACTCCCTCCCAGCTCAACCCTGGCCCCAGGGCGATCGCATCATACTCCTCCACCTCCAGATCCCCCAGATCCGCCATCACCCCGTTGGCCGTCTCCTCACATCCCTCGATCAGCGCCTCCGGCACCCAATGGTTCAATAACAGCTTCAAACTGCGGGGCACCCTGATCGTCACCATCCCCACCCCGCTGGGCCTCGCCCCCAAAGCCGTCAACACCGCCGCCCCCGAATAAGAGGTGGATCCACAAACTAATACCACCGATCCCTGTCGATACTTATGGGTGCTGAGGGGAGGCCGACCCGGTAACATCTGCTGGATCTGCTCCAGACTCAGCAATTGAGGAGATCCTGCGGATCCAGCCTTGAGGGCAAACGGAGGGATGCCAAAATCGATCCGTTCCAGATGGCCGATCTTGTCCAGAGCCTGATCCTGCCACAATCCACGCTTCCATAACCCCAAACAGAAGGTGGTGTGAGCCCGGATACAGGCCCCTAGGATTGCCCCTGTCTCCCCCTGCATCCCCGATGGCAGATCCACACTCGCGATCGGGATCCCCGACTGATTGGCCCACTCCACCGCCGCTCCGTAGGGCTCCTGCAAAGGCCTGTCCAACCCGATCCCAAACAGAGCATCGATCAACAGATCACATCCCGCCAATTCTGAGACCGATCCTACGAAATCAGCCTCAAGGGCCTGCAGATAACGGGCATGGGCCGCTGTCAGAGGTTTTGGCTCCGACTTGGCTAACCAGATCCGCACCTGCCGTCCTTCCAAAACCAGCTCTCGCCCCACCACCAAACCATCTCCCCCGTTGTGGCCCGCTCCGGCCAGGATCCCCACCTGAGGGTAGCGATCCAACGGAAACAACGCCTGGATCCGAGCTGCGATCCGGTTGGCCACCTTCTCCATCAGGGCCTCCACCGGCATCCCCGCCGCAAACAGACTCTGCTCGATCCCCTGCATCTGAGCTGACGAGACTAAGATCCGCTCCGCCTCGCATCCCCCCAGATGATTCCGTTGCATGCCCCGATCTCCTTGATCCCGATCTAGTGAATAAACCGATCCAGAGCTCGCTTCAGCTCCTCCAGCTCCACCTCAATATCCCCCGTCTCCGCCGCATGGGAGATGCAATGACTGATGTGATCGTCCAAGATCAATCGAGCGACTCGATCCATGGCCCCCCGCACTGCCGCGATCTGGAGCAACACATCCGGGCAAGGTTGATTTTGTTGGATCATGGAACGAATGCCATGAACATGTCCCTCGATCCGGGCCAGCCGATTCAGGAGCTTGCGTTGGAAATCCGGATCATGCACATGATGGTGGTGGGCTCGACCGGAGAGCGGCGGGGTCTCCAAAGCCATCTCCAGATCTTCCTGTAAGACTGATCCTGCCTCAGCCGCTGGGGATTCCGATCCGGAAGTCGAGGATAGATCATCAGTGGGGCGGGGCTGACGGGACATAGACAACTCGCTAAATAGTCTCTTAGGGTGCATCCTAGCCCAGGTCGGTTCTGATCCTGTTTTGATCGGCCCGATCTCTGCCCAGAGAAGGATTGCGAGGTTCAGCCGATCACCTGAGTCGCCCCCTGAGCCGCTGAGATTCTCTGATCTCACTCCTCCGGTGAGGGTGAGGGTTGCTTTACAATGGGGAGGATATCTGTGAAATTTTGTAAATCCGTCTCAGCTAGCTGCTATGACATCTGTGCTATCGCCTTTTGGTCCCGTCGAGGCCGACCTCACCCAACTGCGCCGCAACCTGACCCGCCTGGTGAGTGCACAACATCCGGTGTTGGGGTTGGCCGCTGAGCATCTGTTTGCCGCCAAGGGCAAGGGACTGCGACCCGCGATCGTTCTCTTGGTAGCCCGAGCCACGGCTGCGGATGGGGAGCTGACGGAGCGGCATCGGCGCTTGGCTGAGATCACAGAGATGATCCATACCGCCAGCCTGGTACATGACGATGTGATCGATGAGGCAGAGGTACGTCGAGGGGTGGCCACGGTCAACTCGGACTTTGGTAATCGGATCGCGGTGTTGGCAGGAGATTTTCTGTTCGCCCAATCCTCCTGGTATCTGGCCAATCTCGATGATCTGGAGGTGGTCAAGCTGCTATCGGAGGTGATCAAACACTTCGCCGAGGGGGAGATCCTGCAGAGTCAGACCCAGTTCGATGTCTCCATCAGTCTGGAAACCTATCTGAACAAGAGTTTCTTTAAGACCGCCTCGCTCATGGCCGGGAGTGCCAAGGCAGCCGCCCGATTGAGTGGGGTGTCCGAGGAGGTAGCAACGGCGATGTACCGTTATGGCCGGTGTCTGGGCATCAGTTTTCAGATCATCGATGATCTCTTAGATTTCACCAGCTCCATCGAGGTCCTGGGTAAGCCAGTGGGATCGGATCTGGCTCAGGGGAACCTGACGGCGCCGGTGCTGTTTGCCCTGGAGGAGATCCCCCAACTGGGCTCGATCATCGATCATCTACCTGAGGATGAGCAGAAGCTCCCGGAGGCGGTGCATTGGATACAACAGAGCCATGGCATCGCACGCTCGCGGCAACTGGCTCAGGAGTATGCGCGGGAGGCAGCTGAGGCTCTACAGGTGCTGTCTCCCTCCCCGTCTCAGGCTACACTCCTCCAACTGTCTCGCTATATCCTGGAGCGGGACTGCTAAGATCCCGTAGTCGGACATTGATCAGCCAATCCAGCTTGGGATCCGTACCCGTCAGACGCAGGTAG
>CAYSEO010000162.1:0-9799 GCA_964429885.1 uncultured bacterium
ACGTTTATACAGGCTATATAGTGCATGTCAAAGCAATTTTGCCGATCTACTTACTCCGGTTTGACTAGGGCCTCGATCTGATCTGCCTGGGTGGGTAGGGCTTGGGTTAATACCTCACAGCCGGTCTCCGTGATCATCACATCATCCTCGATCCGGATGCCTCGTACATCCCCAAACTGCTGCAGCCGCTCCCAGTTGATACAGTCGCGATAGGGTTCACAACGGGCCGGATCCTGTTGCACCGCCTGCAGTTGATAGATCCCAGGCTCAATAGTCACCACCATCCCCGGTTGTAAGGGGCGATCCAGTCTCAGATATCTCAAGCCCCAACGAGAGCTACGGGTCCGTCCCAGGGCATAGCCCGACAGATCCCCCAGATCCTCCATATCATGCACATCCAACCCCAACAGATGACCCACCCCATGGGGAAAGAACAGAGCATGGGCATCCCGCTCCACCAGATCCGCTGGATCCCCTTGACAGATCCCTAGATCCACCAGTCCCGTGAGGATCACTTGGGCTGCTAGCAGATGCAGATCGCGGTACTCCAGCCCAGGGGCCGCCTTGGCGATACAGGCATCATGGGCCGCCAACACCACGTCGTACAGATCCCGTTGGGTAGAGGAGAAGCGACCCGATACCGGCCAGGTGCGAGTCACATCCGAAGCCCAGCCCAGAGGGTTTTCCGCCCCCACATCCGCCAGGATCAGATCTCCCGTCTGCAGAGGATGATCGTAGACCTCGTTGTGTAGAACCTCTCCATGTACTGTCACGATCGGGGTGTAGGCACAGGTCATGCCCGCCCCAATGATCACCTGCTCCATCGCAGCCCGCACCTCGTACTCCCACTCGGCCTCAGGTGTGGCCCGCATCCCCGCTTGATGCGCCTGGATCGTCACTGCCGCCGCCTGCCGGATCTGATCTAAGCCCCCTGGATCATGGCTCAACCGCAACTGGATCATGGCCTTAGCCAATCGGTGATCGAGAGGATGGAGAGAGGAGGGATCCTCAGTCTCTGAGAGCTCTCGCCCCAGGATCTGTTGCTGCTGAGCGCGGGTGATCGGATCTTGCACAGGGAGGGTCGCTGCCTCCTGACTGTGCTGGGGGAGTTCACTGAATGGATAGGCTCCGTCAGCCTGGATCGCGGCGGCCATCTGATCGCGGGAGGGAGCGGGTCCTGTCCACAGGGTATGGCTAGCAGGGGGCTCATCCCAGAACAACTCCACCCGGCCTGACTCTAGACGGATCACTGCCGACTCGATCGGCAACCCCGCCAGGTAAAGAAAGTGACTGCTGGCCCGAAACGGATAGGTGAGATCGGGATAATTGCGAGCGGGCCTGCGTCCGGACCACAGTAATACCGGGGCGGAGACCCGATCGCTCAGCTGACGGCGGCGTTCCCTCAAACAGGAGAGTAAGGGATCCCTTAACGTTAAACTCACCGATCCACCTCAAAAGCCATCTATCCTCGTCGATCCTGGGGTTCCCTGGAGTCCACGAGTGAGACTTTACTGTAGAGGATCTGTAGGAGAAATGCCATCAGTCTCAGCCGGAAGCACACCCTCTGGAGCCAGATCGTAGCTAATGGCCTGAGCCGAGAACCGACCACTCATCCCCGTCACTCGCCACTCCGCCACCCGACCATCGGGATGAGTATATCGAACTACTCGACCCCGCAAGGGCACCACGGAGATCGTCTCCGCCTCCAGTTGGCCATACTCCCCTAGATATTCATCTGGATCCGGCGCGGACTCCCCTTGGGTTTGGATCTGAATCGCAAATACCTGTCGCTCCTGATTGAGCAAGATCATGCGGGTCTCCGATCCTGAGGTCTCCTGGATCATCTGTACCGGAGCCTGATACTGAGTCAGCTGCACCGCCTCTCGATCTGACTCCACCCGTTGTCCCAACTGCCAGGCCCAGGCCCCCTCCATGATCAAGCTACTGGTTAAACCGATCGATACACTAATACCGATCAAGCCCAGACCTCTGAGTGTTCGTTTCATCACTCTACCCCCAACGCACCACTCCAACTGATCCTGTTATAACGATTCCCAACCTGATCTCCATCGCAGCTCGGGGCAAGCTTGTTTGCGGACCCTAGTAGAATCCCTCTCCCTCAGCGAGCCCGAAACCCGATCCGACCCTGTTCGATATCAAAGAGGGTGTCGTACCGGAAGAAGAACGGCATGCCCAGGATCTGGAGAGGATCTTGAGGCACCTGTTTGATGAACACCCGATCCGAACTGGGGGTAATGGGGGATCCAACCGTAAACTCCAAATTGAACAGGGAGGGAAAGGTGGCTCGAAACTGGCTCCCCGATGGCAAGATCTGGAAAGTGGGGTCGGACCCCAACACTTCCAGGCTGATGTCTGAGCTCCCCGTGTCAAACAGAGTCGGTGCTGGATCTTGGGAGAACAAGGCTGGACCTTGCAAAGGCACCACCGTGTAGAAGGAGCGCAGGCTAGCATCATCCCAGGCTGGGGTACCGTCAGGAAACTCCAAAAGCCCAGGGCTGCCAGCTCCGATCTGGGACAATCCCCCTTGGCGGAACCCCTGTTGATTCTGGGGCGTGAGGCCGACGGTGAACTCCCCCAGCTGAGCGGCGAATCCTCGGGTCTCGATCAGGTAGCCACTGTCCAGATTGCCCGGTAGGCGGGTGAGCGGGCTGTAGAGATCGAGAGAGGAGGTGCGGGCTCCTAAGGAGATGCCCAAAATGCCAAAGAAGCCGGACTGCGTGAACAACTGGGAGCCATCACGGCCCGGACAGTTCGGAGCTTCAGGAATACACCCCACCCGATCCACCACCTGGATCAGGATCGGTTCCTCTGTGGGCACAGGGCCGATCAGGACCGAAGCCAGGGCCAGCTCCCCCTCGTAGACAGTGCCATCGCCAAACTCCGCTCGATTGGGAATACCGGTGCGGGTCACCCCCGGAGCCACCTCAGCAAAGATCCGTAACCCCGAGGAGCCCGTATCCAACAACAGCTCTGTGGACTTCGATCCCACCGCCACGGGCAAACCCAGCAACCGCAATGAGGCGGAACCGAACTGCAGGCGACGAACCGGCATCGGGATCGACACGGAGTCACCCACCGTGACAGGAGCTGTGGACTGTAGATTGGCACCGATCAGATTGGCAGGGGGAGAGGTACCGCAGGCCGTTATCAGCCCCACCCAACCCAGCATCCCGATCAGACCTCTATCTCTTCTCGATTCCTCACCCATCTGGCGCTGATAGCAACGCGATATCTTATAGACTACTCGCTTCTGCCTTAGTAAGCCGCAGGATAGGGCCAAGTCTGCTGTTCGCGCAGGGTATGGATCGTGTCCAGGTAGTCGGGAGCGGTCTCCTGGCCCACCTCACAGGCCAATCGATCCACCGCCAATAGGTCATCCCCCCATACCACCTGTTGGATGGGCACCGCCTCTCCCTGATCTGGCTGCCAACTGTCGCTGACAAACTTCTGATCGATATCCACCACCCCCCCATCAAACAGATGGCCAATGCAGAAATACACATCCTGTAGGATCAGGGGCACACTGGGGCGATGCAGTTGACCTCGGGATTTGGGGCTGCGGGTCTTGTAGTAGGCGCGGGGAAACAGACCATAGAGATTCTTTAAGGAGGCGGAGATCAAGGCCTTGCCCTTCACCTGGGTCCGCTTCAAGGTGCCCACCGAGATCCGACAGCCCACCTCCGACAGGAGCAGCGGGGCCAACATACTGGGGAACCGGACGGGTCGTCGGGACCGATTGGTGTATTCCTTCTGAGGGAGCTGATCCGCGTCCAACACCTGCATCCCCTCATCTAGCAGATCATAAAGGCCACTCTGGGCAAAGATCTGGGAAGCCTTGACCCCGGAGCAGACCCCCTCCACGATCAAGATCTCGGCTGTAGGGTTGACCTGCCTCAGCCCTCTTAGGACGGCCCCGAGCACCCCCATGCTGACCGTTACCGGTGGACCTGCCGGATAGCCGATGCTGGGCTTGACTAGGATCTGCTGGGCTGAGCTCGCCGTTGCGGGGGGAGTGTAGCTGAAGGCCGCTGAGGAAGCAGACTGAGCTTTGGAAACCTGAGGTTGAGTTGGATTCATAATCAACTATTGTAGCTTTGTGAACTGTTGCGGCCTTACGTGCAAGTGCTGAGATCTTTACGGTGTTTGAGGGAGCTTGGCCCTCTGGGTTCCCAGAGGACTCGCTGAGCGGTAAGATCGCATCAGTGCATCCCATCGGAGCAGCTCCGACTGCGGGGGACTTTAAAAGCGACAATGGGTCTAGGCCGTTTTATTATGCCATACCCTGAGACTATTTATCCCTTATTTTTCAGCAGTGCGTTCTATGGCTCCACGTCCCCTTCTGATCGATTGCGATCCGGGTCTCGATGATGCGATCGCCTTGTTTTTGGCGTTGGCCAGCCCTGAGGATCTGGAGGTACTGGGAGTCACCACTGTCGCAGGTAATGTGTCCTTATCCTTGACCCAGTCCAATGCTCGCAAGGTGTGTGAGCTCGCGGGACGCACGGAGGTAGCGGTGTATGCGGGGT
The DNA here is from genome assembly GCA_964429885.1 of uncultured bacterium. Classification (GTDB taxonomy): domain Bacteria; phylum Cyanobacteriota; class Cyanobacteriia; order Thermostichales; family Thermostichaceae; genus CAYSEO01. Next base: position 4,548 of record CAYSEO010000162.1, read on the forward strand.
GTCCCAGACCTCTGATCCGACCTTTGATGACGGCGGAGACGGTCCATGGTCCTACGGGGTTGGATGGGGTTGATCTGCCGGATCCCCAGATGCCACTACAGGCTCAGCATGGGGTGGACTTTCTGATCGAGACCCTCCTGCAGTCTCCCCAGCCCTTGACCGTCGCGGCCCTCGGTCCTCTCACCAATCTGGGTTTGGCCATCGTCAAGGAGCCCCGCATCCTCGCCCAGATCGAACAGGTGGTGGTGATGGGAGGATCAACCACCGAGGGCAATGTGACTCCTGCTGCAGAGTTCAATATTTATGTGGATCCCCATGCGGCCCATATCGTCTTCTCCGCTGGGATCCCCGTGGTGATGTTGGGTCTGAATCTCACCCATCAGGTGATCACCACCCCAGACCGATTGGCTCGGATTCGTAGCCTCAATACTCCTGTCACCCGAGTGGCGGCGGAGCTGTTGCAGTTCTATGGTCACCACGACATCGAGCGGTATGGTCTGCCGGGTGGGCCGTTGCACGATCCCTGTGTGATCGCTTACCTGTTGCAGCCTGAGCTGTTCTCCACGCGGCTGTGCTCGGTCCAGGTGGAGATCTATAGCCCCCTCACCCTGGGACAGACGGTGGTGGATCGATGGGGAGCGACCTCAGAGGAGCGGCGGGTGACGGTGGTGGAGAGGGTGGATGTGGAGGGATTTTATCAGCTCCTGACGGAGCGTTTGGCCCGGTTGTGAGAGGTGCGGGGATCTCGGATCAGGCGACGGGGATCCTGAGCATAGGCGGTCAATAGGGTGTCAAGGGTGGGGAAGCGGGAGCTGAGGCCGAAGGTTGCGGTGTTGACGGTGTGATAGGTGAAGTGGCGGTGGTGCAGGCAGTACTGATCCCACTCGGAGAGGCGGACCCGCCAGAGAAAAGCGATGGAGTTGACCAGGGGGATCGAGATCGGCAACCGAAAGAAGATCCGTTTGCCATAGAAATGGCACATCTGTTCTACACACTGATCGAAGGTGAGAGCGGGGTTCCCCAGGACCAGATCCGATTGCAGACTGGGATGCAGCAGCAGATGGGCGACGATCTGGGCGATGTCCTCGGCGTGAATGAAGTGAAAGCTGGCATCCAGTTGCAGAAACCGCACCAGGGTCAGCCACCGCACCACATCGGCTATACCTGCGGTGATGTGGGAGTAGGGGTGCTGGGGGCTACCTCCAAATAACAGGGTGGGGTAGAGGGTGACCAGCCGATCCTGTAGGGGCAACTCCTGACGCCGCATCAGCATCTCGTACTTACTGCGAATGTAGGCTGTGCCCGATCGTCCTGCCACTGGGAGCGGGTGGTTGTTGGGATCCAACAGGCTAGCGGTGGAGAAATAGAGGATCTGACGACAGCGATCGGGGTTAAGCAGCTGCAGCAGTTCTAGGGTGCGGGTGACGTTGATCCGGTGGGCGGTCTCTGCATCTCCCCAGGCGGCAGCCAGGTGGATCAGAGCGTCCATCTGTTGCAGAGTCTCCTGATGGGCGCCGATCTGATCGAGATCTCCTTCGATCAGGGTCAGCTTGCCGCCTGAACTCTCCAGAGCCGCCTGTTGAGATCCAGACCAGCGCAGCTTATGGCGATCGCGGACCAGGACATAGAGATGGTAGGGGGGCTCGATCCGATGTTGGGCTCGGGTCTCAGGCAGCTGAACCGCAACGCCACCGTCCGGGGCTGGGTTGAGGCGGGACCGTTGAGCCATAACCAGGGGCTGAGTGATCAGGTGATTGAGCACATAATGGCCGACACAGCCGCTAGCTCCAGTGATAAAGATCCTCTGCAAGGCGGATAGTACGGTAGATGAGTCATTGTAAGAGTGTATCTTGCCGATCCCCTTTCGCTGGTGTGGGAAAGGATTTGTCTGTCGATCCGCGCAGGGGATACACTGGTGCGAACGTTATGGAGTGGGGCTGAGCTCGGGCTGTGGTGGAGATCAACCGCTTGGATCTATCTCAAGTCTGGAGTGGGTTAGGGGGACCCCTAGCCTTGGTCCTGAAACGGATCCTACAGGCGCTGCCGGTACTGTTGCTGATCTCAGTGCTGAGCTTTCTGTTACTGAAGTTGGCCCCTGGGGATTTTCTGGATCAGTTGGCCCTCGATCCCAGTGTGGATCAGGGGTTTATTGAGCAGGAGCGGGCTCGCCTGGGGTTAGATCAGCCCATTTGGCGGCAATATCTGATCTGGCTGGGCAATATTCTCCAGGGAGATTTCGGCCAGAGCTATACTTTCCGGATCCCGGTGTTGTCTTTGATCTTCTCGCGGGCGGGGGCCACGTTGCTATTGGCGGTCTCAGCCATTCTGCTCACCTGGTTGGTGGCGGTGCCGTTGGGGATCGTCAGTGCCATCAGTCAGAACACCAAGTTGGATCGGATTCTGCAGGTGCTCAGCTACACAGGTCAGGCCATGCCCAGTTTTGTGCTAGCGATCCTGCTGTTATTTGTAGCTCAGAGTGTGGGCGGGTTGCCGGTGGGGGGCATGACCAGTACAGGGTTCGCGGATCTGCCCTGGTGGGGCCAGGCTTTGGATCTGGGACGACATCTGCTCCTGCCGACCTTGGCCCTCAGTATCACTAGCTTTGCGGGTCTACAGCGGATCACTCGGGGGAGCTTTTTGGATGTATTGCGTCAGGATTTCATCCGGGCCGCTCGGGCGCGGGGGCTGCGGGAGCGACGGGTGATCGGGGTCCATGCCCTGCGCAATGCCATCAATCCCCTGATCACGATCCTGGGGTTTGAGTTCGCCAGTTTATTGAGTGGCTCGTTTATCGCAGAGTTCTTCTTCAACTGGCCGGGGTTGGGCAAGCTGCTGCTGCAGGCGGTACAGAGTTTCGATGTCAATGTGGTGATGGCAGGGTTGCTGATCGGGGCGTTGATGTTGATCGTGGGCAATCTGCTGGCGGATCTGGTGCTGCTATGGGTGGATCCGCGCATCCGGGTCGATTCCCTAGAGTAGGAGATCAACCTGTAAACTGAGGTTCTATGCACCATTGTTCATCTGTGAGATCGTTGGGACTCTATAGGTTCGCCTGATCAGGAAAGAAACTGGGTGAGAGAGATCTTGATCACAGCCAGGGTCAGTCTTGATCAGTAATGACCTCAGATCCCTCCGCCTCGATCTCTTCAATCAGCTCCTCAGTGACCTCCGGATCCGCCATGGCCGCAGGCACGACTGTGACCCCAACGATGGCATCATCGGAATCCAACCGTTGCACCCGCACCCCGGTGCCCATGCGAGATTGACTGGGGATCGCTTTGGCCAGCTGTCGCATGACGATGCCGCGACTGGTCACCAACATCAGCTCGTCCTCTGAGTTGACCACCCGTAGGGCACTGATCTCATCCTCGGACTGCCGGAACTTGGTGGCGATCACCCCCTTACCGCCCCGGTTTTGAGCACGGAAGTCGTTGATGGCGATCCGCTTGCCATAGCCCCGTCGAGTGATGATCAAGGTCCAAGGATTGGGCAGGCTGTCCCCCTGGATCTCCTCCTTGACGATCGTCTCGGCACAGATGATATCCATGCTGACCAGGGCATCTCCCTCATTGAGGGTCATGGCTCGCACTCCACGGGTGGCTCGCCCCAGAGGCCGCAACTGTTCTTGATTAGCGGTGAACCGGATCGCCATGCCCTGACGGGTACCCATGACCACGTCATCGGTGGGACGGGCTCGCTGTACCCAACGCAGTTCGTCCCCTTCTTCCAGAGAGATAGCGATCAAGCCATTGGAGCGGATGTTAGCGAAGGCGGAGAGAGAGGTTTTCTTGATGTAGCCCTTGCGGGTCAGCATCACCAGATACTCATCCTCGGTGAACTCGCTGACATGCACCATGGAGGTGATCCGTTCCTCCCTGGGGATCGGTAATAGCTGTACCACCGCCATGCCTCGGGCCGTCCGGCTGCCCTGGGGAATGTCATAACCCTTGACGGTGTAGACCACCCCCCGATCGGTGAAGAACAGGATGGCGTCGTGGTTACGACAGGCAAAGAAATGCTCCACCGTGTCCTCTTCCTTCATACGGGTGCCCGCCTTACCCCGAGTGGCTCGCCCCTGCACCTGGAACTCCTCGATCCCCATGCGCTTGATATAGCCCTGCTCCGTCAAAAAGACGATGATCTCTCGGTTTTCGATCAGATCAGCGGTGTCCAGATCGGAGTCATCCATACACAGCTGGGAGCGCCGGGGAGAGTTAAACCGATCCCGGATCTGACCCAGTTCGGTGGTGATGATCTCCAGCACCCGCTCGCGGCGACTGAGGATATCCCGCAGATCCGTGATCTGTCGTACCAAGTCCTCATGTTCCGCCTGGATCTTCTCCACCTCTAAGGCGGTCAGTCGCCGCAACTGCATCTGTAGGATCCCGTCTGCCTGGGCTTGGGAGAGTCCGAATTCCTCCTGGAGTTGAGCCCGTGCCGTAGCTGCATCCGCTGCCTCTCGAATCAAGGCGATGATCCGATCGATGGAGTGCAATGCTATCAATAACCCCTGCAATAGATGATCCCGTTCCTCCGCCTTCCGGAGTTCATACCGGGTGCGACGCTCGATCACATCGATGCGGAACTCTAAGAAGACCTGCATTGCCTCCCGCAGGGAGAGGACCCTGGGCTCCCCGTCCACGATCGCCAACATATTGACGCTGAAATTGGTCTGGAGGGGGGTCTGTTTGTAGAGATTATTCAACACCACCTGGGGATAGGCATCTCGCTTCAGCTCGATCACCATGCGCATGCCATCCCGGTCGCTCTCATCCCGGATATCAGCGATCCCCTCGATCCGCTTGTCGTTGACCAGCTCGGCGATCTTCTCGATCAAGGCCGCCTTATTGGTCTGATAGGGCAGTTCCGTGACGATGATCGCATCTCGCTCAGGTCGCCCTCGTTGCTCGATCCGTTCGATAGAGGTTACCGCCCGCATGGTCACCGATCCCCGTCCGGTGGTGTAGGCATCCCGGATCCCCTTCTGGCCCAGGATCAGGGCGCCCGTAGGAAAGTCCGGGGCAGGGATATGGCGCATCAGCTCCAAACTGGTGATCTCAGGGTTCTCGATCAGGGCGATCAGGCCAGTCACCAACTCCGTCAGGTTGTGGGGCGGGATATTGGTGGCCATGCCCACGGCGATCCCGGCGGATCCGTTCAGCAGCAACTGGGGGATGCGGGCGGGCAGAACCAGAGGTTCCTGTTGAGATCCGTCGTAGTTATCACCAAAATCAACGGTATTGGCATCGATG
>CAYSEO010000163.1:0-9782 GCA_964429885.1 uncultured bacterium
GGCTCCACCGGATGTCCCAACCTCAACCGCTCTGACTTCACCCACCAGCCCAGAGACCCGTCCCGGCTCAGGCACTGGGGGCCAGGTGAGTGGCGTTGCCAATGTGCAACAGTCCGATCCGGGGGAGACCCAATTGGCCACCGTTGCCGATCCGGCTTGGGCCGAGTACTTAGCCCGCTTACAGGCTCGTGTCCAACAACATTGGTCCGTTCGCCAAGCACAGGAGTCCTATTCCACAGTGGTGATGTTCACCCTCAGCCCTCAGGGGCAGCTCCAGACCCTACAACTCCAGAACCCCTCCCAAGATCCGCTGGTGGATGCAGCAGTCATGAGTGCCATTCGCCAGGCTGCTCCCTTCGAGCCACTGCCCACCAGTTTTACCGGAGATCAGTTCACCTTTCAGCTGGATGTGTTGAGTGGCAGCCGTGAGGTGATCGTGCGGTCCCCCTGATGGAGGGATGGGATCGAGTCGGTATAATTAAGCCTCAGCAGGACAAGTCTCAGGAGCCGGTGTGAGCAAAATCAGCAACGGAGCATGGCGGGTCCGAGCCATTCGCGGGGCAACAACAGTGGAGGCCAACAGCCGCGCGGCCATCACCCAGGCGGTCATGGAGCTGTTAGATGCCATCGAGACCCATAATCCCCTTGATCCGGAGGAAGTGGTTAACGTGATCTTCTCCGCCACCCCGGATCTCAATGCTGTATTCCCCGCCCAGATCGCCCGTCAACGCCCCGGTTGGGATCAGATCCCGTTGCTGGATGTCCAACAGATGGCCGTGGCGGGCAGTCTCCCCTACTGCATCCGTGTCCTAGTCCAGGTCAACACCTGTCAGTCACCGGCTCAGCTACACCATGTCTATCTCAAGGAAGCCGGTCAACTGCGGCCCGATCTGAGCCTGACGGTTGATTCTTATGCCACCTGATCAAGCAGAAGCCTCCCGTTGTTTCAGCACCCGTTCCCAATGCTGCAGTTGTTCCTGACGAGCCTCGATCTCCGCCTCACGGCGACTCAGTTCCTGGCTCTGTTGGGTGAGGGATTGGCGCCATCGTTCGATCTCCGAGAGGTCATAGCTGGGATCGGGGGGTTGGGACAAACGATAGAGCAGATCGATCAGAGGTCCCGCCGCCTCCTCCAAACGTAGGATCTGATGAGCTTCTCCCAGCTCCAGCATCACCAGGACCCCCACATTCCAGCCCTGGGCCTCAGGGCAGATCAGGGGATCCCCATGGCGGATCGGCAGCCAGATCCCATCCCCAGTCCGGTGGGAGAGTAACTGTAACTCCGTTTGTCCAAACAATACCTTGCGGTGCACCCGAGCCAGATACAGCATGGAAACCTCCACCTGCCCACTGTCGCCAGGGGTCCAGGACAATCCCTAGGAGATCATAACGGCATCCTGCCCCGGTCAGAGAATCAAGTCTGGGTGTTAGACTGATCAGGTTCCTGTCCAGCCCCACCATTGATCTGAGAGCATGCTGCTAACCACCAACCCAAGCGTACTGATGGCCGGATTGGTTGCGATCGCCAGCGCTGCTGTCTTTGCGATCCGTTACGTGCAACCCAAGGCTTCTCGAGAATACGACATCATCTTTGCTGTGATGGGTCTGATCTATTCCGTCTGTCTGTTGCTGGAGGGCTGGCGGCTGATCCCCTTGTTGTTTTTCGCTCAGGTCTTGGTGGTGGTATTCGGCGGATTCTTCGCGGTGGAGACCTTCCGGTTACGCAACCAGTTGGTGGAACTCTCCCGTCAGGCCCCTGGACGATCCTCGCGGGGGGAGTCTGGCTTTCGACGCACCTATGCTCCAGGGGGACGCTCTAGTGCCTCTGCTCGTACCGTGATCAATCGTCAACCGGCAGGGGGACGCATTCGAGATGCCCGAGATCCGGAGCGTTCCTTTGAGAACCGAGAGGACCGTCGCCGTCGCTCCAGTGCCCAACCGCGACTCACTGACGGATCCAGTCCGCCCCGTCCCCCTCGCCGCCGTCGCCGACCCCCCCAACCGGACGCGGAAGTAGAGGTGCTAGAGGATCAGGACTATCCCCAAGCTTATCCTGAGGATCAGAACTACTCAGAGCGGGAGGATCGCTACGGAGAGGACTGGGATCGATCCCGAGAGGAGCGAGGCAATGGGGGATCCTATGACTCTCGTGAATCCGGCGCCCCCCGCCGCCGTCGCCCCACCCGACCCACCGCTGAATACGATGAGGATCTCAGGCCATCCAGAGAGCCCCAGTCCCGTCGCCGTCCCCCTCGTCTACCGGAGGATGAGGAAGATCTCTCCAGCCGTCCCCGCGTGATCCGGCCCGAGCAGATCGAGGTGGTGGATGATGACGATGAGTACTACGATGAGGAGCCTTAACTCAGCTGCAGCTCCCCCTCCACCTGCAGGCGAGTGTAGGTGCTGATGGAGCAGAACTGATCGGAGAGCTCCTCGGCCACTGCTGGAGAGATCCAACCCATCTGGCGCAGCAGGTGGAGAGCCATCGCGTGTTTTGCTCGGGAGGCGCCATCCACCACCTTGATCGCCAGACCCATACCCTCTCCCACTCGACCGATACACTTCAACCCTTCGGCCCCGGACTTACTGACCACATCCCCCTGGGTGGCCCGCATCAGCTCCGTATCGAACCGCCCGGATCCCGCCACCATCTCCGGATGACGGGTCATCGAGCGCACCACCGACTCCAGATCCAGACGTCCACCACAGGTGAGCTGAGCATACAGACCCGCTAGCTGACCCAACTGCAGCTGATAGGTAGGCACCCCACAATCATCTCTGGCACAGAGCAGCTCATCTGCGGGCATCTGTAATAACTCCGCTAGCTGAGATCGGATCTGGGCCTGGACCGGGTGTTGACGATCGGCGTAGTCCTGTAGGCTCCAACCCTGGGCATGGCTGGCCAGCAACATCCCGGCATGTTTCCCGGAGCAATTGTGGCAGAGGGGACTGGAGGTGCCCGCCGGAACTGGACAGCTCAGGTAATCGGGCTCGATATCGGCTCGCCACAAGAGAGCAAAAACCTGACGGGTGTGCTCCATGGTGCCTCGGTGGGAGCCGCACATGATCGCCACATCCTTCTCGGAGACCCCGTAGCGTTCTCGAATGCCGGTGGCCAACACGCCCAAGGCTTGGAAGGGTTTGAGGGCGGAGCGGGCGAAGACTGGAGTGGAGCTACTGCCTGCCATTGCCAGAGTACGTCCCCGATCATCGGTGACGGCCACCTGACAGTGATGGATCGATTCGGTCAGTCCTTCCCGGAGGAGATGAACGGCGAGTTCAGGGTGAGTGGAACGGGATTCCAAGGTCATGGAGAGGGGAAAGCAAACCCGGTGGGCTAGGGTGAACGTGCAGCAAACTTGCAATGAGTCAGTATAGCGAATCCCGATCGATCCAGCTAGTCATGAAACGCCAAAACTGGACTCAGATCCGGAGCCCAAGGCTTGATGTTGATGGAAGAACTCCCGCACTTGGGCAATGGTCAACAGACTCCGCAGGGGCCAACCCGCCTGCTCACAGGCCGCAGCTCCTCCCTCCAACCGATCCACCAGCGTCAAGATCCCCTCCACCTGATAACCGGTCTCCTGCACCCGTGCCGCCGCCAACAAAGCCGATCCGCCGGTGGTGACCACATCCTCCAAGATCCAGACCCGTGCCCCTGTCGACAGAGTCACGCCCTCGATCCACATCTGGGTGCCATGGCCCTTGGGCTGTTTACGCACGATCAAGGCAGGCAGGTTGGCAGGACCTTGGGGAGGAGGACTCAGAGAAGCCAAACTGACGGCGGACAGGATCGGATCAGCCCCTAGGGTCATACCGGCAACCGCTTCGGTGGAGGCGGGCAGCAGAGCCAATAACCGTTGACCGATCAGATAGGCCCCTTGGGGATGTAGGGTAACGGGCTTGCAGTTGATGTAGTAATCACTCTGGCGTCCGGAGGTCAGGGTGAAGGTGCCCTCCCGATAGGCTAGGACACAGATCAGGTGTAGTAGTGCCTGCAACTGATCGTCAGGGGAAAGGGTCAGGGGGGAGTCCTTAAGCAGGAACACAGGTGGGGGTCCAGCAGTAGAGATAAATTACGATCACTCTGCAACAACTTGTAACCTGGAGGCAAGTCGGGATTCCCATGGCTAATCCCCTGTTACACTCCCGCCGGTGGTGTTGGTTGTGGATTCTGTCTGCCGATCCTAATGGTGACTCAGTAGATCGGCAAAATTGCTTTGACATGCACATGGAAGCGCAGTTCGTTCCCTCGGAGGCGGCCCAGGAATCGGCTTAAGATAGGCGGATGTTCTTTCGGGTGTGGATGGGGTATGTCGGATCATCCCAATAGCGCTGAGATCCTCTGTGTAGGCACGGAGCTCCTGTTAGGGGAGATCCTCAACGCCAATGCTCAATATCTGGCTCTGGAGCTGGCCAAATTGGGGATCCCTCACCATTTCCAGACGGTGGTGGGTGACAATATCCCCCGCATCCATAAGGCTCTGCAGGTGGCGACGCAGCGCAATGCCCTGATCCTCTGTACGGGGGGACTGGGACCGACACCTGATGATCTGACGCATGAGGCGATCGCCAGTTTCTTCCAGGCGCCGATGGTGGAGCATGAGGAGATCTGGCAGGAGATCCTGCGTAAGTATGGCCAACGGGGGATCGTGCCCTCGCCGAGTAATCGCAAGCAGTCCTTTTTACCCCAAGGGGCTGAGATCTTGCCCAATCCAGGGGGGAGTGCCTGTGGTTTGATCTGGAGTCCTCATCCAGGGTTGACGCTCCTGACCTTTCCGGGGGTGCCCTCGGAGATGCAGCGCATGTGGCAGGAGACAGCGGTGCCCTATCTGCGATCCCAGGGGTGGGGGCAGGAAGTGTTTTACTCCCAGACCTTACGCCATTGGGGCATTGGAGAGTCGAGTCTGGCGGAGAAGGTGGGATCGTTGTTGGACAGTGTCAATCCGACGGTGGCTCCCTATGCGGGGCGTGGGGAGGTGCGGCTGCGGGTAACGGGACGGGCGGCGACGGAGGCGGAGGCCAAGGCCTTGATCAAGCCTGTGGTCAGCCAGATCCAGGGGATCGCGGGGGAGGATTATTTTGGCAGCGATGAGGAGACTCTGGCCTCGGTGGTGGGGCGATTGTTGAGTGAGCGGGGCCAGACGGTGGCGGTGGCGGAGTCCTGCACAGGAGGATTGCTGGGGGAACAGCTAACCTCGATCGCGGGCAGTTCTCAGTATTTTCTGGGGGGCGTGATCGCCTATGAGAATCGGATCAAGGAGGCGGTGTTGGGGGTAAAGGCGGAGGATCTGCAAACCCATGGGGCGGTGAGTCAGCCGGTGGCAGCCCAGATGGCCTTGGGGGTGAAGGCCCTGATCCAGACGGATTGGGCTTTGAGTATTACGGGGATCGCAGGACCTGGGGGTGGATCGGAGGCTAAACCTGTGGGGTTGGTGTTTATCGGTCTGGCGGATCCGGATGGAGAGGTGCAGGTGAGTGAGCATCGATTTGGCTGGCTGCGGGGTCGGGAGGGGATCCGGTGGGGCAGTGCTCAAACGGCATTGGATCGGTTGCGACGGCGGTTGATCAGAGGCTGAGTTGCAGCAATCTGGCATGATTCACTCTCAGACTCAATGCTTTCATTACTCTCAGACTCAATGCTCTTGCCTCTTTTGGGCCTGCTACTTTTATCACTCGCAGATTGAGCAGCCTCAAGTGCTGCGAGAGCTGCAGCTTCACCAGAGCCACGGCCAATATTCCCGCTGCTATCCTGAGCGAACATGCCGCCATAAATGCTAACACCAGTAAGGATCCTCTCGCTAGACCTCCTCCTCTTGAGAGTAGAGTGGTCTTCATGCTTAATATCATTTGTAGTAGAAGTGTCTAAATAGATGGCTCCACCAGTTTCTAATAGGGCACGGAGTTCGTGGGTTATGCCAACGTTATTACCAAAAAAGGCCTGATCAACTTTAGTATCCCGAAAATTAGTTTCCACTAAGTTTGCTCCCGTCAAGATCACCCCCTGGAGATCCGCCCCGCTCAAATCAGTCCGAGTTCTGATATCCTCCTCGCTCAAACCCCGAGGCTGGATGGATGCGATCTTTCTCTGGATCTCCTCATACTCCCTGATCTTGGCCTCATCCATAGCTCACCTCCGTGTAACTCAAGTACGGCCTGTAGAGTTTCCTCAGAAACCAGACCAGAAACCCTACCTTGCTGTAGAGGATCGGACTTAGCGCTATGATGCCACTGGTCAGGATCAATAGATTGATCTCCAGATCAGAAGATTAGAATGGCCGTCATGATGAACATCAGCATCCACCCCAAAACCCTGATCGCAATAGGCGGAATGCCCTGGCTATAATCCGAGGCGAGGCTAGCCATCAATCCCCACCGTCCCATCTCAGCAAACACCCCCGGAAACCAGATCAAGGGCAATGGCAGGATCCCCAACAGGATCCCACCCCACCAGAGGTCAGATCTCTCCACCAGCTTTTGTCCAGCCAACACTGCATTGAGCAGAGCAACCCCGCTAGCCGCTATGCGGCCCCAAGTATGATGAATCATAGGATGATCAAGCTGACTCCTGAGTTGAACTGGTGAGAGCTAAGGTCTCCTGATCCCCTCCCTCCAGACTCAGAGGACCGGGACCATAGGTGATCAGCTGCAGCAATCCTCCCATGATGGCCAGATTCTTGAGGAATTGAGTCAACTGAGAAGGATCTGCCAGAAAGTTATGAAAGACAAACGTGGCTGGGATCAGAAACAGCATCAGCAAGATCGCCCCGATACGAGCCTTGAATCCCGTGATCACCGCAGCTCCTCCACCAAGCTCAAAGAGAATGGTAAACACCGTCACTAAACCCGCTAGAGGTAAGCCCTTACCTGCGATCACTTCCTGGGTGCCACCAAAATTCATGAGTTTGGAGAAGCCGCTCTGGATAAAGATCACGGCAATAAAGATCCTGGCGATCAGGGGAATGTAGTTGCGAAAAGCCATGGGGTGCCGCTCCTGCTCTGCTACAGATAGATGTCAGCCGCCTCTTAAGATAACCTGCGGATCCCCAGGGATGTCGATGTTCTCTGCCGCCTTCCAGCTAAATCACAGGGGATTCTAAGGAAGTCGTTGGGGATGACGGGAGGCCCCCAGGTCGTAACTCAAGATCAGGCGAATGGCCCGATCTCGTCTACCGTAGGCATGTAGCCAATTCAACAGGACCACGGCGCGATTGCGAAACCCAGGTAAGTAAACTAAATGCACACTGAGCCACAGGAACCACGGTATAAAGCCAGTCAGCAATAGGGGACCGATCTGGCCCACCCCACCCCATCCACCGATGATGGCCAGACGCCCTTTATTGAAGTAATGAAAAGGTAAAGGATCCTGACCCCGGATCTGTCGGGTGATATTGCGAGCTACGGCCACACCTCCCTGCAGCGCCTCTGGTGCTACTCCCCGCAACGAACGGCGCTTTCGCTTCACATAGGCCAGATCCCCCAGGGCATAAACGGTGTCATAGTTCTGCAGTTGGAGGGTAGGTCGGGTGATGATCTTCTGCTTATCTGCCGTTTCCGGATCAGGAGAAGTGAGGGGGATGGCGGCCTCCTGTCCCGCTACCCAGATCACGGTGTCCGTTGCCAGGTGCTCTCCATCCTGAAACTCTACCGCTTTGGGGTTGACTCGGTGGACTCGGGTCTGTAGTCGGATCTCTACCCCCATCCGCTGTAGCTTCTGTAAGGCGTAGCGCCCCAAGGGTCGTGGCAGCTCTGGCAAGAGACGCGCATTGGAGTGGACGAGGATGATCTGCATCTGGTTCAGATCCACACCAGGATAGTCCCGTCTCAGAGCTCGCTTCAGCTCCACCAAAGTGCCCGCCATCTCCAACCCGGTGGCTCCCCCGCCCACGATCACAAAGGTTAAGAGGCGCTGGATGCGTTGGGGATCGGATTCCTGGGCGGCTTGCTCAAAGCACTGAAACAGATGGTTGCGTAACAGCACGGCCTCGGAGAGGGTTCTGAGGGAAAAGCCGTACTCGATCGCCCCTGACACCCCCAGGTAGCGGGTCTGACTGCCGGTGGCCATCACCAGGTAATCGTAGGGAATGGTTGCGGTATCGGTCTCTACCCTCTGCTGGATCAGATCGATGGCCTTGACTTCCGCCTGTAGGAAGCGGGTGCGGGGGGCTCGTCGCAGAATGGTACGGATCGGGTAAGCAATGCTCTCAGGCTCCAACTGAGCCGCTGCCACCTGATAGAGCAAGGGGATGAACGTATTGTAGGTGTTGCGATCGATCAAGCAGATCTCAGCTCCACTGCGGGCTAAGGACTGAGCGGTCTGCATACCGCCAAAACCCGCCCCAATGATCACCACCCGAGGATGTCGCCCGCTCCATATCATGGTTGCACGCTCCCCCGGTCCATGACGCAGGACATCATCTCAGATCCCCATCCATCCTCAATACGAGTAAGTAGATCAGCAAAAACGTTCATACAGGCTATATAGTGCATGTCAAAGCAATTTTGCCGATCTACTTAACCCCTGGTTCCTATGTCGTGGGATCACCTCTCAGGTTCCCGAGCGTATCTCCTAGAATAGACTGAGTCGTACAGGTCTGGGGAGATCCACAAGCATGGCTAAGTTAAGGTATCAAGGATCACTCTATCTGCAGCGACGCCAACTGATCGCGGGCTTGGGTGGGGTGGCTCTCACGGCGGGATTGTCGAGAGGATCAATTCTGTCTGCTCACGCCACAGCAGCAACCCTTGGGACTCAGGTGACTGCATTTCTGAGCCGATTGGATCCGGAACAACTGCGGGTTACGGTGTTTCCCTTTGCGGATCCGGAGCGTTTCAACTGGCACTATATTCCCCACTTTCGACAGGGATTATCGCTCAAGGCAATGACCTCAGATCAACGTCAAGGGGCAATGGATCTGCTCCAGTTCAGCCTGAGCGAGGGGGGCTACCAGAAGGCGACTCAGATCATCCAATTGGAGACGGTGTTGGCTCAGTTAGAAGGATCTTCCTCTCGCGATCCGGAGCTCTATTATTTCACTGTGTTTGGAGATCCTCAGCAAACCCCCTGGGGCTGGCGTGTAGAAGGCCATCATCTATCGATCAACTTCACGATCCCGGATCCAGAAACGGTGATCGTCGTGCCCTCCTTTTGGGGATCGAATCCCGCTGAGGTCAGGAGTGGATCATTACAAGGAACACGAGCGCAAGCTCAAGAACAGGATCTGGCCCGAGAACTGATCCAGAGTTTAGATTCCCAGCAACGTCAGCAAGCGATCCTGGCTCAACAGTCCTTTGGGGATATTCTCACGGGGCCGCGACGCAATCAGGAGTTAACCACCCCGACGGGGATCCCCTTTCGGGATCTGAGTGAAGGACATCAAGATCTGGCTTGGCGATTGATCCAGGTCTATGCCCAAGATTACCGACCAGAGTACGCGGAGGCTCAACTGCAACGGCTCCGAAGTGCTGGATTAGAAGAGATCCATTTCGCTTGGGCAGGAGGGATCGAGCCAGGACAAGCCCATTACTATCGACTCCACGGTCCCCGGTTATTGATCGAATACGACAACACCCAGAATCAAGCCAATCACATTCATGCGGTCTTCCGAGATCCCGTCGAAGACTTTGGAGCGGATCTGCTGAGGGCTCATTATGACCAGAGTGGATCGGATCATCACCCTGCTTGATCTGACGCCAACAAGTTATGGATGATCAATCATGGCCTGCTAAGTAGATCCGCAAAAACGTTTATACAGACGACATATACTGTGTCAAAGCAATTT
>CAYSEO010000164.1:0-9714 GCA_964429885.1 uncultured bacterium
AGCTGGGGGGGTGATGCCGTGATCGAGAGAAGGAATGGATCTGGCAGTACGTGTTTCCCGCCAAGCGTCGCAGTGAGGATCCTCGTAGTGGTCAGCTCCGGCGTCACCATTTGGAGGACGGCTATCTGCAGAGAGCCCTGAAGAGAGCCACCCAGCAGGCTGAGATCCCCAAAAAGGTGAGCAGCCATACCCTCAGACATAGCTTCGCCACCCATCTGTTGCAAAACGGCTATGACCATCCGAACTGTACAGGAACTGTTGGGTCACAAAGATGTGAAGACGACCTCCTAAGCTAGAAGGTAGACCGAGGCAAGGGGAGTCAGGGATGGGCTCACCAGAAGTCTGTTGCTAGGAGTATTGACACCGGGACCACCTTGTGGGCCTATCATAGCTCCGAGAACATCAGCCCGAATTTGGAATTGCTGGGTTTCCTGGGGTGGTTCTGCAACCGGAGACAGGATCCTATAGTCTGGATCCGTCCTGATCGATAGATGTGGAGGCTATATGGCTCGCGCTTCAACCCTCTGTCCCTCGCTAGGTCAGGGCGATCGCCTGCCTGAGATCCTGTTGCCGCCGGTTCAGGGGGTACCGGTCACTGTCTACGAACAGTATTGTGGACGACCTGCTGTGGTGTTGATCGCCCGCGCCCCTCAGGATCTGACCCCTTTCCATGGATTGGTGAAGCGGGTGGGAGTGCTGGGGATCACCTCACGCCTGTCTCAGGATCCCTCACCGATCCCCGTGATCAAAAATGAGGGGCAGTTAACTCGCCTCTTTGGCGATCCGCCCCCTAAGCCTCAGGTGCGAGCCTTGGTATTGGATGAGACTCTGCGTTTGTTCGACACCGTTGAGGGTGTGGATCCCCAAGCTATAGAAGGGATCCTAGAGCAGTTACCTCCTGGGATTTCGGTGGGATCCATCATGACCTCTGCCGCTCCTGTATTGATGCTACCTCGGGTGTTGGATGCGGATCTCTGTTGGCGATTGATCGCAGCTCATGAACAGGATAATGTGGCCAGCGGCATGATGCGCAAGGTGAAAGGGAAACCCACCCTGGTTCCGGATCCAAATGTGAAGCTACGACGGGATCATCAATTGCAGGATCCGGAGCTAGCGAGGGCAGTAGTGGAGGCGGTGTCTCGTCGGGTGTTGCCTGGAATCGGTGGCGCGTTTAACTATCAGGTCACTCAGTTTGAGGCGTTTAAGGTGGTCTCCTACGATGCAGAAACGGGGGGATACTTCCGCCGCCATCGGGACAATATCACGCCGGATGCCCGTCACCGTCGTTTTGCCCTCTCGATCAATCTGAACGAGGATTATGAGGGAGGTCTTCTGATCTTTCCAGAGTTTGGTCCCATGGGGTATCGACCTCCCGCCGGGGGCGCGATCGTGTTCTCGGGGAATCTGCTGCATGAGGCAACGGATGTGAGCTCAGGGCGACGGTATGTGGTGATCTCGTTTCTCTGGGGTAAGGATCAGTCCTAGGATCTCCTGACAGCCCTAGAGCGGTTAAAGCTGTTTTGCTTCCGTGACCAATTGCATGACAGCGTCTCTGGCACTGCCGAAGAACATCACGGTCTTGTCCTTGTAGAACAGATCATTGTCGATCCCGGCATATCCCGGCTTCAAACTGCGCTTGATCACGATCGTCTGCTTAGCTCGATCGACATCCAAGATCGGCATGCCGTAGATGGGGCTGTCGGGATCATGGCGAGCCAGAGGATTCACCACATCATTGGCTCCAATCACCAAAGCTACGTCCGTCCGTTCAAATTCCGGATTGATGTCATCCATGTCGTAGAGCTGGGTGTAGGGGACATTGGCCTCTGCTAGCAGAACGTTCATATGCCCTGGCATCCGTCCTGCAACCGGATGGATCGCATATTTCACATCAACCCCTTTGCTCTCCAGTAGATCAGCCAATTCCCGAATGGAGTGCTGAGCTTGAGCCACGGCCATCCCATACCCTGGCACGATCACTACAGAACGAGAGTACCCCAGCATCATGGCCCCTTCCTCGGCATCTATCGACCGCACCAGGCGATCAGTTTGGGATCCGGTGGCCGTTGCAGGACCCGCCGGACCCGCTGTATTGAAAGCACTGAACAAGACATTTGTCAGGGAGCGGTTCATGGCTTTGCACATGATCTGAGTCAAGATCAAGCCCGAGGCCCCTACTAAAGCGCCCGCAATGATCAGCATATTATTCATCAAAACAAATCCCGCCGCCGAGGCTGCCAATCCTGAACAAGAGTTCAGCAGCGAGATCACGACGGGCATGTCCGCGCCACCCACGGGCAACACAAATAGTAGGCCCAACACCAGGGAGATCAGGACCAAGCCCAGCAGCAGCGTAAAGCCAGGTTGCCAGATCAGGTAGACGCTTCCCCCCAGCACAGCGGCAAGCAGCAGCAGGCTGACCCATCGCTGCAAGGGAATGATCACGGGTTTGCCTGTGATCAGAGTTTGCAGCTTAGCAAAGGCGATCAAGCTCCCTGTCAGGGTCAGCCCCCCAATGAAAATGCCCAACAATGGCGCAACCGTCTCAGCGATCGCAAAGACCTCAGCAGCCGCCAGTCGCCGCCACAATTCAGCAATGGCAATCAAGGCAGAGGCGGCACCGCCCAAGCCGTTCAACAGGGCCACCATTTGGGGCATGGCTGTCATGGCCACCCGTTGAGCCGCTACGACACCAATGGCAGCCCCGATCCCGAGCCCAGCCAGGATCATGCCGTAATTGAGGACCGAGTAGTTCAACAAGGTCGCTACAATGGCGATCAACATCCCCAGAGCGGCGATCGTGTTGCCCTGACGGGCGGTGGCGGGCGATCCCAGTCGCTTCAGGCCAAGGATAAAACAACAGGTGGCAACAAGGTACGAGAGTTGAATTGCAGAGGGTAATGCAGTGCTCATGCCCTAACGTCCTTTTTCTTGCTCTTGAACATTTGCAACATCCGATCGGTTACCAAAAAGCCTGCCACCACATTCACAGTGGCGAGGATCAAAGCAACCAGACCGAAGATCACAGGCAGATTCCATTCGTGGGGACCTGCGACCAACAAAGCCCCAATCAGCGCAATACCTGAAATCGCGTTGGACCCTGACATCAAAGGGGTATGCAAGGTGGGCGGCACTTTATTGATCACCTCAAATCCCACAAAGGATGCCAGCAGAAACACAAACAAAGTGGTCACGATCGTTTCAGTCACAGTAGCAGAACTCCTTCACTCATGTTTGTTTTTAGCCCCCAATCACGCTCCCTGAAGGCGCTAAGCGGTCTGCAGCTCACGACGTTGATCAATTGCTGCTTTGACCCGAGCATTGCGAACCTCACCAGCATGGGTCAAGCAGGCGGAGTTGATGATCTCATCCTCAAAGTCAAGTTGCAACTGCCCCTCTTTGATCAACTGCATCAGGAAGGTGGATATGTTTTTTGCGTAGAGCTCACTGGCGTGGATGGGCATGGTTGCTGGTAGATTTTGGGGTCCCAGAATCGTCACACCATGATGAACAACCTCCTGCCCTGCCTCGGAACAAGCACAATTCCCCCCCTGATCAGCAGCCATATCCACGATCACGGATCCAGGCTTCATCTGTTCAACCATTTCGGCAGTCACCAACAGAGGCGCTTTCTTGCCAGGCACGCGAGCTGTTGTGATCACAGCATCCGATTGACGTACCTGCTGAGCGATCAGTTCCTGTGTCATCTGTTGGGAGCGATCGGACAATTCCTTCGCATAGCCCCCTGCGGTTTGAGTTTCTTCCTCAAGCTGCAGTTCCACAAACTTGGCCCCCAGGCTTTGCACCTGCTCTTTCACTTCTGGACGGATGTCAAAGCCGGAAACCTGAGCCCCCAAACGTCGTGCAGTGGCAATGGCTTGCAAGCCGGCCACACCCGCTCCGATCACAAAGACCTTGGCTGGAGGGATCGTGCCAGCTGCTGTGGTGAGCATCGGGAAGTACTTTGGTAAGGCTGATGCTGCGATCAAGGTGGCTTGATATCCTGCGAGACTGGCTTGGGAGGAGAGCACATCCATACTCTGGGCCCGGCTAATACGGGGGATCAGCTCCATGGCCATAACCGTAACTTGACGGCCAGCCAGATCCTGAACCAACTCCAAGTTCACCAAGGGGTCCAACATGCCAACAAAGATTGAACCCGAGCGCATCAACTTCAGCTCATCCGGGGTTGGGGCACTCACTTTGAGCACCACATCAGCGGCCCACAAGATCTCTGGATCGGAGAGAATTTGAGCGCCAACTTCCTCGTAGGCTGCATTCGAGAAAAACGCACTGTTTCCCGCTCCAGACTCGACCCGAACCTCTAGACCTTTACTGACCAACGAGTTGATCACGTTGGGAACAAGGGCGACACGACGCTCTCCCACGCCTGTTTCTTTGACAACAGCAATTTTCATAGCACTCCCTGCGAAAACGACCGACATGAGATGACTCCTATCTGGGCTCTACTAGCAACCCACTCTGACTCAGTTTCTTGAGCCCATAGTCTGAGTCACCGCAGCTTGAGATCACTCTGTGGGAGACGCCAACCCACAACTTCATGAAACTGATCAACAGCTCACAAACAGCAAACAACCCTCATCATTCTGAGTTCAGGCGTATTAATTGATCTCCTTAAGCTCTACGGACATAATAGCCCAGGGCTCTTAAGTGATATAGTGACTTCCAGATATCTTAAGCTTGTTTTTTCATTTCCAAGATCTCTGTCTTATCTCTCTCAATTCTTTGTCAGATCCTAGTAAAGAAAAGGATATTTCTGTAGTTAAAGATACGAAGATGAGGCTTTACCTATTGTTTTTGGGTCCTGGATGCCCACGAGGAGAAGATATTTCTGTAGCTAAAAGTACAAAAGTAGATCTTCTTGTTCTATGCAGTTCTTGGATGTGAAACATGCACGAGGGGAGCAGATGATCCTGGAGTTTGGATCAAAACCATGAAAGCAATGGTCGACAAAAAACAGAGAATCCAGTTGAATCAATCATCTCGATCTCATCTCAAGCACTTCATTCCAGGCCAAAATACCGAAGATAGCCTGAGACGATCTGAGGCCCCACCAGAGCAGCCAGCGCTCCCCCGATAGCGATGTAGGGACCAAAGGGGATGGGTCGCCCAAACTGCACCCGCCGCAATACCATGCCAATGCCACTGCCGATCACCCCCACACCACTGGCCAGAAAGAGAGTCACCAACACACTGGGCCACCCTAACCACAGGCCGATCAGAGCCATCAACTTGCCATCCCCCAAGCCCATGGCCTCCCGTCTGAGCACGACCCGACCGAGAATCCCGATCAGCTCCAGCAACAGGATCCCCACCACGGCCCCCAATACCCCCTCCATTAGAGACTGGACCGAGCTCGCCACCGATCCATCCCCCCGCAGCCAGGGCAGCAGCAGACGGATCACAGCCCCCACCACCACGCCGGACTGAGTTAACTCCTCAGGCAGCAGCAGGGTATCCAGATCGATCAGGGCCAGAGCGATCAGCCAACTGAGCAGGAGACAGGCGACAAAAGCTTGAGGGGTCAGGCCCAGGCACAATAAACAGAGTCCAAATAAGACCATGGTGAGGGCTTCCACCGCAGGATAGCGCCAAGAGATCGGCTGACCACAGTGGCGACAGCGGCCCCGTAACCAGATCCAACCCAATACCGGCACATTCTCCGTCGGTCCCAGGGGGGTCTGGCACTTCGGGCAATGGGAGCCGGGATGCAACAGAGAGATCCGATGAGGGACTCGATAGATCACCACATTGAGAAAGCTACCGATACTCGCTCCCACAGAGAGAGTGATCAGCCAAACCACTAGCTGAAACTCCCATAGACCAGTCAGATCCGTCATGAGCTCAGTCCTCCATCCCCGGCTGTGATGTTGAGCTCCTTAACCCACCGTCTGTTGATCCAGGACATCGACGGGAATAAACAATTCATAGGGCAATAGGATTGGGTACTCAGAAAAGATCAGATCTCCCCTGAGGGTGCGACGATGAATCACCACGCCGCGAGGGGGCTGTTCCCCAACATCCGGTCGCAGCTGGATATGGGACTGGTAGATCTGTTTCGCCGCTTGCAAAAGGCTAGTGTCCATGGCGATCGCTCCAAGCTCGGTAGAGGCCCCTAGTGATCCCAAGATAATGGCTATCGAGGGTAAGTGTACTACTCCTAACCCCATCTCCGAAGCTCTGTAGTTTACCTTCAGGGAATCTTAATCGATGGCGGTACGGAGGCCAGGGTAGAGTTAACACCTCACCCTAGTCTCTAGCTTTCCCTTATTCTCGGGGGATCTATACCGACCCAGACCGATCCCGTGCGTCGGTTTCTGGAGCACTGCGACCGTTGCTGGAATCGGAGGGGGGTGTCTGGATGCTGTAGGAGGATCCGCGAAAGTTGGGCTGAGGATTAAGCCGATCCTGATAGCGGGTGATGATACTGATGGTGCGTTGCACATCGGCAGGGAAGATCACGATCAGATCCCCAGCCTGAGCTTGATCCAAACTGGCCTCGATCGCCTCCGTCTCATCCAGGATCGTCTCCAACTCACCACCCTGCTCATCATCCCAAGCATCACGGATCAGGCGGGCCACCTCTCCCCGTTCCCGACCCCGTGGATCGTCATCCTCCTTGACAATGGCTCGATCAAACATCCGGGCTGCCAAGATCCCCAGCTCCTGCAAATCCTGATCCCGCCGATCCCCTGGCCCCCCGATCACGCCGATCTTGCGATGGCAATCCCAGTGCTCCAGGGTGGTCTGGATCGCCTCATACCCGGCAGCGTTATGGGCATAGTCCATCAGCACCTGATAGTGACCCACATCGAACAGGTTGAGTCGTCCTGGTGTTTGAGCCACGGAGCTGGTGAAGGTGCCCAGGGCCACCCGAATGTCATCGATGGAGACCCCATGTAGAAAGGTGGCGAGAGTAGCGGCCAGGGCGTTCTGGATCATAAAGCTGGCCCGCCCGAACAGGGTGAGCGGGATGTTGGTCACCTTCTCGATCCGCAGCTTCCAGCCCCGCTTCAGGATGGAGACATAACCGTCTTCGTAGACTGCCGCCGTGCCTCCTTTGGCGATGTGATCCTGGATCCGGGGACTGTTGGGATCCATGCTGAAGTAGGCCACAGTGCCCTTGACGTTCTGAGCCATCTCCGCCACCAACCGATCGTCAGCGTTGAGCACGGCATAACCCTGTTCAGGCACCGCCTCCACCACCACGGATTTGACGCGGGCCATCATCTCCAGGGTATCGATATCCCCCACACCCAGGTGATCCGAGGTGACGTTAAGGACCACGCCGATGTCGCATTCAGCGAACCCCAAACCCTCACGAATGATCCCGCCCCGAGCTGTCTCCAGGACCGCTACCTCGACGGTGGGATCCCGCAACACCAACCGCGCACTGTAGGGTCCGGTCATATCCCCTTTGGCGATCTGATGGTTCTGGATATAGACCCCATCGGTGGTGGTGAAGCCCACTCGTTTCCCCACACCTTTGAGGATATGGGCCGTGAGGCGGGATGTGGTGGTTTTGCCGTTGGTGCCAGTGACGGAGATGATCGGGATGCGGGTCTCGGTGCCGGGGGGGAACAACATCTCGATCACGGGCTCAGCTACATTGCGGGCGATCCCCTCACTCGGGGAAAGATGCATCCGTAAACCGGGGGAGGCATTGACCTCGACGATGGCACCGCCGGTCTCATGGACAGGTTGCGTGATATCCGGACAGATCAGATCGATACCGGCTACATCCAGACCAATGATCTGGGCCGCCCGCTCGGCGATGAAGGCGTTGTAGGGGTGAATAATATCGGTGCAGTCTACGGCGATACCCCCCGTGCTTAGGTTGGCGGTGGATTTCAGGTTACAGCTCTCCCCCCGCTCTAGGACGGTATGCAGGGCATAGCCCTTCTGGGAGAGGAGCCGTTTGGTCATCTCATCGATCGTGATCAGGGTGAGGACGTTCTCATGGCCAAAGCCCCGGCGGGGATCCTTGTTCTCCTGCTCGATCAATTCCTCGATAGTGGAGCGACCATCCCCCACGACATGGGCGGGCACCCGTTTGGCCACAGCCCGCAATTTGTTATTGATCACCAGCAGGCGATAGTCATCCCCGGTCACATATTTCTCCACCAGGACCGTGGGGCAGAACTCCTTGGCGGCATCATAGGCGGCGGTGGCGGAGTCCAGATCGTTGATATTGACGGTGATTCCCTTACCGTGATTGGCATTGAGGGGCTTGATCACCACCGGGAACCCCCCTGCATCCTCGATGGTCACCTCCAGTTCCTCCAGGCGGCGTACCGTAAACCCCTTGGGCACCGGGACCCCCATATCCCCCAACAGTTCCTTGGTGGATCGCTTATCGGAGGCCAGATCGGTACCGATGATGCTGGTTTTCTCCGTGGTGGTCGCCTCGATCCGTTTCTGGTGAACGCCGTAGCCCAGCTGCACCAGGGATCCTTCATTGAGCCGAATATGGGGGATGCCCCGCAGGGTGGCCTCGTCCACCAGGGCCTGGGTACTGGGGCCGAACCGCACCTTCTCCCGGATCTCCCGCAGTTCCTGGATGTCCAGCTCTAGATCTCGTTGGTAGGATTCGCCGTCTACCAGGGCCTGACAGAGGTAGACTGCTGCTTTGGCTGCAAATCTGCCTGCCTCCGCCTCCTGATACTCGAAGACAACGTTGTAAACCCCCTCTGTGGTGGTCTCCCGTGTGCGACCAAAATCCACCCCCATGCCCGCCATAGATTGCAGTTCGATGGCCACATGCTCGATCACATGCCCCATCCAGGTGCCCTCCTCTACCCGCTGCAGGAACCCGCCATAACAACTACGGGAACATTGATGATCCCAGAGGCCGGGTAGGAGCTTCTCCAGTCCCTCTCGAAAGCCAGGGATCTCGCTGGTGGGCCGATCTCTCAGATCCTCTAGATCCAGTCGCATCTGGATGAGCTTTTGCCGACGGATGCTCCAGTAGTTGGGGCCGCTGAGAACTCGGACGGAGAGGATACGCATAGGGAGATCGTGAGGGTGGAACGACGAACGGCTAGGGATTCAGTCATCCTTACAACTCTACACCGCTGACCCCCTCCCTCATTCGTTCCCGTTGTTACGCTTTGCTGGATGAGGTGAGACCGGTTGGGGTTTTGTGGTATGGCTGAAATCAACCCACCCCTAGCCTCTCTCAGGCCACTGGATACACGGATCCCGCACCAGGATCGGCGCCCCCTCAGGCTACACTGGCATAGGATTGAGATGGAGCGACCCACCATGGTGTACCCGCCGGGATCAAACAAAACTGCCCCCTGGATCCGGCCCCTGGCCTACATCCTCCCGCTCCTGATCGGCTCCCTGCCCCCAGCCCTGGCCCAAACCGCAGATCGAGCCATCACCATCACCGCTAATAGTCAGGAGGCCAACTCCCTCACCGGCGTGATCACCGCCGAGGGCAACGTCACGATCAGATACCCTGCCCAATCCGTGGTGGCCACTGCCGATAAGGCCATCTACTTCACCCAGGAACAACGCATCGAGCTAGAGGGGGGCGTCGAGGTCACCCAGGATCAGAACCGTCTCCAGGCTGAACAGATCGTCTATCGCGTCGATCAGGGCACCATCCAAGCCATCCCCACCGAGGGACAACAGGTGGAATCCGTCTATATCCTGCCCACCTCCACCGCCCCCACTCCCGAGGCCACC
>CAYSEO010000165.1:0-9624 GCA_964429885.1 uncultured bacterium
CTTAAGAAGGTGTCGCCGGTGTTCTCGACCTCAAAGCAATAGGTAACCGCTGACTCAGCAGGAATGGTGATCGTTTCCCCACCAGGGCAAGAGGCGCCTTCGTCCTGTCCAGAGAACACTGTCTTGTCAATCGAGAGGCTAGGCGCAAAGAAAATCACCTCTCCTGAACACCCACTGTTTTGAGGTACTGTGTCACACCCACTTGGAGTGTTACCTCGATTGGACACCGTGCCGGTCTCATTGAAGATGTCCACCCCTGCATCAGTCACACGATTTGTGGTGAATTGGTTATTCTGAGCCGCTAGCTGGCCCTGCTTGATGAGGATCCCTCCTCCTTGAATGGCCGTATTGTTACTCAGCACACTGGTTCTCACAACCAACCGGCCCTCTGCCGACAGGATCCCCCCTCCTTCATTGGCGGCACTATTCCCTGTAATCTGGCTATTGGTGAGGTTGACTTGTCCAGACTGATTGTAGATCCCCCCTCCGCTGGTGCCAGCCACATTGCCACTCACAGTGCTGTCCCTCAGGATCAACCGCTCACTGCCATTGAAGATCCCACCTCCTTCGTCACTGGCGGTACTGTTCTGCACCGTCACACTGGTCAGGTTGAGTTGTCCAAGGTTGAGGATCGCTCCCCCTCGATCAGCAGATCCGTTGGTCAAGGTCAATCCAGTGAGAACGACCCTTTCCCCGGCTGGGATCTCAAAGATCCGAGTGGCATCATCACCACTGAGGGTTACCCCTGGCCCTGAGATATTGATGGACTCTAAAGCGGGCAGAGCTCCATAGCCTGAGGAGTTGATCGTGAGCGTGCCTCCAACCAGGGAGGATCAAAGGAGATAGCACCACTGCTAACGGAACATCCCCCCACAGATCGCCATTCTCGTCCCTCAGAAAGGTCACCGCAACCATCGAAGCATGCAACAAACGAGAGGTTGTCATCAGTTAATCAGTGAAAACGTTTATATAGACTATCTCTCCCATGGGTTAAGACGTTAGAGAGGCCGAGCGCCAACAACGGTCAGACCCACCCAGCCCACACTAGCAGCTTGAGCCTCCACCTCAGTCAACAACGACAGTTCCTCAACGGGATGAGGCAGGATCTGGATCGTCGCTGTGGCCGCCTGCCAGTCCGATTGGATCGGATCCTGAATATCCGGCAGCACCCATCGCCATTGGGGAAAATGTTGAGGTTGGGTCAGATCGGGCCAAGCTACGGTGCCGATGGTGGGCCGAGTTAGTAATCCATAGGGTTGACCAGGTTGCCCTGTCAATTGCAAGTGGGCCTCGATCAGGCGTCTATCCTTGACACACAAACTCGCCCCTAGGACCGTACCCGATCGCAGCGGGGCCGCCGCTGGATGATCGAGGGGATAGGAACGGGTCATAAAAGTGGATCCCAGTTTCTTGGGCCAGCCCTGCAGTAACCCTCGGATCAAAGACAGATCTTGATCTACCCAAATGAAAGGGCAGTAATTGAGCAGTTCACCATTGGGGCGTTCGATCTCGACAATCACGATCGTCTCTCGATATTGGGCGTAGATTGGATCCAAAAGCTCATGGCCATCGGTTGTGGCTTGCCAGTCTGCAAAATGAATGCATCCCTGGCCCGTTAGCTGGCCTAAAGCAGTGGGCACGAGAACCTCAGAGTGAGATCGATTGATCTGAACTGCCACATTGATCATCCAGCCTGCATAGTGCCAGGGAGGTGGGGGAACGATTGAGGCTCGTCCACTAGCCGTAAAGGGAGCTGTGAAACTGTTGAACTCCTGAGTCATTGGATCTGATCCTCACCGGGTAAATGACTTAAGCAAAGGCAAGGATCCTGTCAGCCGTGAGACCGCTGAGTGGGGTCCAACGATCAGGATTCCCAGGAACTGGAGGGACTGAAACGGGGTGTTCGAGAGTTTCTGCTGATAGTCCTCGTAAGTTTTACAGCCCTGGGCCACATCTGTAAAGGAGATCGTCGTCACCGAGCTCTCCGCTTGACTGGCCACAAATAGATCCCGCAGTTTATCTGGAGAGGCTGAGAGGATGGGTAGAGGCAACCCCGTGATCCCACGATGCGCCATGCCAGATTGATCCTGTACGTCAGGCCCGATCAGATCGGGGTAGGTTGCCCCAAGAGAAACCCCCAACACGGCGGCACAGTTGCTGATCAATCCAATGGGTAAGCCCCGATCGACAACGATGGAAACCTTCATGGCTGTTCTACTGATCTCGACAATCCTTAGTATCGAACAGAAAAAAGTCGGGGGATTGTAAAAATGTGCGGAGTTGCTCAAGCTCTGTTCTAGAGCAAAGATGTGGTATTCCAGGATCATAGAATTTTCGATACAAGTCAAATAGATATCCCACAGCATCGACGTCACCGCCATGGGCGATACGAATTGATGTCTCAGTCATAAATTCACCGCTCTCACGGGATAAACATAGCATGTTGGTCTGCAGGGTTAGACCTCAATGCAGGACATCGACCGACTCCTTGGGCAGCCTGAGCAAGTCCGTGAGCAAGCAGGAACTCTCTAAGACGAGTGTCAGTCTTAGCCACCTGTTCAATCAAGCTCGGAACCTTAGCTCTGCCTCAGCGTCTGAGGATCTAGATCTATTTTAGGGTGAGAGAGTAACTATGGATACCGCGATCTGGATCGGTTGTCTAGGCCTAGGGTGTGTAGGTATGGAAGGGTTGTCCTACCTCCTGCACCGTTTCCTATTCCATGGCCTCCTCTGGCCCATTCACAAAACTCACCATCAAACCCATCCCTCCCGCCTAGAGCTCAACGATCTGTTCTCCCTAGTGTTCGGAGCCCTAGCCGTAGTCCTGCTGCAGGTGGGATCAGCAGATCGGTGGCACTCCCCCTGGTACGCTCTTGGACTTGGCATCTCGCTCTACGGCATCGTCTACTTCATTGCCCATGACGCCTATACCCATCGGCGGGTGTTACCCTTTCGATCCTCCCACCCTGGGTTACGCCAGATCCGTAGAGCCCATCAGCGTCATCACCAATGTTTTGATCGCCAAGGCCAGGAACCCTTCGGGTTGTTCTACATCCGCTACCCGGCCACCGAGGCGGAACCTCAGGAGTCGATGGACTTAGATCCAAGCCTAAAGACCTGAGTTGATCCGGACTGTTTGACCTGCGCTATACAGAATGCCTGCCCTCAGATCTTGGGATATTCCTGAGGAGATAAGGTTTGTGTTGGTGTGAGGTGATTTGCATGGGTCAGCATTCCAACTTGTGTCACTTGAGGCGAAGTGCCATCCTGTTGAGCCACAGTCTGGTCCTGGGCCTGATCTGGACACTGCCTCAACTGCAGGTCTGGGCCGAGCCCTCGACAACTTCCGATCCAGAAACTCCCGATCCCTTGACCCAGCCTCAGGTTGATCCCCAGACATCTCAGAATTCATCCGCCCTCCAAGGGATCACCGCTCCCGCTTCCCCCTCCCCTCCTGCCTCCGGATCCACCCCGCCCCAGCTGGTGCAACTGCCTACTCCCTTCCCCAGCCCGACCCCAGAAGAGGCCGATGATGAGGATGCTGTGGAGGAGATCCCCAACCTGCCATCCGCCGCAGACGTGATCGTGCCCGAGGCTCCCCCCGAGTTATCCGTGTTGGACGTGGATGGGGATCAACAACCGGAACTCCCCCCCTTGCAACCTCCAGAGTTGGCCACCGAGGCGGAGGAGCTAACCGTGCCCCAAAGTCCCCTGCAGGTGCGGGTGGAGCGGACGGAGGGACTAACCCTCCAGGATGCCCTAGATCTGGCGGTGGAACGCAATCCTGACGTGCAACGGGCAGAGCTGCAATTGCAACAGGCTCAGGCTGCCTTAGATGAGGTGTTAGCCCTCTATCTGCCCACTGCCAGCACCTCTTTGAACTACACCTATCAACAGCCTCCTTCCTTAGGCAGTCCCATAGAAGTGGGTGACTCCAGCCGGATCACGGGCAGCTTGCTGCGGCTGGACTATACCTTTTTAGATAGTGGATTTCGAGATTCCGCCCAGGATTCGGCTCGGGAGGCGGTGGATATTGCGGATCTATCCCTGGATCAGATCGTTCAAACCCTGCGGTTGGATGTGGCGACGGCTTACTACCAGCTCCAACAGACTGACTCGGCTGTGGCCATCGCCCAAGCTTCTGTGGAGACCTCGGAGGCCAACCTCGCGGATGCAGAAGCCCGAGAGAGGGCAGGCTTGGGCACCCGTTTCGATGTCCTCACCTTTGAGACCGAGTTAGCCAACAACCGACAACAGTTACTGGTGGCCCAGAACGATCGCCGCATCGCCCAACGGGCCTTGGTGGAGTTGCTCAATACCAGCGTGCCCCTCAATGTCACCGCCATCGATCCGGTCCAGCCCAGTGGCACCTGGGGTTTTAGCCTGGAGGACTCCATCGTGATCGCCCTACAGAACCGGGAGGAGTTAGAGATCGAGCGGCGCAGCTTCGCTCAGGCTCAAGATCAGGCCCGCAACGCCATCACCTCCATCCGGCCCCAGCTCAATCTGTTTGCCACCTTCGACGGGGGGGCCGATCTACAGATCCGGGACAGCATCAGCACTGGGTATAGCGCGGGAGCTACCTTTAGTTGGCCCTTCTTCGACGGAGGAGCGGCCCGAGCCCAGGCCCGTGGCTTTGAGTTGGAGGCCGAGATCTCCACCACTGATTTCATCGACACCCGCAACTTTATTCAGAACACCGTTGAGGATGCCTTCCTCACCCTGGAGTCC
Source organism: uncultured bacterium (assembly GCA_964429885.1). Taxonomy (GTDB): domain Bacteria; phylum Cyanobacteriota; class Cyanobacteriia; order Thermostichales; family Thermostichaceae; genus CAYSEO01. Next base: position 4,732 of record CAYSEO010000165.1, read on the forward strand.
AGTCGAGAACAGATCGAGACCGCTAAGGTGGCCATCGAGTCTGCCCAGGAATCCCTGCGGCTCTCCCAGTTACGCTTTCAGGCCGGGGTAGGTACCCAGACGGAGGTGATCACAGCGGAGTCCTCCCTGACAGAAGCACGGGGGAACCTCGCCAGTGCGGTTACCTCCTACAACATTGCCCTAGTGCAGCTGCAGCGAGCCGTGAGTGGGTTGTGATCGAGAATGGCTAGGGGTCGAATCGAGATCAAGGGATCGGACCTGACCTTAAATTGGCGGCCCTGGGGTGGGGAATAGTAGGATTGGTGAGACCTTCCGCGACCCAAACAACCCGGCGCTGTCACGACGAGGCATAGATTGAGCCATGAGCGAAGCCGAAAACACCAATCGATCCCCTGAGCTGGCCGACTCTGACTGGACCCCACCGGCCCCCCCTGTTCTACAACGACCTCGGGGTCAATCAGCTGCGGGAGGTCAGGCCTCCACTGCGGTTGATCCCAATATGCCCCCACCGCCGGTGATGCGGGCTCCGGGTAAGCCTCCCCTCAAGCCCCCTGGTACCCCCAAACCTCCACAAACCGCCCGGCCTCCCGTCCAGGAGAAAACTGAGGTGGATCCAACGGCCCAACCCGCAGCTCCCACTGGGGGAGGGATCCCTGCTCCACCTCGTCTACCCCTGCGCAATGCCACCCCAGCTCCCCCTCAAGCTCCCGCCTCAGGGGCGGCTCCCCCTGCGATGCCTGGACGTCCCGCTGTCGCCCCTCCAGGGAGCAGACCTGTAACTCCGGGAGGACGGAAACCGTTGGGGGGACGGGGTGCTGTGGCCGCTGCTACACCGGCTCGGGCCGCCAGTCATATCACTCTGCGACAGTTGGTGCAGGAAGCCTTCGATAAGGGATACTCCGATATCCACCTGGGGGTGGGAGAGGTGCCTCGTTTCCGAGATCGGGGTGAGATGGTGCCCACCAATTACCCGGTGACGACGACGGAGATCTTTTACGACTGGCTGCGGGAGAGCTTACCGGAGAGTCAGATCCGGCAGTTTGAGGAGTGCTTGGAGCTGGACACAGCGGTGCAGTACGAGGGCTTGGTGCGCTGCCGGGTCAACTGCTTCGTCTCCCTATTGGGTCCTGCCCTGGTGATGCGACTGATCCCCATCAAGATCCTGTCTCTGGAACAGCTCAACGCTCCCGAAGTGTTCAAAATCATTGCCCAGGAGCATAAGGGCATGGTGCTGGTGACGGGTCCGACAGGATCGGGAAAGTCCACCACCCTGGCGGCTATCGTTGATTACATCAACGCCACCTACGCCAAGCACATCATCTCCATCGAGGATCCGGTGGAATTTGTGCACCAGAGTAAAAAGTCCATGATCCGGCAGCGGGAGGTGGGCATCCATACCCTAGAGTTCGGTAACGCCCTCAAGGCCTCTCTGCGGGAAGATCCGGATGTGATCTTGATCGGGGAGATGCGGGACCGGGAGACAGTGGAGACGGCGATCAAGGCAGCCCAAACCGGTCACCTGGTGTTTGGTACCCTACACACCAACAGTGCGGTCAAGACCATCGAGCGTCTGTTGGGGATCTATCGTCCGGAGGAGCAGGCGCCGATGCGGATGCAGTTGGCGGAGACCCTGATTGCGGTGATCGCTCAGACCCTGGTGCGGACGGTGGAGAGTAAGCGCTGTGCCGCCCACGAGATCATGCGGAATACAGACGCCATCCGGGATTACATTCACCGGGGTCAGGTGGACGAGATCGAGGAGCTGATCTTTAACGACTCCTTTGAGGGGATGACCACCATGAACCAGTCCCTGTTTTCTCTCTATCAGGAGGGCCGGATCACCGAGGAGGTGGCCATGTCCTCTGCACCGAAGCCCAACGAGATGGCCCAGTGGCTGCGCGGTAAGATCTAGACCTGGATCGAAACAGGCTGGCTTGAGCCGGACGGAAGGCTGCTCTAGACTGGGGAGGGACAAGGAGGCCGTGAGGCTGCTGAGTCCTTCCTTTCGTTTTGATCGTTTAACAACCGGAACGGGATCGGACATGGGGTCCTAGACTGATGATCTGATGCCGATGTTTTTGATGACCCTTTAGGTTGACCCTATAGCAAACAGGAGACTGTGACTCGTGAGTGTGATCAATCAAGCCATTGCGGTGGCCGATGACGAACTGCGCTATCTCTCGGCAGGAGAGCTGGAGGCGGTTAAAACCTACATGTCCAGCGGCATGCGGCGGCTGCAGGTGGCGGAGCTGCTGACGGAGAACAAGAAACGGATCATTGATGAGGCCCAGCGACAGTTGTTCACCCAGCGTCCGGAATATCGGCAGGCTGGGGGCAATGCGGCGGGAGATCGGCAGTACAATCAGTGTCTGCGGGACTATGACTGGTATCTGCGCCTGATCACCTACGGCATCATCGCGGGCAGTAAGGAGCCCATCGAGAGCATTGGCCTGATCGGGGTGCGGGAGATGTACAACTCTCTGAATGTGCCCATTCCGGGGATGATCGATGCCATCAAGACCTTGAAGGAGGCGGCGTTGAGTCTGTTGGATGTTCAGGGGGCCAATGAGGCCGCTCCCTATTTCGACTATGTGATCAATGCTATGGCAGGTGATGTGAGATAGGTTTCGGTCTGATGATCCTGGATGGGAGGTGTACCAGAGTGTGCGCCTCTTTTTTTATTTAGATCAACACCACACAGGTTCCCAAAATCCGATCAACTGGCCTGTCGCTCCATCCAAGCCCGCATCTTACCCGGATTCAAGAGACCATAGGGATCCACCTGCTCCTTGAAGGCGACCTGTTTGGGATCCATCACTTTACGGCCCCCATCCTCAATGATGTAAGTGTGAGGATTGGCGATGAATGCCCCTTTCTCCTCGTGATAGCGAATAATCTCGTTCAACCGTTCCTCCGTGGTAAAGCGCACGATCTGGAGGGCTGCCGGACGAACCTCACCGCCCACTCGAATAAACTCCAGATGCATCATCACCTCATCCCCAAAATGATGATACATATGCTCCAACAACTGCAGATCTCGATCCATCGGAAACATTGTCTGCAGATAGGTGAGGGCAGCATCCACATTGCGGGCATGCAGAGTCGTGTGGTTCCAGGTGAACTCCCCCAACGTGATCCCTCGGGAAGCCTCTTGGGCCGACTTCTGATAGGTGATCTGGCCCCCAAACGCCTTGACCAACTCCGCCAACGGCTCCAGACAAGACTCCGCGATCATCAACAGTGCACAATGGCGATCCTGAGGCAGAGCGTCCTGCAAGGCCGCAAAATAACTGGGGATCGGCCAGGCATGGATGCTGATCATCTTCTTGATGATGCCATCGGAGTCCCCCAGCGCCTGACCAAAGCGGGCTGCCGTCATGAAATCCTTGAAGGTTACCACCAGCTCTGCCCAAGGATAGGCGGGTCCTAAAGGGATCTCTAGCTCTGTAATGATGCCGTTGAGGCCCCAGGCATGGCTGACCTTATGGACATCATCCCCACGCAGCTCGATCACCTGAGGCTCCTCCTCCAGGGTGACCACCTGCAGGGCCAGGATATTCCCTCGGTCCCGCAGCTGACCGTAGGTGATCGAGCCGATCCCCCCACTGCCTCCGGCGATGAAACCACCGATACTGGCTGTCCGATAGGTGGAGGGAGCCATGCGGATCTCCCAACCGATCTCGCGGGTCTGCTTATCAATGGCCGCAAGCTTAGCCCCAGACTCCACCCGAGCGATCCCAGGCTTGGACCACTTCACCTGATTGAGACGACTCATATCCAAGATCACGCCGCCCGCCAGGGGGATACACTGACCATAGTTACCTGTTCCTGCCCCCCGGATGGTCACCGGCACCCGATGCTGAGCACAAAGGGAGGCCGCCCGCATCACCTCCGCCTGCGAGGTAGGCCGGATCACTAGTTCTCCTCGCTTATCGCTCAACTGCCGCTGTAGCACCGGACTGAAGTGGTAGTAGTCCAAAGACAATTTCGTTAACTGATGGGGATCAGTGATCGTCTCGATCCCCTCGAGGGCAGAACGAAGCGCTTGCAGATCGTAGGATTGGGCAGCTGCGAGAGTCATGACGGTTCCTGTAGCCAATCCTTATAAGCTATCAACTTCCCAGTCTGCCTGACCAGGCTCGATCAGAATGTTCGTCCAGAACAATGGATATCTGTAGGAATTATGATCAGGTGTTGGTGTAGTGGCTACTCCCCCAATCTGAGTTTGAAAATGAGGCCACCTGGCTCAATGGAGATATGCACCTTCAGAACATAGGAGCCTATCGAGATCGAGAGGGAGAAGCTCGCTTTGATACCAACGACTTTGATGAGGGAGCTTTGGGATCTTAGCTTTGGGATCTGCGACGCATGGGTACCAGCATTGTGTTGGCCGCTCAGCAAAACGAGATCAAGGAGAGCAAATACGATAACTTGGTGGAAGAGTATTTAGACAGCTATCTTGACACCTTGAAGACCTTATGGGCAACGACAGAGAAAAATCGTTCCAGTTCACTGAGAAGAACACTCGCGGCGAGGTCAACGACACCATCCAAAAATTGGAGACGGGGTGTCCCCTACAGCGACTGGTTACCGGGTTCCTTTAAGTCTCTTAACGTAGATAAGCTCGGGATCTCCCTCGTCGAGATTATACACCGTGCCACTCGGTTCGTAAGACATACTCTGCATAAGCCCTTGCATGGGTTTGTTAGATTCATTGGTGGATGTAAACAACTTGTCAGTTTTGCAGATCTCCTCAAGATGCTTGACCAGGGCCACCGCTACACCTTTCCGCCTGCTAGCCCTGTCCACCATCAGCATCGAGATGAAACCGTTTGAGAAGAAGGTGTATTCAAGCACTGCATAGCCAACCACCACTTCGTCAATGAGAGCAAC
>CAYSEO010000166.1:0-9603 GCA_964429885.1 uncultured bacterium
CATCCCCCGGCAGATCTTGATCCTCGTTCCAGTACCGTAGGGATAACTCCTCGGCATTGGAGGCATACTCGATCTCCATCTCCGATCCCAGGGTCCAGAACAAGCCTCGGCGGATCACCTCGGTGAGGTCCATAGCCCTGACGATCGGTTCCAATCCCTCCCGCATCGATCGGTCTAAGGGGGCGAGACCTTTGATCTGTTCCAAATGGTGGGCCAGCCAGAGGCTCAGCCGATCGATTTGATCATGTTCCTCCCAGGTGAGGGCATGGCCATCGGTATCGATCAATTCCAGAGCATCAAAGTCCGCTGGAATCCAGTCCAGATGAAAACGTTGGGCCAACTCCGCCATAGGATTCCCCTCAATGCCATGGATCCAGGCTGCCCCCAGGTCGATGGGAACCCCGAGGGAGTGATCGGTCCAGATCCGGCCCCCCACTCGCGATCGCGCCTCCAGAACGGTGACACAGTGATCGTGATCAGTTAGATAGCGAGCCGCAGCGAGACCAGCGATACCGGCTCCGATGATCAGAGTCGAGGATGAGGCTGGAACACAGTGGAGGGACGTAGGTGTACAAGCAGGGAGATCCATACCTGATGCCAAGCTCAGGATCCAGCATAGACTAGCTTGGTAAACGACAGGTGATCCCTTCATCGGTCCAACAGTCTCTAGCCTCGCCCCATGATCCCGCCGCTGATCTTGCGAATGGCGGCAGCAGCCACATCACTGTATTTCACCTCTCCTGCCAGGATCTGGCCCATGCGTTTTGTGGCTCCGGGCCGTTTGACCCCAACTCGATAAGCCCCCCCTCGAAGACGATAGAAGACGGCGGCGAGCCGTTTGGCCCAGCGCATCTCCATGCCCCAATGCTCCTGAACCCGGTTGGAGTAGGTGGAGAGGGCTTCCCGATCCCCGGCTAGAGCCTGTTGGATCGCCCCTGCCGCCAGCACCCCAGTCAGGAGGGAGGGTCGGATCCCTTCAGCGGTAAACGGATCGATGACACAGGCTGCATCCCCGACCAACAGCGCGTTCTGGGTGTGGAGCTGCTGATCTTCATCCCAGAGACAGATGGGATGGCCATATTGCTTGACACTGCTTAGATCGACATTGAACAGTTTGGCATAATCCCCGGCTAGGGTGCGGAGGTTCTGTTTCTCACCTCCCCGGAAGGTGCCAGCCCCGATGGAGTAGCCATCTGCCTTGGGAAAGTTCCAGATATAGCCGTTACTGACGGTACCAAAGTCAAAATGAGCCATCGTCACCTCAGGCTGCTCGTGAGGGGCCTCTGCCTCCAAAGCCGCCGCCAGACGTCGTTGCCGCTCCTTGAACCCTAACCACTTGGCCATCATGCCTTTGGCTCCATCCGCTCCGATCAGATAGCGAGCCTCCAGGCGATCGGTCTCTGTCTGGACCTGCCACCGATCGCTGTGCCATTGAATGCCCTTGACGGGGGTTTGATCTCTCACCTGAGCTCCCTGGGCCTGGGCCTGCTGAATCAGGTAATGATCGAAGACATCCCGCCGTACCATCCAGACTGGCTCCTGCAACTCCAGGTCCGCCACCACTGGATCCCCGGATCGCCAGGTATAGCGGATCTGATTGATCTTAAGGGAGATGGCCGGGGTGAAATCAAAGTCAAACCACTGAGCCACTAGGGGGGAGACTCCACCGCCGCAGGGTTTATAGCGAGGCAAGGACTCCCGCTCCAGCACCAGCACCTGAACTCCCTGTTTGGCCAGATGATAGGCAGCAGCCCCCCCCGCTGGACCCGCGCCCACGATGATGCAATCGAATAGGGTTGACTCAGACATGATCACGGCTCCTTCCCAACGTTTCTCTGAATCCCCGAGGTGACGGCAGCTGGGCCTGGATTCAGCCCTAAGATCCTACACCTTGACTTGAGATCCCACAGGGATTTGATGGGACACAATGGGGTGGCGGCCCAGATCGATAGGGAGTTGACCTCGCCATGCATCAGGCATCACCACCTCAACAGGCGCTCGATCAGTTACATCGAGGCGAGTATGCTCAAGCAGCCCAGGGATTTCAACACTGGCTCACCCAGGAGCCGGGGCAACGGCTACCCCACTGGTACCTGGGATTGATCGCTCTGCTGGAGGGGGATACCGCTGGGGTCGATCGTCACTGGCGGCGAGTGATTCAGGGTCTCGATCCTGAGGGGCGTCAACAGGAGTTAATGCGGTTCTTGGAACAGGAGGCGGTGGCCTTTGTGCGCGCCCATCAGCTGGGGGTGGCTCGACAGATCTGTCAACAGCTGATCGAGCTGAGTCCTCACCATATCCCTGCCTATTTGAACCTGGCTCAGCTCTTAGGTTGGATGGAGCAATTTCCGGAGGCTCTGGCGGTCCTGCAGGCCGCACTGCAGATCGTCCCTGGGGATCCTGAGGTCCATTATGAATTGGCCATGACCTATAAACGGATGGGCCAACCCCTCCGCTCCATTCCGCATCTCCGGCAGACTCTGCAGCGCCAACCCGATCATGCCAACGCCATGGCTTTGTTGGATGCCATCTGGTCTAACGATTGTGTCTGGCACTTTCCCATGCTCAACGATCAGGGGCGCAATCAAGCGTTTCAGCAGGCGATCGAGCGGGCGGTCCAGCCAGGGGATCAGGTCTTGGATATCGGGGCGGGCTCTGGGTTGCTCTCGCTGATGGCGGCTCGGGCAGGAGCGGATCGGGTGACGGCCTGTGAGTTTGTGGCTCCGATCGCGGAGAAGGCTGTGGAGATCGTGGTCAGTCAAGGATACGCCGACCGGATTCAGGTGATCAACAAACGCTCAACGGATCTGCAGATCCCTCAAGATCTGCCTCAGGCTGTGGATCTGATCGTCTCTGAGATCTTCTCGGCGGATCTGGTGAGTGAGGGAGCACTGGGTTCCTTAAATCATGGGATCCAACAGTTGGCTAAACCCGGAGCCCGGATCATTCCCCAGGGGGCGACTTTATATTGTGGGTTATTTGAGGGGATGGAGATCTGGCAGAAGTTGGCGGTGGATCAGGTCTGTGGGTTCGATCTACGGGGGTTCAATGATCTGTCCTGGCCCTTTCGCCTGTTCACCCAAATGGAGGGACAGACCTATCAATTTCTGTCTGAGATCGTTCCCATGGCTCGGATCGATTTCTCCAGTCCCTTCCAACCTCTACATCAGGCGATCGAGCTTCAGGTAGAACAATCAGGAACCTGTCATGGTGTCGCTTGTTGGTTCGATCTGTTTCTGGATGAGCAAACGATCCTGACCTCAGGACCTCAAACTGATCCTACCAAGTTTAGGGCTCGTCATTGGGGCCAGATGATCCAACTTCTAGATCCGCCCCTTGCGGTGACCCCAGGCCAGAGGGTGCGATTTTTGTTAGAGTGTCGGGAACGACTCCTTTGTCTTTGGTTTCAGGAGGCTAGCGGTTAGTCACCGCGTTGTTGCGATTCGTAGAGCATAAGATCTTTACGGCCCATCGGATCCTGATACTGCACACTGACAACACATTCTCTATTCCTCCGGCTCATAGGTTGAGGCCACATACAGCTCCTGAAGTTGTTTCTGATCTACACTAGAGGGCGCCTCCGTCAGCAAGCACTTAGCCAATTGGGTCTTCGGGAAGGCGATCACATCCCGGATCGAGTCCTCACCTGCCAATAACATCACCATCCGATCCAGGCCATAGGCAATGCCCCCATGGGGAGGGGTGCCGAACTCAAACGCCTCCAATAAGAAGCCAAACTTCTCCTGAGCTTGCTCCGGCGTCAATCCCACTGCATCAAAAACTTTCTCCTGGATCTGCCGCTGATAGATCCGTAAGCTACCGCCCCCGATCTCGATCCCATTCCAGACGATATCGTAGGCCAGTGCCCGAGCATGGGCCAGATCCTCCAGATCCTCAGGGTTGGGATTGGTGAAGGGATGATGTAGAGCCTCGAACCGATCCTCGTCCGGGTTGTACTCAAACATGGGGAAATCCGTCACCCAAAGCAGGTTATTCTTATGCTTATCGATCAAGCTCAACTCCGCACCCAAATGCAGCCGTAACCGGTTGAGAGATTCGTTGACAATACCTGGATCCCCAGCTCCAAATAGCAGTAGATCCCCCGGCTGTGCCCCGGTGGCCTCCAGGATCTGAGCTTTCATCTCCTCGGTCAAGCCGTCCTTGAGGGCACCGATGGTATCTAATGTGTACTCCTCCCGGATCCGAATAAACGCTAGCCCTCCAGCGCCATATTGAGTGACCAACTTAAACAGATCTCCACCCGGTTTGATGCGAGTATTGGAGATCAACTTATCCCCACCGGGTACTGGTAAGATCTTGATCATGCCCCCCTCGGCGAGCACCTTGGCAAAGATCTTGAAGGAGATCCCTTGAAGGATCTGGGTGGCCTCTATCAACTCCATACCAAAACGAGTATCGGGCCGATCACAGCCATAGCGATCCATGGCCTCTGCATAAGTCATTCGAGGGAAAGGTCGCTGCAGATCCATATCTTTGACAGACTTGAAGATATGACAGACCAAACGCTCATTCAGATCTAAGATCTCTTCCTGGGACATGAAGCTCATCTCCATATCCAACTGGGTGAATTCCGGCTGTCGATCCGCTCGTAGATCCTCATCTCGAAAACAGCGGGCGATCTGGTAGTAGCGATCTACACCCGATACCATCAGCATCTGTTTGAACAACTGAGGAGATTGGGGCAAGGCAAACCAGTCCCCTGGATTGACTCGGCTGGGCACCAGGTAATCACGGGCTCCTTCTGGAGTCGATCGAGTCAGGATCGGGGTCTCCACCTCTACAAAACCTTCTTGATCCTCTAGGAACCGTCGCATGGCCTTGACCACTTGATGGCGTAGTTGCAAGTTACGGGACATACGCTCCCGCCGCAGATCCAGATAGCGATAGCGGAGCCGAATCTCCTCGCGAGTTTGCTCTGCCTCCTCCCCCGAGATGGAGAAGGGGATCTGTCTGGCCACTCGGTTCAAGATCTCCAACTGATCGGCATAGATCTCCACCTCACCCGTCCCCAGTCGGGGATTGAGGGACTCATCCGGGCGCCGATGCACCGTACCTGTGATCTTGACCACATATTCATTGCGCACCTCACCAGCCCGCTCATAGGAATTGGGTGTTTTCTGAGGATCACTGACCAGCTGCACCACCCCCGACCGATCCCGCAGATCCAAAAAGATCACACCCCCATGGTCCCGTCGCCGATCGATCCAGCCAAACAGGGTGACGGTATTGCCAATATCCGCTGCTCGTACCTGACCGCAGTAATGGGTGCGTGTGCCTCGCTCTGTCATCTCGTCTAATCCGTGGGTGATCCTATCCAGCCGCCGGACCCAAAGCCGATCCGGGCTGGTCCAGACTAGAGCCTACCACGCTCGCTGGGCTGCTGCCCTACCGGCTCGGGACCGAGGGAATAGCCTAGCGAGTGAATAAGTAGATCAGCAAAAACGTTTATACAGTCTATATAGTGCATGTCAAAGCAATTTTGCCGATCTACTTATCCCCCGACTTGGCAAGATAGCGATCCACCACCGTCAGTACCGGGGCAGACTCCACAGGTTTAGGCAGAAATTCCGTAGAGCCCACCCACTTGGTGCGCATCCGATCCACAATGCCATCGTTACCCGTCAGAATGATCACAGGAGTATGCTTAAAGGCGGAAATGCGTCGGATCTGAGCACAGATCTCATAACCACTGGCCACCGGCATCACCAGATCCAAAAAGATCAGATCGGGGTTGAGTTTTAGCAACAGGGGGATCGCTTGCAGAGGATCGGTGATGGCGGCAAACCGATAGTTCGAAGCAGTGAGGATCCCTTCCAAACTCTTACAAACATGAGGACTGTCATCGATGCACACCACGAGGGGGCGAGCGGCCTCTTGATCCTCAGCCAACGCAGGTCGAGGTAGGACAGGGGCCTGGGTCAGGATATCGGTGGTGGGAGTATGGAAAGGGGGTTGTTGTGGGATCTCCACCAGGCTCACCACCCCATGGCTAACGTACGGCAGCAGCGCCCGAGTCAAGGTGATCAGGTCCTGATTCATCTTCAAGGCCAGACTGCGCAGGGAGCGTTGACCATCGATCAGCGAGGTGAGGATCTCGTAGGTTTGGGGGGTGGTTTGCTGACGGAGCTGTTCTCCTTGACGGATGGCGGGAGCCAGGTTGGGAGAATAAGCGGCCAAGCTTGCCCCCTGCCAGAGTTGCCATTGGGCATTGGCCTGTTCCACCAAAGACTCGATCCGCAGCATGGTCATGGGGGCACTGATGGTGTCCTCGGTGTCGGCATACAACTCCTGGGACTCCTCCACCTCTGGGGTGGACAGGTTTTCCTGCTCCTGGATCAGATCAAAGAGGATCTCCGTCAGGGCGGCCTCGATCAAGGACACGATCTGGTCCCGGCGGATCTGACCCTGGCGGAGGAGCTCCGACAAGATCTCATAGCCCTGAGTGCCTCGGGCCGCAGTAGCCAGCTGATTCACCGGGGCATCCTTGATCTCGGGGCAGAACTGGGTCAGCAGTCGCCGCCAGCGCTGGATCGGTTGGTGTCCACCGGCAAACCACACCAGACGCCCCAGACAGAAATAAAGATGGGCTACTGGACTGCCCAAATTCTGTATATCCACCCGACCAGAGAAGCGCAACTCTCCAAATAGCTGCAATTGATGGAACAGCTCCTGAGATATCTCCAAGGAGTCTGGAGTTGAAGGGTGGGAAGGAAGGGATGCGGTCATAGATCTTGTCAATGCTTGCACAGGAATGCTCCTTCACGAAAACAGGGACTGGGCTTACCTCATTAACCGGTAGATAGCCTCAACTCACTAAGTCAAATCAGGACCAGAGACCTCGGCAAATGTACGGGCTTCTACGGTAGTATCGGTTATATCTTTCTTCCATGATCTCACTGAGGTCGAGAAGGATCATCCGCGAATCAGCTTAATCAACATGGTTCCTATCTATCAGAAGTGAAGGCCAGGAGCCTGTGTTGCAGAGCACCAGCACCCTTTGGTTCAAGAGCGCCAGTGATGCATAGCTTAGATCTCAAACATAAGGATCTCGTAAAGACCCGCAACGACTTGGGGCTAATTGATACCCGACCGAGGGATCGGACTCATGATGTGTCAGGGCTTACAAAGGCCAATTCAGGGATCAAGCAATCTGTGGGGCCAGGGTTTGTGCTGCAGCTGAGCAAAGGTATCCCGCCCATCTAGATCCGGCATCATCAGGTCTAACCAGCCAGCTTGATCTTTCTGAGTGGATGTGATCTACACCACTAGCCCGATCTGGGGGTCCGGATCCTATAGTCAAAGGTGATCACCCTCTATCTCTCCCTGCTCCCCAATGAACACCTCTCCCCCTTGGATGCGTCAGGTCCGCCGCTACCTGCCTGTGGCTGTGGGTCTGATCGTCCTAATCTTGATCGGCTACTTCGTAGGTCCGCCAGCCCAGGATCCGGATCGAAAGGAGTGGGTGACCATTCCTCCCCTGCCCCAGCATCCCCAGATCCAGGTGGCTTTTAATCAGAGCCGAGAGTCGGTTTACACAGATCCCTACCGAGAGATCACACGCTATGGGGCGGATCTGGAGGCCCTGGTGATTGAGCAGATCCAGTCTGCCAGTCGAACTGTCGATATCGCCGTCCAGGAGTTGAACCTACCCCTGATCGCCCAAGCTCTGGCGGAACGTAAGCGAGCGGGGGTGAACGTGCGCTTCATCACGGAAAACACCTACAACCGACGCTGGTCTGAGATCGATCCGGACAGTCTGGAGGAGCGGGAGCGAGGTAAATGGAAGGAGTATCAGGCGATCGTGGATGTGGATCGCAATGGGGTCCTGTCCCCAGCGGAGATCTCGGAGCGCGATGTTTACGCCATCCTGGAGGGGGCGGGGGTGCCCTATCTGGATGACACGGCGGATGATACCAAAGGTAGTGGTCTGATGCACCAGAAGTTCCTGGTGATCGATGGCCAACGGGTGGTGATGGGATCTGCCAACTTTACTGTGTCTGGGATTCATGGGGACTTTGGGGAGCCGGAGAGTCGCGGCAATACCAATCATCTGATCCTCTTAGACAGTCCAGAGTTGGCGCGGGCCTTTACGGATGAGTTCAACTACATGTGGGGGGATGGTCCGGGGGGTCAGCCCGATAGCTTATTTGGGGTGCGGAAGCCGGAACGACCCCTGATCCCGGCTCGGTTGGGGGATGCTGAGGTGATCGTGCATTTCTCCCCAGCCGGTGGAGGGGTGCCCTATGAGGAGACGACGAATGGTGCCATCGTCCAGGCACTGGCTCAGGCCAATTCCTCTGTGGATCTGGCTCTGTTTGTATTCTCCGATCAGGGCATCGTCGATCAATTAGAGACTTTGTTGGATACCAAAGGGGTAGGGATCCGTGTGATGATTGATCACAGCTTCGCCTTCCGCGATTTCAGTCGCACCTTGGATATGTGGGGCCTGAGTCTGCCTCGGGAGTGTCAACTGGATCCCGCCCGTCCCGCCTGGGACCCCCCTGCCAAAGCGGTTGGGATCCCCAATTTGGCCCCTACCGATAAGCTGCACCATAAGTTTGCGCTGATCGATGCGGGGACCCCCAGTGCCACGGTGGTGACGGGTTCCCATAACTGGTCCAAGGCCGCCAACAATAACAACGACGAGAATATCGTGATCATTCGCCATCCAGTCGTCGCGGATCAGTTTGCTCGCGAGTTCGATCGGTTGATGACCGATGCCCGTCTGGGACCTTCCCAGTCTCTAGAGGAGAAGGTGAAGGCTCAGTTGGAGACCTGTGGCGGACAGTTTCTGGTAGAACAGCCCAATACCGGCCCCATCAATCTCAACACAGCCACCCTGGATCAACTGGAGCAGCTGCCTGGCATCGGTCCCACCCTAGCCCAACGGATCGTAGCAGCCCGTCCCATCCAATCCCTAGAGGATCTGGATAACGTCAGCGGCATCGGTCCGGCTAAGCTAGCTCAGCTACAGGATAAGGTGACCTGGTGATCTCCAGAGTCAGGCCAGGGTTAGGGATCCGATGAGGGATCATCCTCACGATCTGAGTGAGATCAGGGATAGGTGTAACTCGCAATAGGCCGTCTGTAGAGCCTGATCTAGGGTGAGAGCGTTGCCCTGGCAGTAATGCAACAGGTGTCTCATGGCCTCAGGATGACGGGATCGCAGCTGGGAGCGTAACAGTGACAGGTCCTCTAGGATACTGACAGAAGCGGATCTGTAGCTTTGGGGCTGGATGTAAGTGGACAAATGGGTGCGAACGATTTCAAACTGTTCCAATTTCACCTCCTGCAGGATGTAGGAATCTGAGGTTAACACAAGGTTAACTAGAGGGGCGATAGGACTTGTGGACTGGAGCGGGATGGAGATCGGGAATCAAGCCAGGGCCTGGGATTTGGGAGCCACGGGGAGCTGAGCCCGCCGGATCTGGGTGTAGTGGGTGCCCTGAGGATCGAGATCAAGGAGTCGGAACCCAGGGAGCTGTTGTTCCAGGGACTGAAACTCACCGGTGGGAGACAGCTGTTTACAGCTAGAGGGTGTGCCATAGATATCCACCGATCCCCGTTGCAGGTGAAATTCCC
>CAYSEO010000167.1:0-9588 GCA_964429885.1 uncultured bacterium
GCTCACGACTCAGCCACTCCAGATCCAGACCCCTATCTATCAGGTGTACGGTGAGGTGATCGATGGCAGTAAACCCATGGCCATCGTTCCGATCCTCAGAGCTGGACTGGCCATGATCGAAGGCTGTCAGTCTCTACTTCCTCAAGCCAGTGTCTTCCATCTGGGTATGGTTCGGGATGAGAGCACCCTGGAGGCCACCTGCTATCTCAACCGCCTGCCCGACACCCTCAGCCCCGATCTCCGCATTCTGATCCCAGAACCCATGTTGGCCACCGGCGGCACCCTCACTCAGGTACTAGGGGATCTGCAAAGTCGGGGAGCGGATGTAGCCTTAGTGCGGATCGTCACCGTGATCGCGGCTCCGCAAGGGTTGAAACGTTTGGGAGATCAATACCCTCAGCTGCAGATCTACACCGCCATGATCGATCAGGGCTTGGATGAACGGGGGTTTATCGTGCCGGGGCTAGGAGATGCTGGCGATCGCGCCTTCGGCACGGCCTGAACAGCGGCTGAGCTCAGATCCGTGCATCCGTCGAAGAAGGTGGATACACTACCACTTTAGGATCCGTAGATCTCAAGATCATCTCTCCCCTGGGAGCGAGTGAGCCGATGAGGGCAGTGCTGACCAGCATCGATGGCTGTTTGTTGGATCTGGAAACCAACAGTTATGGGGCTGCCCGCCAAGCTCTAGCAGCTTTGGAGCGTCGGTCCATTCCCCTGATCTTGATCAGTCAGCGGACCCGAGCTGAGGTGGAACCCCTACGGACCCAGCTGCAGTCGGAGCATCCCTTCATCTGTGAGGATGGCATGGGTCTCTATCTGCCTGAGTCCTATTTCCCCAGTAGCATCCTGGATGACAGTTGGATCTCGCAGCCTCCCTATATGTTGCAAAGGTTTGGCCTGGGCTATGACCGGTTGCGACAGATTCTGAAGGAGGTGCGCGCCCAGTTACGGGCTGATCTGCTGGGCTATGGCGATTGGACAGCAGTGGAGCTGGCGATGGCCATGGGGATCACGGCGGCGGAGGCCCAGCGGATGCAGCAGCGGCAGCTCAGCGAGGTGTTTGGCTATACCGGTGATCCGGTACGGCTCCAGGTGGCTCTGAAGCAGTGTTCTCAACATCTGAAGGAACATCGGTTGGAGATCTCCCCCCTGGCTATCCCCTCTCAGATCGCGCAATGGTATCTCACTGGGGTCCACCGATCGGTCTCCTCGGCTGCTGCCGTGGATCGGGTGTTGGAGTGCTATCGTCGCCACCTGGGCTCGGTCAGGACACTGGGTGTGGGCAGCGGTCTGAGGGATCTGAAGTACCTGGGTCGGGTGCAACAGGCGGTGGTCCTGCCCGGTCCCCAGTCGCAGCAGGTGATGCAACAGGGAGATCCCCACTGGCAACAGATGGATCTGCCAGGACCGGAGGGATGGAATGAAGTGGTGTTGACGTGGTTGGAGAAAACCGATGGTGATGGATAGGATGATGGCTCGCTGGGCCTGCGGTCTGGTGGCAGGTCTGAGCACAGGTCTGCTCGGGGTGTCCATGGGGATCAGCCCTGTGGCGGCTAACCCTCCCCTGGACCTGATCACTGGGGAGCAGTCGGTGGCAGCTCTGAAGGAGGATGGCCTGATCTACATGCAATGGGGATTTCACTCCCTGGCGATCGATTCCTTTCGGGGGGCGATAGCGTTGGAAGACAAGGCCAACACCCTCCCAGAGCAGCGGGATCCGGATGTGCCCTACAACCTGGGGATGCTCTATCTCAACCGAGGCGATCTGAGAGGGGCGAGAGGAGCTTTTGAACGATCTCTAGAGGCGGATCCCACTAATTTTCAGGCCCACTACCGACTGGGTTTGGTGGAGCTACAGATGGGGAATGAGGAAGCGGCTCGGCAGCGGTTGAGCCTACTGGAGACAGCGGCGGCCTCTAATCCGGAGGTTCAGGATCATTTGCAGGGCTTGATGGCCTCTTTGGAGCCGTTACCGCCCCTTCAACCGGAGATCCCAGAGCCGACTCAGGCGGTCGATGCGGCTCCGGCGGCTGAGCCAGAGCCCGATCTGAATGCCGAGTCCTTTGAGGCGGAGTCCTCCACCCTGGCCGATGCCCTGGAGCCTCCCGATCCGTTCAGCGATCAGATCACAGGTGTGACAGAGTTTGAAGGGGAGCCTGAGGATCCGGTGGACACGGAGGCGGAGGCAGCGGAGACCGAGGATCCGGAGGCTGCTCCTGAGCGGGGTCTGTCCCGTTTCCGTCGAGAGGACTAGATCTCTTCTCTCTAATAGCTGAAGTGAGGCGAGTTGGCGATCTCGATCCCAGCACCAGGGGTGAGATCCGTAGCTCGCCTTCATTTTCGCCTGTAGATATACTTTAGAGGCCATTTGCGGACTGATTGAGGAGCTTGAGTCAGGTATGGACAGGTACGACTGGATCGTGATCGGGGCTGGGATCACGGGGGCGGCACTGAGCTATGAGTTGGCCAAACAGGGACTGTCCGTGCTGCTATTGGAACAGGATCACCCACTCCAAGGCGCAACCCGCTACAGCTATGGGGGCCTGGCCTACTGGACGGGCAAACCTCTTCTATTGCGTTCTTTGTCTCTAGAGGGTCTGGAGCGATATCGCACCCTCAGTGCTGAGCTGGATCACGACATCGAATTTCAGGAGCGGGATCTGTTATTGACGATCACCCCAGAACAAGATCCACAAGCGGCAGCGGCAGCCTACAGCGATTGCCTGATCCCACCGCAATTGATCGATCCGCAAGCCGCCCATGAGTTGGAGCCTTTGTTGAATCCGCAAGGGATCTGTGGGGCGCTACGGGTCACCCATGGTCATATCCGTCCGGAGCTCACGGCTCAAGCCTTCCAGCAAGCCGCTGTTCGTCAGGGAGCAAGCCATCAGATCGCCCAGGTCAAAAGCCTCAGATCCCAGCCAGGGGGTGTCGAGCTGGAGACCCAAGGGGCTCGCTATAGCGCCGGTCAGGTAGGGATCTGTGCTGGGGGGTTGGGCCGCTCGCTGTTACGTCAATCCGGTATCGCCGTGCAGCTGTACTTCACCCATGCAGAACTGATCGAGATCCCCACCTCCGCTCACGACCTACGGCTACAACCCCTGGTTTCTCCCGCGATCTTAGGCCGTTCGGTTCTAGAGAAAGCCGCCAGCCGACCCGAGACCGATCCACTTTGGGATCAAACCGGTCATGAACAGGCCCCCCCGATCCTGGATCCAGGAGTCTTCCAATTTGCCGACGGTCAGATCCGATTGGGCCAGATCAGCCAGGTGCGTACCGATCCCCACTCCCATCAACCACCCACGGAGAGCGAACGTCAGCTCCGAGACGGGATCCGGCCTATCCTACCTGCCATCGCCGATCTGCCCGGAATCTGGCATCACTGTCTGGTGGCCTTCAGTGCCGATCAGCTGCCGTTGGTGGGAGAGATCCCTGGTCATCCCGGCATCCACCTGTTCTCAGGTTTTAGTAATCCGTTAGTGATCGTACCTGTTCTCGCCCAGCGCTTCGCTGCCCATGTGATGGGGACCCCGAATCCGCTGATTCCTCAGCTATCCCCAGAGCGATTCTCCTGGCAACAGGTCTGATCAGCCTGTTCCAGTGAGGGACTCTGGGAATCTTATAGTGGGATCTATAAAAAACTGGGGCAGATGGATTCGAACCACCGAATGGCGGGACCAAAACCCGCTGCCTTACCACTTGGCGATGCCCCATCGAGTGCTTATATAGACTAGCGAAGCCGATCTAACCCTGTCAAGAGTCGAGGACCCCGATCCCAATCAGGTGGGAGAAGCGGACACATTAAAAGGATTGGGCACCGCAGGCAGGGGCGCCACCTCGAAGAACAACGCCTTCACCTCAGGGCCGAAATAGATCACGTCCCCGCTCTTGAGATAGTGGGTCGCCACCCGTACCCCATTGACGAACACCCCATTGGTGCTGGACTTGCCCTTCCGGGTACCATCGATCAGGCAATAGGTAAACCCCGAGCGAGCGATCTGGCTGGGTACCCGCACCAGGTAGGCATGACGGCGAGACACAAATCGATTCACCACTCGGATGGCGTTGGTCTGCTCCCGTCCCACCGCATAGGCATCCCCCCGCAAGATATAGCTACAGGGCTTGCTGGCATGGTAGATGGAGAGGGTGAACTCCGGCTGCGGTTTCGGCTGGGCCGGGACATCATCAAACAGCCCACCCGTCGTCCATAGACGCTGAGGGTCTGACGGCACCTCGCCCCCCGGAGATGTGGACTGCTCTGTGTTCTGTAACCCAGTCAACCTGTAGCTCCCGCTCCTGTTGTCGTTAGACCCGATCATTTCCCCCAACGGAGGTCTTCCCAGAAGATCCGCCCTAGCCGCTCAGGGTTACCCTCACCTTAAGGTACCCTAAGGATAGTTTTACACAAAAGCAACAGGGGAGGCAGGCATGGCCCCATCGCCAGATCTGGAGCGACGCTTGGATGTGGCCACCGAAGCGGGGTTAGCGGCAGCCGCTCTGCTCAGACAGATGCGGGTCTCCGGAGATCTACAGATACAGGAGAAACGGCCCGGCGATCTGGTCACTCAAGCGGATCGTGCCTCCGAGGAACTGATCCTAAACCGACTCACCCGCCACTTCCCCGAGGATCCGATCTTGACGGAGGAAACGGGCTCTCGGGGGGCTGAGACCGGCTCCTATTGCTGGGTGATTGATCCCTTAGATGGCACCACTAACTTCGCCCATGGCTACCCCTGTTCCTCTGTCTCCATTGGCCTACTCCATCAAGGGCAACCCACCTTAGGGGTGGTCTGTGATGTCTTTCAAGGTCACTTGTATCGGGCCTGTGTGGGACAGGGAGCCAGCTGTGATCGACATCCGATGCAGGTGTCTCAGATCGCGGAACTGAGTAAAAGCCTGTTGGTCACTGGGTTCGCCTACGATCGACGTCAGACCCAGGACAATAACTATGCGGAATTCTGTCACTTCACCCATCTGACCCAGGGGGTACGACGGGGGGGCTCGGCAGCCCTAGATCTGGCCTATGTGGCGGAGGGACGGCTGGATGGCTACTGGGAACGAGGGCTTTCCCCCTGGGATATCGTGGCGGGGATCGTGTTGGTGCAGGAGGCGGGAGGAGAAGTTACCGCTTATGATGGATCTCCAGTAGACGTCTACTCGGGCCGAGTTTTGGCCAGCAACGGCAAGCTCCACCTCCAGATGCAAGCAGTCCTGGCCCAGGTGACGCCGCTCTCAGAGCAGTTTCCCGTGCGTTCCTCTCCCTCCTAACCTCGATCTTCAATGATCACCTCAGTCCGTGATGCTTCGCCCTCAGTTTCCCTATGCCCCCCTGCTCATGCTTGCCCTAGGCCTTGGTTTCTGGGGCTGGGAGTTAGGGATCTGCCCTTGGGGATCAACCCGGACCTGGGCTCAACCGACCCCCGAGATCGTGACGCCTCCTCGGGATCAGGAAACAGCTCCCGTGGAAGAACCCGATCGCAGTTGGCAACAGATCTCTCGACGAGGTCGCCTGCGGGTGGGTATCGATCCCAGCCTGGGGGAGGCCTACCTGTATGTGGATCCGAAGACCCAAACCTACGATGGGTTCGAGTGGGATATCCTGCAGACCTTGGCCCGGCGGCTAGAGGTGGAGCTCGATCCGGTCTACGTGCCCTGGAGCCTTCAGTTTGAGTCCCTGCGCCAAGAGGAGGTGGATCTGATCTGGGGCGCTCGGGAATCCCTCGGGTTGCCCACCGATCTAGCGGCCACTCGACCCTACTTGCTCAGCCCGCAGCGGTTGGTGGTCCCTGCAGATCCCCCAGCAGAGGCCCCGGAGCGACTCTCGCAACTGTTTGGTTTGAAGGTGGGGGTGGTGGTCGATAGTACAGGGGCGGCCCTGCTGGAGACCTATAATCACAGTCGAGGCAATGCGATCCGATTATTTGCCACCAGCGATCCCCAGCGCTTGTTCGACCAACTCCGATCAGGACAGCTGGATGCGGTGGTGGTGGATCAACCCGTGGCGGTGGCGGCGGTGGCTGAGGCTGGGGCTCCCCTGCAGATGCGGGGACCGGCCCTGGTCCCGATCCCATTGGTAGGGGTGGTGTTGAGCGAGCATCCCTCCCTGAAACAGGCCGTGGATAGGGCTCTGCTTGATCTACAGCAGGACGGTAGCTTAGAACGCATCTTGGAGGAATGGCAACTATGGGATTCAGCGACGCTCCCCAGCTCGAGCGCGGATTAGCTCGATATGAATCGGATCATTTCGCCATCTTAGGGGTGCCTCTGACGGCGGATGCCAAGCAGATCAGCGACAACTACAAGCGGGTGGCCAAGGCATTGCGGGCCGGGTTTGTCAGTAACTCTGAGGAGGCCGCTCAGGCGGGGACTCTATTCGCCAAGTGGGTCAACCCGGCTAAGGAGGTACTGACCAAGGAGGGGGAGCGGGCTGAGTACGAGACCTTGCTGAAGCTGCATGTTCGGCGATTGTTGAACTCGGAGTCCACCCCTGCGGAGGAGCTCTGGCCCCACACAGAGCAGTGCGATCCATTACGTCGATCCGGCAATTGGGAAGCGGATTACCAGCAACGAGTGGCCCAGATCGCGGCGATGCAGTACACCAGTCTAGACGAGGTGGTGGAGCGTACCCATCAGCTGAGCGAGCTCAATTTGGCCTATCTGCTGCTCAAGGCTGAGGCGATCCGGGTCACTACGGCCCCCCCAGCCCCGGCTCCAGCGGAGAAACCTGCCAGTTCCCCAAATGCCCCAACAAGCTCCGCATCGGCGAGTCCTCCCTCCTTCTCCTCCAGGCCTTTCACCAGCTCGGTTGCCCCTATGGACCAGCCAGCTCGACGCACTTCCTCAGCACCGATCCCTAAGCCCGACAAGGTGGATCCGGCGGAGACCCGCTACAAACAGGCCGTGGACATGCTCGAACGGGGTCAGTACAAGGAGGCGATCAAGTTTCTAGGGTTTGCCATCAATGAGAACCCTTTACCGGAATACTATCTGCGGCGAGCGGATGCCTATCTACAGCAGGGGATCCGGGGCATGGCGCGGGCCGATTACCAGCAGGTGCTGCGGTTGGATCCGAGCAATCAGGAGGCTAAGAAGGGACTGCAACGTACGGCTCCCACAGCAGAATCCTCGTCAGCCCAAAACGCCAGCAAACAGAAGGCGACGGAGTCCAAGAAGGGAGGTGGGTTGCTGGGTCGCTTTTTTGGGAAGAAATGAGATGGTTCTAGCGAAACGGATCCTGCCTTGTCTAGATGTCAAGGGGGGACGGGTAGTCAAAGGGATTCAGTTTCTAGATCTCCAGGATGCTGGGGATCCGGTGGCTCTGGCGCGGGTCTACAACCAGGCTGGGGCGGATGAGCTGGTGTTTCTGGACATCACCGCCACCCACGAGGAACGAGAGGTGTTGTTGGATGTGATCCGGCGCACCGCTGAGCAGGTGTTCATTCCCCTAACGGTGGGAGGTGGGATCCGGGATCTGGAGACCATGCGAGCCCTATTACGGGCGGGGGCGGATAAGGTGAGCATTAACTCAGCGGCGGTACGGGATCCGGAGCTGATCTCCAAGGCCAGTGGTTGGGTGGGGGCTCAGTGCATTGTGGTGGCCATCGATGCCAGACGCAGACCACCTACAGCGGTGGATCCGGATCCGGGCTGGGAGGTGGTGGTCCGAGGGGGACGTGAGGCTACGGGCAAGGAGGCGATCGCTTGGGCTCAGGAGGTGGCGGAACGGGGTGCTGGGGAGATCTTGTTGACCAGTATGGATGCGGATGGCACTCAGGCGGGCTACGATCTGGAACTGACTCGACGGGTGGCGGAGGCAGTGGATATTCCAGTAGTGGCCTCAGGGGGAGCCGGCAACTGTGATCATATTCGAGAGGTCCTAACCCAGGGGAAGGCGGAGGCAGCTTTATTAGCCTCACTCCTGCATTACGGACAGCTGACGGTGGCTGAGATCAAAGCGGATCTGGCCCAACACCATATCCCCGTTCGCCCCTGTACCTGATGGATCTGTCTCAATTACCCACCACAGCCTTCATCGATCCGCAAGGACGCAACGCTACTCCCACAGAGCACTTTTTAGATCGCGCCCTCCAACGCATTTTAGGTCTGCTGACTCAGGCGCAAGAGCGACCGATCTATAAGTAGATCAGCAAAAACGTTTATACAGGCTATATAGTGCATGTTAAAGCAATTTTGCCGATCTACTTACCTCAGTTGATCTAACAGCGAACTTTGGCTTGAGCCATCTACCTTGTGCCGAGGAGCAGCTCCTCGATCAGCTGGAACAGATCCTGAAAGCCTCGATGAACTCAGGACATCCGGGCTGGATGGGACATATGGATCCGATGCCTACAACAGTCTCTCTGGCTGTATGTAGCCAAGACTTGCGCCATGGTTTTATTTCGAGAGGGATCTCTACTCCGATCTCATTTTCAGACAGCAGCTCCCTACATGAATAACGATGCGGATCTGATCAACCTAGGGGAGATCGGGATCCAGGGCACCCGTCACGCTGACGTCCTGAAACTATGGCTGTCTCTCAACCATCTCGGTCTCCAAGGATATGCTCAGCTGATCGACGAAAGCTATCGGCTCACCACCTATTTTAGATCAAGATTAGAAACTCAGAGTCATTTAGAGATCGCTAGCCCTCCTGAGATGAATCTAATTTGTTTTCGGGGGGTGCCTGATGGACTGTCGGAGTCGGAGCAGGATCAGTGGAATGCTGATCTACAGTCTTTCCTGTTGGATCGCTACCAAGTCTTCTTTTCAACTTCCACCTATCGGGGTCGGAAATGGTTGCGGGCCGTGCTGCTCAACCCGACGATTAACGAGGAGACTCTTGATTGGGCTTGCCAGGGGATCGAGACATTCATGATTCCTTAAGGTCTATTCAACAACGGGAAGAAATGACCCACAGGTCCCTGACCCTGACCGATGTCTAGGGCATGATCGAGGGCTGCCGTCACATAGGTCTTGCCCTGTTGAGTAGCCTGGAACGGATTAGCTGCGAATCCAAGCTGTTGGCTGTGCTGAGTCGAAGACTTTCTGGCTTAGCCAAGTCGTGCTATCCTTCCGATCATGGGTGTAGCATCTAGCTTACACTACAGTGGATGTAAAGAACGACTTCTATCAAAGACAAGGTTCCAATGGGGGGGCAAGCTAGTTCCATATGCTGAAAATTTTCCTCATGACAAAGAATGAGATCAAGCTCATAGAAGACTGGATCCTGTATCATGGCTACCTATTCGGCTTAAAGAATATTCATATACTGGATGGCTCTGATCGGCAAGCAGTATTTGATATCTATGCAAAGTTTCAGCCTTTCGGTCTTCAAGTTCACTCTTCCTCGTCTGGGTTAAATCAACTCGCTGAGGAATTGACGCAGCTGATGCATGAATACAAGGGAACGGATAATTTCCTGATTAAGTTGGATACGGATGAATTTCTTGCCTACACGGAGCCTTTTGACCTTACCCCATCGAATCTTGAAGACCAGTGGATGCATTCAGAGTATTTGAATAGAGGCTATCACTCCGAAGACTTTTGGACGCTTCTGTTTCAGTCAGCCATGGAGCAGAGGCATGC
>CAYSEO010000168.1:0-9541 GCA_964429885.1 uncultured bacterium
CAACATGGGAGGTGCGGATCTGGGGGGGGCGGAGCTGGATGGGGCGATGCTGGCCAATGCCCGCTTGATCGGGGTGGATCTGAGCTATGCCAATCTGACGGATGCCTTTCTGGCGGAGGCAGATCTGAGCTATGCCGATATGCACAATGCGGATCTGACGGGGGCCAATCTGGCCAAGTCGGATCTGAAGCGAGCCAATCTAGCAGGGGCGGATCTGAGCTACGCCGATCTGAGCTACGCCGATCTCACCCATGCGGATCTGCCCAATGCTGTGCTCAATGACGCGGATCTAACCGGGGTTAAGCTGCGGGGCACCAATCTCAAAGGGGCTTATTACAACAACACCACGCAGTTTCTGCCTGATTTCGATCCGCTGGGGGCGGGGATGCGGTGTCTGGAGTAGGAGATCTGAAGTTCAGGATCAGATGCAACCTAGACTGGATCTGCTAAAGCACTGATTCAAAAAGATGAGAACGGGGACTTCTAACTGGAATACCGCCTTCCATTGCTTTGCTGCCGGGCCTGAGTGATCATGGGCCAAGATGACCGCGATCATGCCATCCCTGGAGACCTAACCATGCCTCAGCGAGGTCTGCCTCGTTTCGTCCCCTACCCTGCCTTGGTGAACTATCAGATCCCCCTTAGCGAAGCCTACCTGGTGGCACTGATCCGGCAGGGTGCCTTTCGCTCTGGGATCCATTACCGTAAGGTGGGGTATTCCAGATCCGGGATCCGATATTTCCACTGGAGTCCAACAGCGCTCCGGCAATGGCAACGCAGCTCCAGTTCCCTACAACGCTGTCCGAAGTCGTAGGGTAGGACCGAGCTCAATAGAGGGCAGAGGATCGAAGCCATGACGGCGGCCTTAGAATTGCGAGATCTAAAGAAACGCTATGGAGAGTATCAGGCGGTAGCGGGTCTCTCGTTGCAGGTGAGATCCGGGGAACTTTACGCCCTGCTGGGACCCAATGGGGCTGGCAAGACGACCACTCTACGGATGGTGGCGGGGTTATTGCAACCCGATCAAGGAGATGCCTGGATCGGGGGACATAGCATCGTGAGGACACCTCAGCTGGCCAAACAACAGCTCGCCTATCTACCGGATGAGCCCTTACTCTACAGCAAGCTCAAGGCGGTGGAATATCTGGAGTTTGTGGCCGGGTTATGGGGCATGCCACCCACCCAGGCAGAGGCGGAGTCCACTCGCTTGTTGAAACTCTTGGGGCTCTGGGAGGTGCGACAGGATCTGTGTGAGACGTTCTCCCGAGGCATGAAACAGAAGCTGGCCTTGATCGCCGCCTTCATCCATCAGCCCTGTGTGATCATTTTGGATGAGCCCTTGATCGGGTTGGATGCGGCAGCCGCCCGCTTGGTCAAGGATATGTTGGTGGACTATGTGGGCCAAGGCAATGCTGTCGTGCTCACCACCCACATCATGGAGATCGCTGAACGTATGGCCCATCGCATCGGCATTATCAACCGTGGTCATCTGATCGCAGAGGGATCTTTAGATGAGCTGAGGACGCGCAGCGGAGAACTAGGGGGCACCCTAGAATCTGTCTTTCTAGAGCTGACCCAAACTCAGATGGAGCCAGTGGAGCCAGATCTCGATCCAGCCCAGACCCCCTAGCCCATCCCCTGAGGTGCTGCAATGTTCTCCCCCGGCTCATTATTGTGGTTGCTGAGACATGAGCTGCGGCTGTGGTGGCGTGATCTGACCAGCCAACCGGGAGGACGCCTGATCGCCATCCTGATCTCCTCGGGGATCTTCCTATTACTGGGCCTCTGGGTCTTGGGAGGGGTGATCGGCTCTCAACAGGGGACCAACCTGCAGGATCTCCCGGATACGGCTCTCTGGGTAGCGGTGGTGCTGTGGCTGATCTTGTTTGAGCTGAGCTTTGTTCAGGCCATCACCCTCAGCCTGGTGCGGATCTTTGAGCGTGGAGATCTGGATCTATTGGTCAGCTCGCCCCTGCCGGAACGGGTGATCTTTGCCAGCCGCTTGTTGATGGTGATCCTGAGGCAGATCCTGTCCTTTTGGTGGATCTGGATCCTGTTGGTGATATCGACCTTGGCGATCCCTCAGATGCTGAGCAGTATCCCGGCGGTGTTGATCTTGTTGATCAGCTCTGCCAGTCTGGCCATGCTCACGACCCTGAAGTTGGTGCAATGGATGGGGGCGAAACAGGCACGGGCCGTCTCTCAGCTGTTGTCTGTGGGCTTGTCCATGGTGCTCTTGCTGGTGGCTCGCCTAGCTGGCGGCAATGGATCCGCTGCATTACAAGGATGGGGAGAGATCTTCGCACCCGGATCCCCGCTGGGGATCAACAGTTGGATCTGGTTCCCGGCCCGAGCGGCGCTGGGGGATCTGCCCTCGTTGTGGCTGAGCCTCGGGATCAGCTTGGGGTTGGCTTGGTGGTCTGTGGGAACTCTGCATCATTCCTTTATCCAAGGCACCCAACAATCCTTAACGGCCAGTCACTCCAGCTCCCCTAGGGATACCCCAGAGATCCGGTTTCGCTCCCAGCTGTTTACCCTGGTGATCAGTAAGGAATGGCGGTTGATCCTGCGTAACCCCTATCTGCTGAGTCAGATCGGTTTGCAGCTGTTCTCCTTCGTCTTGCTGCTGTTTGTGATCCCAGGGGCGGGGTTGCTGGAATGGATAGAGCTAACCCCTCTATTGGCCGCAGGCACCTGTGTGATCAGCTATCTGTTGGTTTCCGCCCTAGCCAGCATCTGTATCGCTGGGGAGGAGGCCATGGATCTGCTCCGCTCCGCCCCAGTGCCCCGTGTCCAACTCCTGAGACTGAAGCTTCTATCGATCTTGATCCCGGTCTGGGTGCTCTGTCTAGGAGTGCTAGGCATCCTGGCCCTACGGGACATGGACTGGCGGATCGTCCTCTGGGTCAACTTGGGCTCCACAATCTCCGCCGCCCTGTTGGGGTTATGGAATGCTCAACCCCGTCCCCTGGGAGATCTGGCGACTCGACACAAGGCCCCAAGTGCGGATCTGATTCTGTCCGTGTTGTCCTTTCTTTGTCCCTACTTCTGGTCTGCCGCCGCGATCCTGTCCAGCTGGGGTCTCTGGGGCGCGATCTTGCCCCTGGGGATGGGCAGTCTGCTGGTGGGGCTGGGATACCTGCGCAGTCGGCAATTGGGCACCACTTATGGGTTCTAAAGGATTGATCCCAGCCATGGGCCTCCAGATCGTTGTCAGAGTTACAGATCTCCCCCAGCAGAACACTGATGATCGATCCCCTTGAGGCGACTTCATCTGTGAGATCATGCTTGTAACCCAACAGCCCGTCCTAAAGCGATTCTGGTACCCGGTGATGCCCATCTCCCAGCTGGAGAGGGGTCCCCAAGCCTTTCGACTCCTGGATCAACCCCTGGTGCTCTGGTTGGACCGGGAAGGTTCTCCTCAAGCCATACAGGATCGGTGTTGTCATCGCTCGGCCCAGCTGTCGAAGGGGGTCGTGATCGAAGGCCATGTGCGCTGTCCTTATCATGGCTGGTCCTTCAATGGGCAGGGGATCTGTGTGCATGTGCCCCAACTGGAGCAGGAGATCCTCCCACGCACCTACCAGATCCAGGCCTATCGATGTCGGGAGCGCTATGGTTATGCCTGGGTCTGTCTGGGGGATCCTCTACAGGATATTCCTGAGATCCTGGAGGCTCAGGATCCTCGGTTTCGACAGATCCATGAGTTCTATGAGCCCTGGAATTGTGCTGGGTTACGGTTGATGGAGAATTCCTTCGACAATGCTCATCTCAGCTTCGTCCATGCCAAGAGTTTTGGGGATAGCGATCACCCAGTGCCAGCCTCCATGGAGCTGACGGAGAATGAGTCAGGCTTTGTATTTGTCGCTACTATTCCAGTCAAAAACCCACCGGGTCAACAGCGCAATCTTGGGATCACGGAGCAGATGACTGTCCGTCATAATCGCAATCTTTGGTACCTACCCTTCACCCGCAAGTTGCATATTACCTATCCCAATGGGTTACAACATATCATCATTACCTCCGCCACTCCCATCGATGATCGCACCTCTCAGATCGTGCAGTTTTGCTTCCGCAACGACACGGAGGCAGACGCCCCAGCAGCAGACATTATTGCCTTCGATCGGCAGGTGACCTTGGAGGACAAGACGGTCTTGGAGAGCACGGATCCGGATGTGCCTCTGGATATTAGTCGGGAACAACATATGGCTTCCGACAAGCCGGGGATCATCATGCGACACCGATTGGCAGCTTTGCTGAAGCACCACGGTGAGGCGGAACAAACCCGATCCACAAAGGTGATCTCAGGTTAGGATTCTCAGGACCGAAAGCCTCTCCTAGGAAACAAAAAAGAGGGTAGCGATCGCCACCCTCCTGTTGATCGATCTAAGGTAAAGAAGATCAGCCTTTTGATCTTAGGAATTGATACTGCTACCGCTTGTGGAAGGCACGAAGCTAGGCACCACCAGATCCCGATTCTGTTTGGTGAGCTGATCGTACAACCGTTGAGTGTTGGGGAGCCTAAAGGATCAGATCGGAAAGGACATCAAGACGGCCATGAAGGCCAAGGGCAAGGTGCGGCTGGAGACGGTGCGCAGCATCAAGAAGCTGATCATCGAGAAGGAATCCACGGTGCGAGCGGAGGGTTCGGATCATTGCGGAGGTGGGAGCCTCGTCCCCTAAGGAGATAAGCAAGGTGATGGGTCCAGCAATGCAACAGTTGAAGGGCAAGGCAGATGGCCAAAAGGTGCAGCCTGAGCACATTCGTGACAAGCGGGATCCGATCCTCAGTTGTGCCTCAGTGTGCTAGGTATATAAACGGATCAAGACCGGATCCATAGTGAGAATCTATGCTCAGCATAAGAAATCCTAAAGCAAACCTTAAGAATATCCATGTTACTTTACACTCACCAGCTTATCGCTGTCTCTTGTGACCAGTCTACCGGTACGGTATATGACCCTTGCACCCATTAGTTCCGATGGGTTGTTCAACCTGTTAGTGACCCTCAAACGCGAGTCGTTCACGGGTAGAGCCGAATTGATCGACGCCTCCACAGATCTCAACTGGCACCTGCATTTCTGCATGGGTCGTCTGTTCTTTGCGACAGGAGGACGCCACCCCAGACGCCGTTGGTATCGACAGATCAGTGCAATACAATCCGGTCCAGGGCCTGAAACCCTCCTACGATTGATCAAAACAACCTCTCACCGCGACCATTGGGATTATCTCTGGTTGTGTCGTTGGATCGATCAAGGCCAGATCACACGGGATCAGGTGAGTCAGGTAGTCAAAGGGGTGTTGATGGAAGCTCTGTTTGATGGCCTCCAGGCTCATAACATTGAGTATCAGCTCTATCCAACTCCTGTGTTGACACGGCATCTGATCGTGTTGGATCCCCTGGACCTGATCGCAGAGCTACAAAGACACTGGCAGGAATGGCAACGAGCTCAGATCACGGACTATCTGCCGGATCTGGCCCCTGTGATCCGCTGCCCTGACTTGTTGCAGCAACAAGCCTCATCTAACCTTTACCAAACCCTGACTCGTCTGCTCAATGGTCAGAAAACCCTGAGGGATATTGCCCTCCTGATGAAACGATCTGTCCTGGAGATAACCGCCTCCATGCTCTGCTATCTCCAATCTGGGGTGATCGAACTGATCCCCATTGGAGATCTAATGGGATCTCAAGTTGCTTCCCCACAACCCGCGCCCGCTCCGGTTCGCCCGCTGATCGCCTGTGTTGATGATAGTGCTTGGGTTTGCCAGAGTTTACAACAGCTGGTGACAAAAGCGGGCTATCGTTTCCTAGCCATTGACGATCCCACACGGGCCATCCCTCAGCTCTTGATGGAAAAACCCCAGTTGATCTTTCTGGATCTGCGTATGCCTGACACGAATGGCTACGAGATCTGTGCTCAGCTCCGCAAGCTTTCCTTGTTTCAGCACACCCCGATCTTGATCCTGACGGGCAATGATGGCATTGTCGATCGGGTCCGAGCCAAGATGGTAGGCGCCACAGATTTTCTGAGTAAATCGGCCAATGATGCCATATTGCTGGCCTCCATCGAGCGGTATCTGGATCCTGAGGAGCCTTCTCTATCCTCTTTGAATCAAAGGATCCTGGCCACCGCTTAGGGGTATGTCTCAGCCGAGTTTCGTGATCGCTATTACTGGGGGAATTATGGCAACGATTCTGGTGGTTGAAGATACCCTTACCGATCAGCAGCTGATTGGTGGCGTTCTACAAACAGAGGGACATTGGGTGATCACGGCTGCTAGTGAGAAGGAGGCAATTGACCGGATCGCTCAAGCCAAACCCGACTTGATCCTGTTGGATGTGGTGCTCCCAGATCGCAGTGGTTTCGAGCTATGTCGAGATCTGAGGGACAAACCGGAGACGCAGCAGATCCCGATCGTGATGTGCTCTAGTAAGGGCAGCAACATGGATAAGTTTTGGGGTATGCAACAGGGGGCAGATGCTTACCTCGCTAAACCGGTTGATCTAGAGGAATTGGCGAAAGTTGTGCGTAAACTGATCTAACTGGGCTCTAAACTGCCTCTAAACCGGCTCTGAATCATTGCTGTATTGGGACCCGCTCTATGTTGGCTGACCAGATCTCCTCTACCCCAACTCCTACTCAGGCGACCCGGAAGTTTCTAACATTTCAGCTTTGCCCAGAGACGCAGGCCATGGTGGAAGCGGAGTCCATTCTGGCCACACTTCAGGTGTCAAAGGAGCAGATCGTCCCAATCCCAGATATGCCTGACTGGGTGATGGGGGCTTACAACTGGCGAGGAGAGATTCTCTGGATTGTGGATCTGGCTCATCATTTAGATCTGATCGATCCCCTCTCAGTTTCCCAATCCCAATCCCAACACCAGTCTGTGCTGATTACTCAGGTGGAAGGTCTGTCCATGGGAATCGCGGTGGATCAGGTTCACGATATGCTCTCCTTCTCCCTGGAGGCCATTACCTCATCTCCCACTACCACGCCAGCTTTAGCCTCCATCCTGCGGGGGGCTGTTCTCCATGCGGGATCGATCATTCTCTGGTTGGAGATGCAAGCCCTTTATCAGCGAATGCGAGACCTGATTCCAGCCTCTTAAATTTCTGCTCTTTTCCTAAGATTTGCTTAGTTTTAATTTATTTAGCCTCTCCTTAGAAGACAATTACTCCCGATGGAGATCCCCCATGGCTCAAACTCTCGATCCGACCCAAACCAAACCTTCACTCCCCTCTCAAGATCGGCTTTCGTTGCCGCCTCACCTGGTTAACCCTGAGTCTCCTCCTTCTGATCCGCAACTCAAACCTCAAACGCCAACGGGCGGTACGCCCCTGCGGCGACAGCTCCTATTCTTCATGATCCCAACCGTTGTCATGCCCCTGATCCTGGTTGGTGGGATCCGAGGAGTTGATCTTTATCAGGAACAACGTCGCCGCATTGATGAAGCGTTGGTGGATGAAACGACAGACTCCGCCACTGGGCTCGACTCGATTCTGCAGGAATGGGTCAATGATCTGGTGATCTTAGGCAATACCCCTCTGCTCCGGCAGGCCATCCTACAGAGCAGAGAACAGGTTGAGCAAGAAGGTTTAACAGAACTGTCTGTTGATCAGATTGAAGGACGATTTGCTAGTGAAAAAGTACTGATTTCCAATCCATCCCTCAATGATTATCTGAGTCAGAGCACTGAATTATTTCCCGATCTCACCTCGGTGCTTGTCACCCAGGAACAGGGTTTCAATATTGCCTACTCAACGATCCCACCTGATGCCTATCAACTCGATGAGGAGGATTGGCAAGCCGCTCATCAGGGATCCATTGTCTTTCAGGATCTTCAGGTTGAGAGGACTGCAGATCAAGATTCCACGATGGATATCCTGACTCCCATTCCTACCGGAGGGGTGATCCAAGGAACTTTTGCCTTGACTCCTATTATTGATATCCTAGCGGATGCTCTGGGGGATCTCTCCCAGGAATTGGGGTTATCTGGTCAGGTGGTGCAGATCCTGGATGATCAAAATCAGGTGATTCTTTCCCTCAATGAAAACGGTCTGTCCGCCGATCTAGAGCTGTTAGGAGGTGAGGCTCTATTAGGACAGATCTCGGACAGGCAGCAGCGTGATCCAATGACAGAGGGGGTTGGGGATGTCAGAGAGTTTGAGTTGGCGGGGCGGAAGTTTGGGATCACGACTGTGCCTAGTACCGGTTGGCTGGTGATCTCCTCTGTGCCCCTACAGGTGTTGAGGACCTTGGCTCTGCAGGAATTGTTGTTTCTATTGCCTCTGATCTTACTGGCTGCTGGGTTAGCCACCGTTGTGGTTGTATTTGTGGCCCGCCAGATCTCAAAACCCCTGGATGAGATCACCGAGACCGCCCAATCGATCGCTCAGGGGAATCTGGAGGCTCAAGCTCAATTGATCGGCACCGCAGAGACTCAAACTCTGGCTCAGACCTTAAATACCTTGGTGCAACGGGTCAAAGCGCTTTTGCAAAGACAGGAGGAGGCAGCTCGGGCTCAGCTAGAGGCCCAAAAAGAGATCGCTCGCCAGCAGGAACAGGCTGCCCGTCAACAACAGGAGGCCAAGGAGTTTCTCCAGAATCGAGCCTTGGAGTTGTTGATGGAGGTGGCCCCTTTACGTCAGGGGGATCTGACCATTCGAGCCAATGTCACAGAGGATGAGGTGGGCACCATCGCCGACTCCTACAACGCCACCATCGGTAGCTTAAAGAAGATCGTACAACAGGTGCAGGCGGCGGCTGAGCAGGTGGCGGATACGGCGGGTCAGAGTGAGGGATCGGTTCAAACCCTAGCCCAAGATGCCCTGCAACAGGCAGAGGCCATTCAAACCGCCCTGAATCGGATCGAGGCCATGAACCTCTCCATTCAACAGATCACGGAGAATGCCCAACAGGCGGATCAAGCGGTCCAGCAAGCCGGTGAGATCGTCGCTGAGGGAGATCAGGCCATGGACCGAACCGTGGAGGGCATCCTCTCCATTCGAGAGACAGTGGCGGAAACCGCCCAGAAAGTGAAACAGTTGGGGGAATCCTCCCAGAAGATCTCTAAGGTGGTGAACCTGATCGGCACGTTCGCGGCTCAAACCAACCTGCTGGCCTTAAATGCCTCCATTGAGGCGGCTCGGGCTGGGGAGGAAGGGCGAGGCTTTGCGGTGGTCGCGGATGAAGTTCGTTCTCTGGCCCGGCAATCGGCTCAAGCGACAGCGGAGATCGAGCAGTTGGTAACCAGCATCCAGTCTGAGACCCATGAGGTGGTGGCAGCCATGGAACAGGGGACGCAACAGGTGGTCACTGGCACTCAGTTGGTGGAGGAGACCCGTCAGAGCCTGAACCGGATCACGGCAGCCAGTCAACAGATCTCGCAGCTGGTGCAGGCGATCACCGAGGCGGCTGTTGAACAATCCCAGGTGTCGACCTCCGTGTCTTCCACGATGGCGACTGTGGCTGGAGTATCATATACAACTTCTGATCTAGCGGGCCAGGTTCAGGCTGCATTTGGACTGTTAATGCTGGTGGC
>CAYSEO010000169.1:0-9506 GCA_964429885.1 uncultured bacterium
TGCCGATGGCCCCTCATCTCCGCTCAATCCCTCGCTAGACCTGTAGATCCTAAAGCCAGATCATAGACTCAGTTGTTCGATGGCTACCCGATCCAACCAGGCCAGATGGTTTTGATCTGAAACCCGTACCTTGATCCGCCGGGGCAGTTGCCAGCTCTGGGGATAGGTCACCGAGAACATCCATTCGATCCGATAACACCCCCGCGCCTGAGCGATCCGGGCTAGGGTCTTGAGCAGAGCAGTGCTGATATTCCTGTGATGCCGCTCCGATAATACAAACAATAGATCGAGGCGTAGGATCGGTCTTAATCCCTCCTGAAAACCCGAGTAGGTGGAGAAAAAGGACAGAAACCCCATGGGGACCTGATCGAGCTCGGCGATCAGCACCTGCAAGGGAGACTCCGGAGAGGAGAGCAACTGTTCCAGATGGCTGGGGGAAAAGCGCATCCGTCGTTGCTCCTGAGCCTGCTCGATCTGGTGGGCCAGCAGCATCAGCAGGACCGGGATATCCTCACATTGAGCCCTACGGATCCGAATCAGAGATACAGCCATAGCAGAAGTAAAGGTGAGGAGCGAGTGCCCTTTCCCTCACCGTATCCGCAGCCATCCCAAATGGACCCAAACAAATCCGGCTTGACTGGATCGGATGCTGGAGAGCTCTCCCTTAGAGCTTCCGGGAGTAGTACTCCACCACCAGCAGCTCGTTGACCGGGGCACAGATCTTCTCACGGGGAGGCAGATCCTTGATACGACCCTTCAGCTTCTCCCGATCGAACTCCAGATATTCCTCCGGTAGATACAGGCCGGGGTACTCAGAGTAGCTGGTGATCAGCTTGCGGGAGACCGCGTTGTTACGTACGGAGATCTCATCCCCCACCCGACAACCGTAGCTGGGGATCGTGACCCGCTTGCCATTGACCGTGATGTGACCATGGTTGACCACCTGGCGAGCCGCTGGGATCGTCGGGGCCATCCCCAGGCGAAAGACGATACAGTCCAGGCGCATCTCCAGTAACTGCAACAGGGCCAGTCCTGTGGATCCTTTAGAGCGGCGAGCCCGTCTCATGTAACGCAGCATCTGGCGCTCGGAGATGCCATAGTTGAGACGCACCTTCTGCTTCTCCTCCAATCGGATCGCATACTCAGATTTCTTCTTGCGCTCCGCCCCATGCATACCAGGGGGGTTGGTGTTCTTAGCTCGTTTGCGGGTCAGTCCTGGTAGATCGAGCCCACCGAAGCGGCGGACCACCTTGAGGCGTGGGCCTGTAAAACGCGACATATCAACCTTTCTCTCTGGATCACTATCAACTCTCAACATCGCTAGGGGCAGAGTCTGCGGCATGGGGGCTGGACAGACTGTTGTAGCGATCCACAATACTACCGGATTGACAGGGTAACGACAAGAGGAGCGATGGCTCTGGGATCAGATCGGTTGCCCCCCCAACCCTTGTTTTCACTGAGGAAATTCTTATGATAGGGATGGCTCTGAAGTGGGATCCCAATCATGACGGAAGAACTATCGGGACGCAAAGTCAAGCTATTGGTGGGGGGACTGGCTCTCCTCGGGATCCTGGTCCCCGGTTTACAGCGGTTCTATCTGGGTCAGAAGTACTGGGGGATCGCCTTTCTGGTGGTCGGTCTGTTATTTCCCTGGTCCTTTATGCCGATCCCCTTGCGGGTGCTCAGCTATCTGCTACGACTCTTCTGTTTGCTTGAAGGTCTCTGGGTTCTGAGTCAGGATAACGCTGAGTTTGATGCCCGCTTCAATCCCCAGCACCAGAAGTTGGATTGGACCACAGCCTCTAAGCGTGAGAGCCAGCTACCGGAATATTACCTGCAGCAGGCCCTGAATGAGGGGATCATGACCCAAGCCGAGTACGATCAGCAGCTGCGCAAACAAAGGGAGGAGGCCGAGTCCTAGGGTGGGGTCTGCTGCAGAGCCCAGCTCAGATAGGTCTGACTCACAGCTGCCGCCTCTAGCGCGATCACCTCAGGCTCCTCGTAGGGGTGGATCTGAGCCAAGCGAGCCTCCAACTGGGGGTATCGGGAGGCGGGCAGTTTCAACAACAGCAGCTGTTCTCCCTCCTGCTCGATCTGTCCTTGCCATCGATAGAGGGAGGTGATCTGAGGCAGGACCTGGGCACAGGCGACTCGACCTTCCTCCACCAACGATCGGGCCAGGCGAAGTCCCTGCTCCACCGAGCTCACAGTTGTCATCACCACCAGTAATCGTTCTGTCTCCGACATCGCTTGGGCTCGGCGGCATCTCGGGTCAAATCATAGATCAATTGGAGGGCTTGGACTCGCTCTCCTGCAGCGGTGGCTCAGAGTTAGAGGAGGATGGGGGATCGTCTGACTCCGTGGTCGTCTCCTTCGACTTGGGGGGCGATCCGCCGGTGGTGCGGCGCTCCTGTTGACGGCGGGCCGCCTTGACCATCTCCTCCACCACTGCTCGGGCCTGTTGCATCTTGTCGAGGCTGTTGCGGTAGAGCTCCAGATCCTTCCTAACCCGCTCCTCCGAGAAGCCGAGGGGCTGGCTGACGGTCTCGAAGAACACCTGGGTTCGTTGCTCCAGATCAGGATAGAGGGTGGTAGCCACACTCTCGTAGGCGGTATAGAGGCCCAACAGCACGATCCGGCTATAGGTATAGTTTTGACTATCCTTCATCCGCTCCAGGATCCGCTTCAGGCCCCCCACATCCTCGGCCTCAGGCTTCTGTTGCAGTAGGTACAGTCGTTGTTGAGGATCCCCTTGGCTCAACAGCTCCGTCAGCTTCTCGGCATCCTGCTTGAGGGTCTCAGGCTTCATGTGTAGGGCCTTACAGAGGGCCTCATAGATCGGCTGCCGCTGGGCCTCGGGTCGGTAAGCCTCCATCAAAGCATTGAACACCGTTACCACCCCGAGGGCGAAGAACGGATCATAGACGAAATGGCTCTTCACCGTCACCAGGTGCAGCTCCACCAACAGCTCCTCCACCACCCGGCGGTAGACCGAGTTGATCGGGCGAGGGTAGGCACTGAAAAAGGTGGCCTTGGTAGCGGATACGGTACGAACAGCCTTCACGGGTGTACTGACTTGAGATGGGGTAATAATGTTCATTCTGGCTTGAGGTGTACAGGACAGCAAGGATCTGATCCTCGGGGTTTACGAAACGAGAGGATCTGAGATCTGATGGACAGCAGGAGAGTTTAGAAAAACTGATGGCTTTCCGGCTGGAGGGTCACCTCACCGGGAACCGCCTCGGGGGGCAGGGAGAGGGTGAACCGGATCGCTTCCGCCACTGTATCAGGCCGCAGCATCTTATCCCGTTGCACCTTCATGGTGATCGTGTCCCAAAAGGGGGAGTCCACGCCCCCAAAGTAAAACAGGGTGAACTTGACCCCGAATCGCTTCAGCTCATCTGCCATGCACTTGGTGAAGCCCACCACGGCAAACTTGGAGGCACAGTAGCCTGCCGCCATGGCCATGGGATGACGCCCTAGAATGCCAGGAAAGTTGAGGATATGACCCGATCGCTGTTCCCGCATCAGGTTGGCCACCTGTTGGCTGGTGTAGAAACTACCCTTGAGATTGACCGCCAACATCTGATCCAGATCTGCAGGAGCCAGCTGTGGGGCGGGCTTCAACACCCCCAGACCCGCACAATTGATCAACACATCAATGCGGCCCAGTTGCTGAGTCGTTTTCTCCACTAGAGCCTCCACCTGGTCAGGTTGGGTAACATCAGTAGGTAAGGGGATCACCTGCCCCTGTCCTCGCCCCCGCACCTGAGTAGCCAGCTGTTCCAGGGGTTCCCATCGCCGTGCTGCTAGCACCAGATCGGCTCCCTGCTCCGCCAGCAGAGGAGTGATGGCTTGGCCGATCCCTCCTGTGGCCCCCGTGATCAGAATGACCTTCCCCTGCATATTGCAACATTTCTTAACAGCTTGTCCATTTTAGGCAAAAACAGGGGCCATCAGCCAGCCAGCCGAGGCAAGGCACCGCAGATGATGCTCAGGGCAAGCCCATCCCAGCCCCAATTGAGCCATCTGCTGCAGTCTGAGTGATCGGAATACAGGTCAGGGTGTGACCCAAATCATCAGGCGCACCGTCTATTGCTGGGATGCTGTAAACGTTGGCGACCGACTCGTTGAGGAGATGAGATGGCAGATCACGATTCCCCATTTACGTTAGATCAGCTGTTGATTGTGCGGGCGATCGCTCAACAAGGCAGCTTTCGCCGGGCCGCAGATACCCTATACATCTCCCAACCGGCGGTGAGTTTACAGATCCAAAACCTGGAACGACAGCTGGGTATCCCCTTATTTGATCGAGGGGGACGACAGGTGCAATTGACGGAGGCGGGCCACATTCTGTTGGAGTACAGTGACCGGATCCTTTCCCTTTGTCAGGAGGCCAAACGAGCCTTGTTGGATCTGCAGGATCTAAAGCGGGGCACCTTGATGTTGGGGGCCAGTCAGACGGTGGGCACCTATGTGATGCCGTTGTTGGTGGGGCAGTTCTGGAAGGCCTATCCCCATATCTCGGTGCAGCTGTTCGTCCAGTC
The DNA here is from genome assembly GCA_964429885.1 of uncultured bacterium. Taxonomy (GTDB): domain Bacteria; phylum Cyanobacteriota; class Cyanobacteriia; order Thermostichales; family Thermostichaceae; genus CAYSEO01. The sequence continues at coordinate 4,548 of CAYSEO010000169.1, forward strand.
CACCCGCCGCATCGCCCAGAAATTGATCGGCGGTGAGCTGGATCTGGCCATCGTGGGGGGTGAGGTACCCCTGGAGTTGCGAGGCACCCTGCAGGTGTTGCCCTTTGCCCAGGATGAGTTTGTGTTGGTGACCTCCCCCACCCATGAGCAAGGTCCCTGGAACGGGGTGCCGATCACCCACCGATCGGTATTACAGAAATCCGATCTAGATGATCTACAGTTCATCACCCTGGATAGCCAATCCTCCACCCGTCAAACCCTGGATCGCTCCCTGCAGCAGTGTGGCCTCAACCCCGGCGCCTTCTCGGTGCAGATGGAGTTGAGCTCGATCGAGGCGATCAAGACGGCGGTTAAGGCTGGACTAGGGGTGGCGTTTCTCTCCATGACGGCGGTGGGCGCGGAGTTGGAACGGGGGACGCTCCGACGCCTGGATGTGGCAGGGGTCCAGGTGAGACGCACCCTGTGGCTGGTGTTCAACCCTGATCGCTATCAATCCCGAGCTGCCAAGCTGTTTCGTCAGGGGGTGATGGATCGCTCTGACTGGCTGCATGCCCCGATCATGGCCCATCTGGAGCCCGTGGCTTTGGTGGGAGAACGAACCGCAGCGGACTAATCCCTCAGGTAGCTTGCGGGATCTGGAGCAGATCTTCTATGGGATCGGCCCCTCTCACAAGCTGCTTTTGAGGCGTCAACATGCAATAAGTAGATCAGCAAAAACGTTTATACAGGCTACATAGTGCATGTCAAAGCAATTTTGCCGATCTACTTCTGTCCAGCTGGGGCAGAGCGATCTGTGGGTGTCCGAGCTGTGTCTGGGGACCATGACCTTCGGTCAACAGAACACGGAGGCGGAGGCCCATCAGCAACTGGATCTGGCTCTGGATCAGGGGATCAACTTTCTGGATGCGGCGGAGATGTATCCGGTGCCCCCCCGAGCGGAGACCCAGGGATTAACCGAGCGCTACATCGGCTCCTGGCTGGCCCGACAGCAACGGGATCGGGTGGTGGTGGCCACCAAGATCGTCGGTCCCTCCCGAGGGTTTCAATGGATCCGAAACGGCCAAACTCAGATCACGCCCCAAGGGATCGAGACCGCCGTTAACGATAGCCTGCAGCGTCTCCAGACCGACTACATCGATCTCTACCAGATCCATTGGCCCGATCGATATGTGCCCATGTTTGGGGAGAGCGGTTACGATCCCGCCCGTGAACGGGAGACCGTGCCGATCGAGGAACAGCTACAAGGATTCGTACCCTTGATCGAGGCGGGCAAGATCCGTTACCTGGGGGTGAGTAACGAGACCTCTTGGGGAGTCTGTGAGTTCTGCTACCTGGCTCGGCGACTGGGGCTCCCCCAGATCATCTCCATTCAAAATGCCTACAATCTGCTCAATCGCTTATTTGAGTCAGGGCTGGCGGAGACCTGTCGTCATGAACAGGTGGGGCTCTTAGCGTATAGCCCATTGGGGTTCGGGATCTTGAGCGGTAAGTATCTACAGGAGGCTCCCGCCACAGCTCGCATGACCCTGTTCAGCCAGTTCGGCAAACGTTACCGCAACGATCGGGTGGTGCAGGCCACTGCGGCCTATGTGGATCTGGCCCAGCAGTTAGGGATCAGTCCTGTTGCCCTGGCTTTAGCCTTCGTCCGCAGCCGTTGGTTTGTAGCCAGCACGATCATAGGGGCCACCAGCCTAGAGCAACTCAACCAGAATATCAGCAGCCTGACCACGGAGATCACCCCGGAGATCGAAGCGGAGATTGAGGCCATTCATCAACGATTCCCCAATCCCGCCCCTTAAACAGGAGTTCTGAGTTTAGAGAGGGGGGCTACCGGACCTGCTTCTATGCTCGAATGGGATATAGACTCATGATCAGGAGCATCCCCTATGTCATCCGTCCCCAATCCGATCACGCTCTCCTCCGCCCTGCCCTATCCTCTAAGTCTTGATCTGAACCACACGGCCTTGATCGTCATCGATATGCAGAACGACTTCTGTACTCCGGGGGGATTTGCGGATCTGATGGGATTGGATGTGGGCAACACTCAGAAACCGATTGAACCTCTGCAGCAGCTCTTGCAGGGGCTACGACAAACCCCGGTCACCATCATCCATACCCGTGAGGGACACCGCCCTGATCTGAGTGATTGTCCAGCCCATAAGTTGGATCGCTCTCGCCGCCAGGGGGCTGAGATCGGCAGTGAGGGACCCATGGGTCGGATCCTGACTCGCGGATCGAGAAGCCATGATTTTGTGGATCAGCTACAGCCGATGCAGGGGGAGATCGTCTTAGATAAGCCAGGCAAGGGCGCTTTTGTGGCGACGGATCTGGACATGATCCTGCGGCAGCGAGGGATCCGTCAGATCCTGTTTACGGGAGTGACTACTGAGTGCTGTGTTCATACCACCTTGAGGACCGCCAATGATCTGGGCTATGAGTGTCTATTGTTGGAGGACTGCTGTGCCTCGTTGGTGCCTGAGTTTCATCCAGCCTCTGTCACTATGGTTCACTATGTGTTTGGCTGGGTGAGCGATTCAGTCACCTTGTTGGCGGCCCTGGGCTTGTCGCAACGGCAACCGATCTTGGCCTAATTGAAATGACCAGCCATCGGCAGTGGATGCAGTTAGCCTTAGATCAAGCCCGTTTGGCAGGTGAAGCCGGTGAGGTGCCTGTGGGAGCTGTGATCGTTAGTCCTAGAGATCAACTCATCACACAGGCGGGTAATCGACGGGAACGGGATCGCGATCCCACTGCCCATGCTGAGATCTTGGCCCTGCGACAGGCTGGAGCGATCAGGCAGGACTGGCAACTCAATCAGTGTCGACTCTATGTGACTCTGGAGCCCTGTCCCATGTGTGCCGGGGCCATTGCCCAAGCCCGGATCGCGATGGTGATCTATGGGGCGGATGATCCGAAGGCAGGTGCCGTGCGCAGTGTATTGAACTTATTCAACAGTACCGCGATCTTTCACCAGCCTCAGGTAATGGGTGGAGTGATGGAACAGGAGTGTTGCGAGATCCTCTCTCAGTGGTTTGAGAAACTCCGTCAGAGACGGGTTTAGATTGTGAGAGCCAATGTCAAACCAGCTCACGTGTAGCAGGTCTATGGCGATCTGAAGACTCCATTTCACTGAGGCTATGATCGGGCTCGATACCGAACAACTTTGCTCTACCGTAGGGTCAAGGACTGGACATCCCCCTCGATCATGCGAGCCAGATCCTGTAGAAAGGCCGCCGCATGGGCGCCGTAGATCACGCGGTGATCACAGGTGATGTTGACCTGCATCTGGGATCGAACCGCGATCGCCCCCTCTGGTGTAGCCACCACTGTGGGTCGAGAGGCACCGATGGCTAAGATCCCTCCCTGATTGGGAGGTAGGATGGCATCGAACCGATCCACCCCAAACATGCCCAGATTGGAGATCGTGAAGCTACCGCTACTGTACTCGATGGGTTGCAATTGCTTACGCCGCGCCCGATCCACCAGCTCCTTCCACTGCCGGGATAGCTCATAGAGATCCACCTGGTTAACCTTCTGCAGCACTGGGGTGATCAGACCCCCATCCTCCATGGCCACTGCCACCGCGATATTGATGTGTTCTTTGGATTGGATCCCCTGCTCGGTGTAGCTGGAGTTGAGCAACGGATGTTTCTCCAAAACCGTGGCCACCGCCTTGGCCAATAGCGCTGTCATCGTCACCCCTTTGGGCTTGACCTGTTTGTACAGATCATCCAAAGCCGTGGTGGTGATCGTGTAGCCCACCCGGAAGGTGGGAACGCTGAGGCTGGCGTTCATGGATCGAACCACTGCCTGTTGCAGGGTCGTCAAGGGGATCGTCTCCCCGAGAGGAATATCCGGACTGGGGGCCTGGGGAAGAGCACTGCTTGGGGTAGGACTGGGGCTCACCGGCGGGGTCGCTGCCGCCGATCGAGAAGCCGCCGCCCGCTCCACATCCGCCTCCACGATCCGACCGTTGGGTCCTGTGCCTGAGATGTCCTGCAGATCTACACCCAGCTCTGTGGCCCGTCGTTTGGCTAGGGGTGAGACCGCGATCCGGCCTGAGGAAGAGGCTGCTGCAGCGGTTACAGGCTGAGGTGAAGGGCTAGAGGGTGTGGATCGAGCTGGAGGGGATGCCGGGGTTGGGGCTGTTGTTGATCCTGAGGATGCTGAGGATCTGGCTGATCCATTGGTTGTCGCCGATTGGGCTCGCGCTTTAGCCTCCTCGATCTCCGCCTCTGTCTCCGCTAGAAACGCGATCGCAGATCCGACCGGGGCACTCTCCCCTTCTTGTACGACGATGGTAGCCAAGATCCCCCTGTGGAAGGACTCCACATCCATATCCGCCTTATCCGACTCCACCACCAGAATGTTGTCCCCCTTTTCCACCGGATCCCCTGGGGACTTCAGCCAGGAGACGATCTTGCCAGTTTCCATCGTGGAACTGAGGGCGGGCATGGAGATCTCGTGAATCATGACACCTGCAGGGCAGAGATAAGGGCAGATCAAATTCTACCGCACCCCTGGATCAGTTATTCACTCGGGATCGGTCTCTGGGGCTGGATCCTCAGCCGTCGCCCCGGTTTCCTCAGCGGATTCTGGGGCTGGATCTGCAGCCATCGCCTCGGTCTCTTCAGCGGACTCTGTCGTGATCGTGTCTACCTCAGTGGGGGTGACGCCAGGGGCAACCGCCGCCGCCTCCGTGAACTCCGCCTCACTCACCTGGGATTCCACATCTGGCTCCGGTTCCTGCTCCTGTAACTGATCGATGGGCGGGGCCTCGACGGGATTGCCCTCCCCATCCACCCAATTCGCTGTGGTCTCCGATCGCAAGAAGGCCATTACCTTGCCGGTCAACAGCTCCTCATGCACCACCTGTTGCACCCGTTTGGGATCTAGTTTCTGTCCTCCAGAGTAGCGACCGAAAAACTCCCGCACCTCCATCTCCAACTCCGTGCGACC
>CAYSEO010000170.1:0-9500 GCA_964429885.1 uncultured bacterium
GGTGGGAGACCGAGCAAGGGGAGCTGATCCTGACCCCGGAAGAGCGATCGGAGCAAGATCAGCAACGAGCGGAGCAAGCCCAGCAACAAGCTGACCAAGAGCGGCAACGAGCGGAGCAAGAGCGACAACGAGCCGATCGACTGGCTGAGAGGCTAAGACAGCTCAACATGGATCTAGATAGCCTACCAGAATAGAGAGAAACTCGGATCTGCCAGGTCACCCAGAGGTTGATTGATCCGATCGATCGGTGGGGCTCAGATCTTCGATGCCCTGATCGGTTTGAGGGATCAGACTCTCCTTCTGGGAGGGATCGGGGCTGGGTGCTTGTGCTTGATCTTCCGATGGATCTGGAGTCAGGCTGGCTAAACTGTTGAGGAATTCTGGTTCGGAGATCCCGGCTAGGCGGGCGGCTAGATCTGTGGGGATCTGGTTTTCTTGATGAAGACGGGTTGATAGGTTCAGACGCATTTGTAGCATCAAGGAGCTGAGATCAGATGGGTAGATCTGGGCTTGATTGAAACTATCGATGGCCTCGTCGTAGCGATCGAGTGCAACTAGAGCAGTACCCCGGTTAAACCAGGCTTCGTGTTTGTCGGGTTTATAGTGAAGAGCTTGATCATAGCTGTCGATGGCGGCCTCCAGTTGACCTTGGTTTTGGAGCGCATTGCCTCGGTTGTTCCAGGCTTCGTGTTTGTCGGGTTTATAGTGAAGAGCTTGATCATAGCTGTCGATGGCGGCCTCCAGTTGACCTTGGTTTTGGAGCGCAGTGCCTCGGATCCCCCACAATATCCACGCTAGATCATTCTGCGGATCGACCTGAAGCGCCTTGCCAGTAATTCTTATAGCATCCTCATCCCGATCCTGAACATTAATAGCCAGTTGTCTCAAAGATCGAAATAACTCCTGAGGATACCGATCTGCCAATCGCAGCATCCGATCCACCAATTGCTCAATGTAGTCGCGAGACTGGATCTCATATTCTTTTCCCTCGATCTGTCCATCCCGAGGATCCAAGATCCGTTCTACAGGGATCAGATCATCTAAAGCTCGGTTGATCTGAGATCGACATCTCCAACGTTGCAGGAAGTTCCCGCCAGCGATCAGGACAGCAGCCTCTACAACCGTGAATCGATAGAGATCCACGCCCAAGGATCGCAATAGATCTATGCCATCGTAGATATACCGAGCAACAGGAAATCTCTCGATCACCTCCTGATACCGCTGCTGCCAGGATCCTTTGAGAGTCTCTCTAAACCCATCCAGAGACAAAGCCGATTGCTCTTCCCGCACCCGTTGTAAGTTCAGCAGCATATTCTGAAAGGTCCGATCATTCCGTTGAGCGAAGGTAAGATACTCCGCAGACTCAGCCCGCACCTCCGCCTGAGGCACCGTATCCGTCAACAGATCCACAATCGCCCGATCCTCAGGTAACGGCAGATCGAACGTCTTAAACCTATTCCACAACCCTGGATACGCCTCGATCTGTAACTTCTTCCACTCCTCCGGCTCATTACGCGCCGTGGCGATCACCCGGATCTGCTCCGCTCGATAGAACCCCTCATAGCCCTGCAACGTCCGCAACAACCGATCCTGAAATGGCACATAGATCGGCTGAAACGGATCCTCTTTGACCTTAGGAGACTGATCCCGCAACCGATCCACCTTCTGATTCAGATCATCGATCAAGATCAGGATCTGCTTATCCGTGCCAATGTGATCGGTAGGGGGAGACGGAGGCACATCCAACCACCCCGAGTCATAGATCAGGATCGTCCAGCCCAACCGATTCAACTTAGCCGCCAGCTCCGCCGCCTCTCGCGTCTTCCCGATTCCAGTCGGTCCCACGATCAACAACCACCGATCTTGATCAAGAGCCTCCTCCAGTTCCGTCTGGATCTCTCGCCCCTGGACCCGCCGCTGATAGGGGATCTTGTGGGCATCCAAGGGATAATCATCATCCCGCCCCCTCAAGATCTGCTTCTGGACATCCTCAGATCCAGGTCGGACTACCTGAAACGGATACTTGTCGATCTCAGGTCGGATCTGCCGCCCGCGAGTTAGCTTGATCAGCCACCAGGAAGCACTACCGAGCGTGCCGAAGCCAAAGAGGTACTTCCACCACTCCGGAATCACCCCTAGTAGATCTTGAGCATTCAGATCCACACCCACCTCAAGCCCAGGACTCCAATGTAACCGACACCCGCGTGCAAAGGAGCAGATCTGGTTAGGCTGAACGTTTCTCAGGATCTAGCTGAGGCTTTGACTTGAGCAGATCTACTAAGAGACTTGGGAGTCCCTTTCAAGTAGACTAAGCCGGATCCAATCGCAACACACTACCGTTGGGAGCATCGGTAAGCAAATAGACTCGCCCATCCGGTCCCACCCGCACATCCCGGATCCGCCCCACCTGATTCTGTAGCAACCGCTCCTGATCCACCACCTGTTCCCCCTGCAGCTCCAAGCGCTCCAAATAACGCCCCGCCAGGGCACCCACAAACAGATCTCCCTGCCACTCCGGAAAGGCATCCCCCTCATAGAACGCCATACCCGAAGGCGCGATCGAGGGAGTCCATTGCAAGATCGGTTGAGCTAACCCCTCCGCTGCCGTCAATCCTCGACCCACAGGTCCACCGGAGTACTCCTGTCCGTAAGAGATCAGGGGCCAACCATAGTTCACCCCAGGGAAAAGGATATTGATCTCATCGCCTCCCCTCGGGCCATGTTCATGGGTCCAGATCGCCCCCGTCTCCGGATGAACAGCCATCCCCTGAATGTTGCGATGTCCCCAGGTAAAGATCTGAGGCAAGGCCCCCGACTGATCCACAAACGGATTATCCCCAGGCACCGATCCATCCGACTCCAGACGTAACACCGTTCCCGCCGGATCCCCCAGCTCCTGAGACCGGTTGCGTTGCCCCCGATCCCCCAAACCGATGAACAGAACCCCAGCCTGACCAAACACCAGACGAGAGCCAAAGTCACGCCCCCCTCGGGTCTTGGGCTCCATATCAAACAGCACCTCCAGATCCGTCAGCTGATCCTGTTGCCAACGGGCGCGGGCCACCTGGGTGCCAAATCCCCCCGATCCTCCTGCCGCATAGGAGAGATAGATCCAACCTGTCTCCTCAAACTCTGGATGTAGAGCGATATCCAGTAAGCCCCCTTGACCTACCACCGCGATCTCTGGCAGTCCCGCAACCGGCTCTGGCTGCAGTCCCTCATCAGTGATCAGTCGTAACCGACCCGCCCGCTCCGTCACCAGCATCTGATCACCGGGCAAAAATGTCAGGCCCCAAGGATGAACCAATCCCCCTGCCACCTCAACCACCGTGAACTGAGCCTGTTGAGAATTGATCTGAGCCTGCGATTGAGATCCCAGACAGCCCGAGATCAGTAGAACAGTGAGGGTGGAGAGCCAATGACGTGTCATAACCGTGAGCCTGAAGTGATCTAGCTGGATTATCGATCAGCTCCTTTGACGATCGGATCCGGCTGGGGTTCCCCATGGCCCCGCGATCGAGTGCTCCAACCAATGCTGATGCCGATCAGACCCGCCGTTGATCCCAACAACAGGAAGGTGGAGGAAAAGGATAAGCTCTGGATCAGCAAGCCCGCGATCACAGGACCCACAACTTTGCCCGCATTATTCATCGTCCCGATCCAACCCATACTCAACCCCAGATGTTGCGGATCAACCCGAGTGCCCACCAAGGCTAAAGCAGAGGGCAAGATCAAAGACTCCGCCATCCCGATCACCACAGCTAAACTCAATACAGCCGCCGCCGAGATCCCTTGAGTCAGTCCCAATAAAGAGAGCCCTAAAATACCCAAACCCAGACCAATGGTCAACCCATAACCTAAACGATCCCCCAACCGTCCGCCCCAAGGTTTACTGATCAGATGGGTAGCCTCCTGGACAGAGAAAAAGATCCCGATCAACACCACCGGGATCCCAACCTCTAATCCATGGACGGGAAAGAAAGTTTTCAGAGCATAAGTAGCGATATATAACCCCGCAGACATCCCCCCTGAGATCCAAAGGGATGAGGAGGTTTTGATCAAAGCTAGGATCTGTGCCCAATCATGGATCGCTTGAGTTTGCTCTAAGGATCTCTCCGGATCTGTATTGGGTAACCAGGCAATGGGCAGAAAGGCCAGACAACTGATCCCGCCGATCACAGAGAATACCTGTTCAGGTCTGAGGCTGAGGAGCAGAAAACCAGCGACAGCAGGACCGATCACATATCCAGCACTACGGGCCATACCAAACCAACCCAATCGTTCCGCAATGGCTCGATCCCCATGTTCTGCCACATAAGCCAAGGTGACCGGACCATAGATCGCAGTGGAGGTGCCATGGAGTAATCGAATCCAAAATAACTGAGCAGGGGTCTCCACCCAACCATAGGCAAAAGGGATCAAAGCAAAGAAACTCGTACCGATCCCCAGCCACAACTTACGACTGGATCGATCGGATAAGCAACCGATCAGAGGCTTCAACACCATGCCAGTCAAGGTAGAGACGGAGACGATAAACCCCAGATAAGCATCCCCTGCGCCTAGAGCTAATGCATAGATCGGCAAGAGAGGAGTCTTGCCCATCTGATAGGCACTACGCACGATCAGATCGGCCAGAGTCACATAGAGAAAGGCAGGGGAACGGAACATGGGCAGGGATCTAGGCCATGACGGCAGGTAGATCGGAGGCTTTGATCTGATCGTTGAACTTGGCGATCTCCGTTTGGATCAGGGTATCCAGTGATCCCAATTGTTGATTGATCAGATCAGCCAAATAATCATACACCTCGTAGACCTGTTGAGGAGGAGCCGCATCCGCACTGGCCAACACCGAGATCAATTCCGCCAATTTGGTATTCAACCGACTGGGCAATCGCAACCGATCGGAAGCAGACTGGATCTCAACCTGGATCAGTTCTGACTCAATGGTGGTGAGCTTCTCCATCAGGGTCTGGGCCATAACATTCAGCTCCGATCCCGATCCATTTAAACTGGCGATCCGCTCACTCCAGGATCGGACTTGATCTCTCAGCTTGCGAATCCGATTGATGGCCTTATGGGTTTGATCCAGCTTGGCAGTGATCTGCAACCACAGATCGAACTGAGCTTGCAGATCCTCGGAGCTGGTCTGGACTCGGGGATCGATCCGCAGTTCAAAGGGCAAGGTAAAGGTCTTCTCACCAGCGGTCAATCGCACCTGATACTGTCCTGGAGCCGCCAAAGGACCCGTCAAAGTTTTCCCCAACATCTGATCATCAGGCACCTTCTCCGCATCAGGATAGCGCATATTCCAGATGAACCGATTCAACCCTGAGTGGGTCGTGAGAAAGGTCTCGTTCGGATCCTCCCAGGTATCCTGTTCAGATCGATAGTTCCCTACATGGGGAGCGGCTGACTTCTGGATAGACTGAGGTCGAAAACGACGGATCTCCTCTCCCTGGCTGTTGAGGATCATCAAGGCTAGATCACCATCTTTAATCGGATCAAACCCCTCCGGCAAACGGTAGTAGATGATCACACCATAGGGAGGATTCTCTCCCCCATCGATCAGTCGATAGCGAGGCTCATGCTCAGGAGAGGTTTCATAGATATAGCCCATGTCCGCCCCCAGGCCCATCATGTAGTTTTTGCCAGGACCTTTGAACCGACCCACACTCCAACCCAGCCACTGCCGATAGGTGGGACGCGGAGGATAGAGAGCCAATCGATCGGGATTGATCTGTTGGGTTTTGGCGAGCTTACGTAGGGGGGTGAGATCATCCAGGATCCAGAAAGACCGACCATGGGTTCCCACCACCAGATCGCCATCTTTGATCACCAGATCATAAATGGGCACCACAGGCAAATTATTCTGCAGTCGGCTCCAGCTTTCCCCTCCATCAATGGAGAAATAGATCCCGGTCTCAGTGCCCACATACAGCAAGCCCTTCTGCACCGGATCCTCGCGAATGACTCGGGTGATCTGATCGGCGGGGAAATTCCCCAACTTCAACCAGGTTTGGCCATAATCCTCAGTTTTATAGAGATAAGGCCCATAGTCATCCAATTTGTAACGGGTGGCAGCCATATAAACAGTACCCGGATCATGAGGAGAAGCCTCGATCAAACTGATCAAACTCCACTCCGGTAGATCCGTTGGGGTGACCTGCTGCCAAGTTTTACCCTCATCTTGAGAGAGATGGATCAAGCCATCATCCGTACCAGCCCAAAACACCCCTGCCTCATGGGGAGATTCCACAAAAGTATAGATCGTGCCGTAATGCTCGGCCCCACTGGTATCTAACGTGATCGGTCCCCCCGCTGCCACCAGTTTCGCCGCATCCTGACGGCTCAGATCCGGGCTGATCACTTCCCAACTCCGACCCTCAGTGGTGGATCGAAACACATGATTGCCCGTAACATAAAGAACATTAGGATCATGGGGCGAGAACAGGATGGGATAGGTCCAGGCAAAGCGATATTTCAGATCACCAGCCCCCCAACCCACATACAGCTCCGGCCAGACAGTGATCAGTTGCACCTGTTTCGTGCGGTGATCATACCGTTGCAAGGCCCCACCCCCACCGGGAGAGCTGCCCACCGCCCCCACATAGATCACATTGTCATCTTTGGGATCCACAGCGATATAACCACTTTCCCCCGTCCCAGCAGCATAACAATCGGACCAGGGGATCCCTCCTTTCTCAGAGAAACTAGGCACACTGATGCTGCTGTTATCCTGTTGAGTGCCATAGACCCGATAGGGATATTGATTGTCCACAGCTATCCGATAAAACTGGGCGGTGAGTTGGTTATAGATCGAAGACCAGGTTTGACCGCCATTGAAGGAGACGCAAGCTCCCCCATCATTGCCCTCCACCATACGCAGGGGATTATGAGGATCGATCCACAGATCATGATTATCCCCATGGGGTGTGGTGATTTCGCTGAAAGTAAAACCCCCATCCACAGATTTCCACATCTTCAGATCATTGACATAGACCGTATCGGCATCTTGAGGATCGGGAAAGACATGACAGTAATACCAGGGGCGATGGATCAGATCTCGGTGATTAGAAATCAACTGCCAGGTGTCACCCCCATCATCAGAGCGATACAGACCATACGCCTTCGCCTCAATGATCGCCCAGATCCGACTGGGGTTAGCAGGGGAGACCGCGATGCCCATCTTGCCCTTGATCCCTTCAGGCAAACCAGGTTTGTCCGTGATCTCCTCCCAGGTATCGCCGCCGTCGGTAGATCGATACAGGCTGCTATCAGGTCCACCACTGCTGAGGGTCCAGAAGGTGCGATAGGTCTCGTAGAGGCTGGCGTAGAGGATACGGGGATTATTGGGATCCAGGCTCAGATCCACGGCCCCCGCCTTATCGCTGCGATAGAGGATCTTCTCCCAGGTCTTGCCGCCATCTTGAGATCGGAACGCCCCTCGCTCGGAGTTAGGACCGAAAGCATGGCCTAGGGCAGCCACATAGACGAGATCAGGATCAGTGGGATGGATACGGATCTTGGCGATATGATGAGTATCCTTAAGGCCTAGATGATGCCAGGATTTACCGCCATCTGTGGAGCGATACACCCCATCCCCATAGGAGACATCAATGCGGATCGTGTGTTCTCCCATACCCGCATAGATCACATTAGGATCAGAGGGGGAAACCGCCAAGGCCCCAATGGCAGAGCTGTTCAGGTAGCCATCGCTGATGTTCTCCCAGTAGGTACCCCCATCATGGGTCTTCCAGATCCCGCCAGCGCAAGCCCCAAAGTAGAAGGTCATGGGATCAGTAGGGTGACCGGCCACTGCTACCACTCGTCCACCTCGGGGAGGGCCAATGCACCGAAACTTCATGGCCTGGAGCAGGGAGGAATCGATCTGTTGATCCAATTGAGTGGGGGAGGGTGATGTCATGGTCGTACTGCCTGGGAACGTAGCGTTCAGTCCACCACGGTAGATCAGTCCCAAGACCGTAGCTGGACTCGAATAGCATATCCTGTATCCGATCTGGAGGATCACGCTATCATCGAGTGAGAATCAACGATAAGTCCTGAACAGACCAGATTGATCCAGGGAGAGGGGAATGACCGGTTCCAGTTCTGCGGCTGACTCAGCACCACTGCGACATGTCCTAGTGGTGGATGATCTCCAGGGAAGGCGAGCCTTTGGCTTAGATGCCGCCACCTACTCCATCGGTCGGGATCCCACCAACGCCATCGTGCTACAAGCAGAGGGCATCTCCCGTCAACATGCGATCCTGTTGCGAGTCCCTGGCTCGGGCGGCTACCGCTACCGGATCATGGATGGCAACTCCGCTGGTAAGCCCAGCATGAACGGGATCAGTGTCAATAACGAGCGCTGCGCCAGCCAAGATCTGGAGAATAAAGACATCATCGGTTTCGCCAATAGTGTCAAGGCTCAGTACTACATCACCCCCATGTCCAATCAAGAGTACTCCAAGTACACCCAACCCGCAGGATTCCGCAGCATCAAATCCCAGATCATCGACCGGGATGACACAGGCGTTTTTCAAGATCCGGCCTAGGGGAGTTCGCTCTGTTGAGCATGACAACCGCGATAGGTTGCATGACAGGCGATCAACCAATTCAACAGGCGGGCCAAGGAGCGAGCGGACTGTTTTGTCCCACTCATCACCGCCAATCCGCCTAGGGAGAGTCCTACTACCGGTCGGGCTTTGAAGATCGCCTCACAGGTGCGCACCAACTGAGTCCAACTGATGCCCCCCGGCTCCGGATCTGGAACGGTCCCGATCTGAGCTGGATCCAGGACACTGACATCGATCACCAGAAACACAGGTTGAGGGGGAAAGCGATCCACCACATCCGTAGGGGACCAATCTCGCTGCGCCCAAAACACCGGGGTTTGATGATCACTCATCCATTGCAGGGCCTGGGGGCTACAACAGCGCAAACCGATTTGAACGCAATCCAGCTGATGTTGATAGACCGACTCTAACCAGCCATTGTTGCTGAGACTGACCTCCACATCCACCAACTCGCTCTGAGGACGCAGATGGGCATGGGCGCTGAAGTGGACCACCGTCAGTTGAGGAACTCTTTTCCAGATCCCTCGGATCGCACCCCAACTGGCCGCCATCACCGAAGGTAGCAGGATCGGCCATTGTTGACGTTGCCACCGATGTCGCACTGCTGCCTCGCACATACCATAGGGGGGCTCATCCTCTAGAGCCGGAAGTTGACCGATGGCGAGGCTATCGATGTCGACATTCAGTAAGGGCTCAAATGCAGGTAGATCGGCCCCGGCACTCAAGATCGCTGCTGGTGCTTGGGTATGTAACCCGAACGCGGTCGGGATCAACATGATCTCAGCCTGAGTTTGCGGTGTGGGATGCAAGGACCATCGAGCCATGGAGGGAATACTCTGGGGCGACATTGAGGACACTGGAGATCAGATCAGCGAGCACATGATGGGAGAGCAAGAAGACCTGGATCAATTCGATCTAGCCCTG
>CAYSEO010000171.1:0-9495 GCA_964429885.1 uncultured bacterium
GACGCAGATTCGCCATCTCTAGATGAGCTTGCTCCAACTCCGCCTGTTCCAATAAGATCCCTGGAAGATGGGTAACTTCCAAGTGGGCTCCGATCAGGTTGACTCCGTTAAAGTCTCGCTCTCCTGAAGCATAGCGACTCAGTAAGAGTTCTTCGTTCAGCAGATCCTCATCCATCGGGATATTTGGATCAAGAGAGGCGTTTTCCACTTCACTCAACCTCGTGGGTTCAGCTGCGAGTCAGACTCATTCTATGCAAGACAGGCTGAGAGTTGCCGATGGATGGAAATTCGATCCAGATGACGACCAATGATCACCAGTTGGTTTCGCCGGGGCCGTCCTGGACGGGGATCAGGTTCTAATGTAAAGCGCTTGCCACTCAATTGGAAGATGTACTGCTCATCCTTAACAGTAAACCAAAGCAATCCCTTGGCTCGATAGATCTCTTCCGGTAAATGGTTGAGAAATTCTTGGAACCTCTCCAGGAAAAAAGGGTGATCACTTTCAAAAGAGATAGAGACAAACCCATCGTTTGCAAGGTGATCGGAGTGAGCATGAGCATGGTGATGGTCATGTCCATGGTCATGATGGTGATGGTCATGTCCATTTTTGGTTTGGTCAGGTTCAGTCTGTAGAGCAGCAGGGGTCTGGATCCGAATATCAATGATAGCTTTCAGAGGAACTTGACTCTGTTGGCATCTCAGGATACGTCCTTCTCCTCTCAGAGTATGCAAGAAATCCTCCAGTTCTTCGACCTTCTCTGAAGGAGCCAGATCAGTTTTATTGAGCAGGAGCACATCACCGTACAGGACCTGGTTCAGAGCCGCATCACTGTAGTAATGCTCAGGATCGAAGGTCTCTGCATCGATCAGGGTAATAATGGAATCTAACCGGGTTAGCTCCTTGAGTTCTGTCCCTAGGAAACTGATCGCAACCGGCAAGGGATCGGCAATTCCGGTTGTTTCTACCACCATATAATCGACTGGCTCCTCTCGCTCCAGCACCCGAAAGACAGCATCAATCAGCCCATCATTGATGGTGCAACAGATACAACCATTGCTCAGCTGTACCATGTCCTCGTCAATGGAAACCAGTAGCTGACTGTCGATATCAATATCTCCAAACTCATTGACCAACACTGCCACCTTCAGATCCTGGTTGTTCCGCAGAATGTGATTGAGCAGAGTTGTTTTTCCACTCCCTAGGAACCCTGTGATGATGGTGACGGGTAACCCTCGTTGCGGGATATCTGGAACATGGGTAGTGTGAGCAGCTAATTGAGTCATGTTGGCCTCCTGATAACTTTGAATTGGATCTGATCTGTTCCAGGGTCGTAAAGGGTATAGGTAGATCGCCCAGGCATCCCTCCCACACTCCCCACCCCGATCACTTGTCGAGAGCGGGGGAGAGGAGATAGGTTTTGATCCCCCTCCAGAGTCTGCAGTTGTTCCTGGACCGATCCCGACAGTTCATACCGAAAGGCTAAGCCGGAGCGACCACAGAACAAACGGTTAGCTTCCCCTCGTACCACCCGATCCCAGAGTGTGAGAGGCGGGCTCTCGGGAGTCAGTTGATCGCTGACACTGACCGTGCTGCCATGGATCAACAAACAATCCAACTCTAGAAAGCCAAAGTCTAGAGATCTCAGCCATCGAACGGTGGAACGAGACACGGCCTGCCAGAGATTCGCGATCCCCTCGGCTCCAGCCTGTTGCCGCAGCTCTACAGGATCTCCCGTGGGGCCTAGGCCATGCAGGATTAAACACTGTTCCTCCCACCATCCCTGACAGATCTGGGGTTCGAGTTCTCCAGGCTTGGGATCCCTGACCCGCTCCACTAAGGCCTCACAGTCTGCAGTCGGCCCGACTAGATCCCCTAAGATGAATAGAGCTTCAATCGGACGATGTTGCCGTTTGATATCTGATAAAACAGCCTCATAGGCCGCCAGGTTTCCTTGGATCCCACTTAACAAAGCCCACTGACTCATGGATCTCAACTCCTGGTGCAGATATGGGTAGGATCATCAGCTCGCTCGGCAAACTCCAGCCCACGGGCCAATCTCCAAGCAAAGATGGCGGGTAATCCTTTTTCTAGAATGGCCATGCAAGTGAAGGAATAATCGTAGGGAACCTCTCGCAAACTCGTCTGTCGGGTCTGATCATCGTAGATCACATAGGTGGCATGGGGACGCCCATGACGAGGTTCACCGACAGAACCTACATTGATGATCTGTTTCAGGGGTACAGTATGGGTTTGGTGGATCTCCTTACCCTCAGCATCGTTAATGTGGATTTGCAGTTGTGCTTGATCGAGAATACGCACATAGGGAATATGAGTATGACCACAGAACAAAACATCCGCCCCTGTGGAGAAGACTCGCTCCAGAGCCATGAACTGATCCATATTGGGCAGCAGATATTCATGGGCACTGTTGGGACTGCCGTGAACAAAGCAGAGATCCTCATAACGAAGACTATGGGGTAGCTGCGCTAAGAAATCCCGGTTTTCAGAGGTGACCACTCGATTAGTCCATTCGTGGGCGATCAGGCCTCTCTTCTCCGCTAGCAGGGAAGGGTAGCTGCAGTCACAGGCATTGTGGCCTTCTACAACATCCTCATCCCAACATCCGGCACAGGTGGGGATCTGCAGCTGTCGGATCCGTTCGATCACCTGATTGGGAAAGGGACCATATCCAACTAGATCGCCAACACAATAGATCTGATCAACCTCTTGTTCCCGGATATCTAGCAACACAGCATCCAACGCGGGGAGATTGCCATGGATGCAGGAGAGCACTGCTAATTTCATGCTGCAAACACTCCTTGATCGATCGCCTGCTTCACCTGTTGCTGATAGGCCAGTAGTGCCGCATCGGAAAGACAACAGTCTTGCAAGGTCTGTCCCAGGATCTGGGTGTCAAGATCCTTGCCCAGGATCTCCATGCCACTAAATCGCTCCGGTCTACCGTCCAAATGTCGAGGACCCTTGAGAATATCAAAGTCTTCCAGATCAGTCATGGGATATCCTGAGGTGTACTCACCGTAGATCGCCTCTCCCTCTGGCATCTCAAAAATACCCTTGACTCGATAGATATGACCGTAAGCCCCCTGGATCAGCTCAAACCAAAAGACCTCCAGACTGGCGGGATCCAGGACTTGACCGTTGAGAGGAGCTCGCCACAAGTGAGGACGGGCTAAGGTTTCTGACACTTCTCGTCCTACCACCACTTTATCAGCCCATAGATAGGACTCCGGATCGGCTGGAGCTAGGGGGACCACACCGACCCAGGTGGGATCCAGATGACCCAAGGTTTGCTGCAGTTCCGTCGGGTTGACAGCCCAGGGGAGCTCCGCTAGCAATGGTAGATCCGAGGAGAGCTCTTGCTCATCGAGCACCAGTGTCAGTTGGGGGAACTCCTGATGGAGACAGATCCCATCGATAGGCAGGGACCCTGATCCGGCAACCCAATAGAGTACCGGCTCAGGGTGAGTCCGGAGGTACTCACGGATCCAGGTGGTTTTACCGACTCCAGCAGGACCTGTAACAACATGGACTGAGGACATCGCCTTGCTTGGCTAGAATGATAATCATTATCAATCTCCTGTGTAGATTCGTCAAGATGCCAGGGTGAATCTAGGGCTTGTGGCTATGGGAAGGGATCAATCTGATCCGCAAACTGCCGCTCCATGGCTTGCCGCACATACCCAGCTAGCTCTCCTAGCTGCTCTTGAAACCGGATCTGAGCCCGCTCTAGGCGGTCCTGCCGGTTCTCTACCTGATCTTGGCGTTCCTGGGACCGGAGTATGGCCTGCTCCATCTGGGGGCTGTTCTCTCCCCAACGACGATAGGCCATCGCGATCAGATAGCTATCGCTAATCTCAGACGCTTGACGCTCCTGGAGCTGTAGACTCTGAATCAGTTCCGAACGATTATCGATGCGAGCGTCTGCTGTGATGGCCAGAGCTAGCTCTGGATATTCTCGGGGCAAGATCTCCCGCAGTGATTCTGGAGTGGTCCTCAACATCCCCGATGGGAAGCTAGAGACGTCCAAGTGACATGATGGTACTCCATATCCGAATGTGTCACCTGAGCAAGGATCCCACCCGAGACCTCGATCCCCACTTAACGATTGGCCAATCCTCAAGGAGATCGGCGCACAAAAGAGGGCAGATCTACCCGTGGGGAACGGGGACGGGGAGCTGGTTGGGATGAGGGTTGAGGTTGAGCGGATCCGGTTTGAGATTTGGAGGCGGAGCTCAGCTTGTAGAGAGAGTGTCTTCTCAATAGATCGGGGGTGGGATCTTCTTCCGGATCCACGGAAAAGGTGGGAATCCGATCAGGATTGCTGGGTCGAGGCTTGGCAGGAGCCTGAGTTGGAGGACTGGCCTCGGTTTCAGTAGCCATCACCGTGATCGGGGCGCGAGGGGAGCCGTTGCCGCGAGCGGAGGCGAGATCCCGTTGGCCTTGATCGGAGGATTGAGCTTGGGATTGGGCAGCTTGATGTTGGGTGAGCACGATCAGCTGATCCTGTAGCTCCTGCTTCTGTTGTTCCAGAAGGGCTACCTCTTTCTCCTGGGTTTGGGCATAGGCATGGGCCTGCACACATTCCGCCTTCAGCTCATCGATCTGTTTCTGGAGTTTATCGATCTGTTTCTTACTGACCACATGATGGGCCTCCGCCAGTTCCTGCCGCCGTTGGGCCTCCTGCAGCTTCTCCGGCACCGGTCGCTGGGCCAGCTCCCGATTTTCAACCTCCAGGACAGTGAGCCGCTCCTGCAATTGCTCGATCTGTTCCTGGAGATGAACCACTTCCTCCGGCTGAGGCCGCTGATCGATCTCCTGCTGTAGCTGCTGTTGGTGGGTTTGGGCTTCCTGCCATTGAGTTCTCATCTGTTCAATCTGTTGATGTAAGTGGGTTATGGTTGCCGGATCAGGGCGTTGCTCGATCTCAGCCTGTAGCTGTTGCTGATCAGCCTCAGCCTCCTGCCATTGGGCACGGAGTTGTTGGATCTGGTCCTGTAATGCCTCCAGTTCCATTGGGGAGGGCCGTTGCTCGAGCTCCGCCTGCAACTGATCCCGCTGCTCCCGAAACTCCCTGATCTGGTGATGTAGGTGTTGGAACTGGGTCTCCCATTCCGCCACCTGATCGAAACTGGGCCGTTGCTCTAGATCCTGCACCTGATTCCTGGCCACCTGGAGCTCGGTCTGCAGCTGATCGGTCTCAGCCACCTGGGCACGCAGCTGTTCGATCTCAGTTCTCAGAATCTGGATACGTTGATCGTCATCGGTCCCGGCATAGGACTGATCAGAGAGCTCCTGGAGCAAGGCCTCCCGTTCCGACTCGGCGATGGAGAGTTGGGTCTGCAGCTGCTCGATCTGGAACTGAGCGGTTCTCAGGTGATGGTGCAGCTGGGATTGGCTGGACTGGTACTGATCCTGGAGGGCCTGGATCTGGGTCTCGACCTCGGCGGGGGTGGGACGCTGTTCCATCTCCTTCAGCTTTTCCTTCAGTTCGGCAATTTCGGTCTCCAGATGGTGGCTCTGAAGCTGGGATTGGGCATGTTGGAGCTGGATCTGGGGTAGACGAGCGGCATAATCCCCCAGTTGGTTGGCATAGTTCTTCAGCTCCGTCAGCTCCCGTTGCAACTGATAGAACCGTTCCGGATCCACCCGTCGCCCCAGCTCTAACTTGAGCATCTCGATCTCAGCCTGACCGGTCTCCACCTGCTGTTGCAGGATCCGCACCTGTTCTGGGGGGGGACGCCGCTCCAGATCCCAGATCAGCTTTTGCAGCTCTTGGATATGACCGATATGACGATCCAGATCCTCTTGGGTGGGTCGCTGGGCCAGACCTTGATTCTGTTGACGACAGGATTCCAGGGCCTGCTGATGGAACTCCACCTGAGTTTGGGCCTCAAACAGTTGCTGTTCTAATCGATGGGTACACTCGATCTGCTCTAGGGACAGAGCCTCTGACTCCGCTAGAGATCGCTCTAGATTGCGTACGCGCATCTTGAGATGTCGCAGCTGATCCTCAGGGGTGTCCATCGTGTCCTCGCCAGGGTGAGCTGGATCTTCGGTTACTGTAACAGATTGCCTCCCAGTTTGCACCACATATGGAGTAACGACACATATTCTTCCCTTTTCACCACTAGATCTGAGATAAACCTCAGCTGATCCCGTATACTCAAACCAAATCTGTTGTTGGTAAGAGGACGATGCATCAGCCCCGACCCCGTTTGCGTCATCATCTGAGTTCGACCCTGATCTGTTTGACCTTGGGCGTTGTGGCCTTGGGATGTGGAGAGGACAGTGCTACCACGACGGCGGCGATCGATTTCCCCCCTCAGATCACGCAGCTGGTGTTTCCCAGTGAGGTGTCCCCCAGTCTGCCCTTTACGGTGTCCCATAGCCTGTCGGTGCCGGGGGGCTTGCCAGGAACGGATACGGCGGTATCGCTGAGTTGGTCCTTTCCCAAGGGTCCCACCATCGTCACCCAACGATTCTCGGCGGCAGAGATCGGTTGTTTGGCGGGATCGATCAGTTGTTCCGGTCAGTTTACGACCCCACCCCCTGATGAGCTATCAGTGCTCAATACAACCTATGAGGTGATCTTTGCGGTGTTCGATCGGCAGGGACGACGGGCGGAGCAGGTGCGGACGGTACCCTTGATCGTTCCGTAAGGGAGTTTGGATACTGAATCACTACTCTAGCCAAGTGGGACCCTCAGACTTTATACTCTCTCCAGCTCCGGTGTTGTCCGCTGGTTGAGGGGTAACTGATGCATTTTAAGATCCGCTCGACGACTGATGGGGTCCTGGCGTGCTTGGCTGCCCTGCCCATGTTGACGGGCTGTGGGGATGGCAGTGGGGAATTGGAGATTACAGTGTTTCCGCAGTCTCCGCCCACGATCCGAAATATTGGCTTCGCGAATAATGTCCGTCGCGGTGAGCCGACTGTGCTGTCTCAATCCGTGGCCCTACCTGCTGGGGTCTCTCCGGCAGCGGATGCCTTTGTCCTCACCTGGATCCCGCCCCAGGGAGAGGTGGTGATCAGCGAGTTCACGGCTGAGCAGGTTAACTGTGAGGTGGGCTCTTTAGACTGTATCAGCAGCTTTCAACCCCTCGTGCCCGCAGATCTGCCGGTGGTCAACGAGACCTACGAGGTGATCTACACGGTGCAGGATCAACTGGGTCTCAGTACCGATTTCCTACGGCTAGTGTTCGTTGGGGATTAGATCGGTGGGGATGAGCTAGAGTTGGCTTACCCGTAGAGCTTTCAGGATCAAAGATGACTCTGCAGATCGGCTCCGTTGCCCCACCTCGTTTAGAGAATGGTGATCATCTGACCCGTGAGGAATTCGAGCGGCGCTATGATGCGATGCCTGGGTTGAAGCAGGCGGAGTTGATCGAAGGAGTGGTGTACAGGCCTTCCCCTGTGGGAGTCCGTCATACTCGCCCCCATGGGATCATGGCTACATGAGGGCAACCCATGACAGGACAACGATGGACCGATGAGATGTTGGATCGTCAGGCTGAGCAGATCGTGGCGGAGCGAGCCCGCACGGATCCTATGAGTCAGTAGATCGAGGCACTCCTCGAAGGGCAGCGGATGTTAGTCCAGATCTACCAACAGGAGCATGAGGCCAGGGTGGAGGCTGATCGGCGCTTCAACCGCTTCATTGAGGAGCAACAACAGATCAACCGGCAACTGTCTGAGGCCGTTGAAGAACTCAGGCAGCTTGTTCGCTTCAACCGGGAGAATGGGAGTCAGAACTGAGCTCACCATGCTCTCAGCACAGTCCTCAATAGGGGATCGGGTGAGACGCGGATCTGTCCCGTGGGGGCACACGCGCGATCACGATCACGCCAGCCACTCTCACTCCTGCTGCCCGTAAGGTCTGAGCTGCCGCCCGCACTGTTGCTCCTGTGGTATAAATGTCATCGATTAGTAGGACCGGATCTGTAGAGCGATGGTGGGCCTCAAATGCCCCTTGAATGTTCTCCTGTCGTTCCGCCATGGTCAGCTCATATTGCCGTTGAGTTGCTCGTATCCTGAGTAAGGATCGAGGTCGATGACCTAACCCGGTCACCTCACAAAAGCCGCGGCTGATCAGTTGGGCCTGGTTATAGCCCCGTTCCTGCAGTCGTTCGGCATGAAGTGGGATCGGCACTACCTTATATTGAGATTTCTGGGATCCAGCCTGACGCCAGCATTCCCCCAACCAACGGCCTAGAGTCAATCCGATCCGAGCCTGACCCTTATATTTAAGTTGTTGTAAGGTTCGCCGCAGGGTGCCTTTGTAATATCCCCAGGCGTAGATGGGCAGATCCTTGTCTTGATCCAGGCTACACCAGGGCTGATACCGTAAGTGATGTAACTGATCGTGACAATCCGGACAAAAACATCCCGATCCGGAGGCGGCAGGCCGCTGACAGAGGGGGCAAGGCAGCCGGATCAGCCAATCCAGCCATTCACTCCAAATGATCATGGTGCTCTCCTGGGGAGATTTCCCCTTAGACAGGGTCAAATGGGAACAGGATATGGGTCTAAGATGCCATTTAGATCCTGAGAGTGTCACGTTAAGGTGGGTACTGCTCTCGATTGGTACTGAGGTGAGCTGATGACGACTCTGAAGCGGACAGTGGCGATTCTGATCTTCCCTGATGTGGAAGTGCTTGATTTTGCCGGACCTTATGAGGTGTTCTCTCGCACTCGCCTGGTGCCTGGGGTGGGATCTCGTCGCACGGAGGAGAGCGCTCCGTTTCAAGTGTTTACCGTGGCCAAGAGCTCGGAACGGATCAAGGCGATCGGAGGGTTACAGATCCTACCTGACTATCATTTCGCGACGATGCCTCAGATCGATCTATTGGTGGTGCCGGGGGGCTTTGGGGCTCGGGCGTTGCTGCAGGATACGGAGACCTTGGACTGGATCCAACAGATCACTCAACAGGCTCAGGTTGTCTCTGTGTGTACCGGATCTCTAGTGTTAGCCAAGCTGGGTCTGCTGGCGAATCAGCGGGCTACCACCCATTGGGGAGCTTTAGATCTACTGGCTCAGATCGATCCGTCCATTACCGTGGAACGAGATCAGCGGGTGGTGCGGGATGGCATCTTTACCTCGGCAGGAGTGGCGGCAGGGATCGATATGTCTTTGGCGGTGGTGGAGGATCTGTATGGCAAAGAGGTTGCTGATGAGACGGCTCGTTATATTGAGTTTTCTCGCAGTCCATTGGAGTTTTGATCTTATGAGAAAAAAGAAGGGTTTTCTCTGGAGGCTGAGCGGGAGGTGGGGTGATGATCAACAATTGGATCCCAACGGAGAGCCAATCAGGGTACCGGGCTCAGGCTATGGATACAAGTCCTGAGTTTGATCGACTGGAGTTTTCACTGTTAAGGCAGAGATCCAATCGGGAGCGATTACGCATGGGGATGGATCTCACCCAACGATCCAGGCAGCTGTCATTGAGAGGACTGAAATGACGGATCCGATCGCT
>CAYSEO010000172.1:0-9473 GCA_964429885.1 uncultured bacterium
CCTCCGCCGTGTGCTGCCGTTGATCTGGATAGTCCCCGCCTTGGTCGATGCCGAATAGGGCCTGATCCTGTCGTTGATGAGCCCCCACGCAGCGTTCCAGCCATTGGGTTGTGCGATCAACTGCGGCCTCTACAGCCTCATACTCCGCTGGGTAAGGAGGACACTCATCGAAGGCCATGATCACATCGGCCCCCAGGGCATTCTGGATCTGGATGGAGCGCTCTGGAGTGAATTGGATCAGTTGGCCATCTCGTGGGGATTTGAACGTCACCCCCTCATCGGTGAGGGAACGGATCTGACTGAGGCTAAACACCTGAAATCCACCGGAGTCCGTCAGGATCGGCCCTTGCCAGTTCATAAACGAGTGCAATCCCCCTGCTAGGGCAACAATATCCTCCCCTGGCTGCAGATGCAGATGATAAGTATTGCCCAGGATCATGGAGGCTCCGGCGGCTTCCAGATGAGCTGGGGTCAGGGTCTTGACATTGGCCAGGGTGCCCACGGGCATAAAACAGGGGGTGAGGATCTCGCCATGGGGAGTGAGAAACCGGCCCGCCCGACCCTGGGATCGAGAACACTGGACTTCACAGGTAAACGCAAATGGGGACACATCGCCTCACATCACAGTAAGTAGATCAGCAAAAACGTTCATACAGTCTATATAGTGCGTGTCAAAGCAATTTTGCCGATCTACTTAGGTAGACTCAGCACCAGAGGGAGCTTGACTTGATGAGCCCAGCTGGGAGCCCAACGCTCGCCTATCGTAGACAGTCCGACACCGAGATCAGACCTGATCTGGCCCCTTGATCCGATGCTTCGGAACGACCGTAATCCTGCTATGGTAAGCGTTAGCATCCCAAACCTGTTCATCCCGCTGATCCGTTGAGAGAGCTTCCCGCTGAGTCCCACGAGCCCCTGCAGGCCCTCATGAATGTACAGGAGTCCCTTGACCAGCTTGAGGAGATCATCCTCTCCAGCCCTCGACTGCTGGGATGGCGCACCTTGATTCAGGAGGAGGTGCTGTTGGAACAGTTGGATCAGATTCGGCTCAGCCTACCTTCGGCCTTTGAGGAGGCGGAGAACCTGTTACGCCACCGGGAGTATATCTTACAGGAAGCCAGCCGTTACGCCCGCGAGATCGTGGCCAATGCGGAACAACGGGCTCGCCAGCTGCTGGATGAATCCACCCTCACTCGCCAAGCCCGCGCCGAGGCTCAACAGATCCTGATCCAAAGCCAGCAGGAGCGGGAACAGATTCGCCGTCAGACTCGACAGGAGGTGGCTCAGATCCAACAGGAGGCCCACCGCTATGTGGATCAGGTGCTGGAGGATCTGGAGACTCGCCTGGTGGAATCGCTGCAGGTGATCCGCAATGGTCGTCAGCAACTGCGGTGACAGATCTTGTCTTTTTTTTAGGGATCCCCCACTGTTCAGATCGGCCTTTATGGGTCAAGATATGTGTAGCACCTCGGATGGATTCGCTTCATCCTTAACGCCGACTCCTATTTCCGGCAGGGTGCCTCTGCGATCAAGCTCCTCTGACACCCAGTGCGCCGTCGCTGTAGATCGATGGTGAGGAGACTCCTTGATACCTTTTCCTGGCGGCAGCCCAGCTGCTTG
Source organism: uncultured bacterium (assembly GCA_964429885.1). Lineage (GTDB taxonomy): Bacteria > Cyanobacteriota > Cyanobacteriia > Thermostichales > Thermostichaceae > CAYSEO01. The sequence continues at coordinate 1,621 of CAYSEO010000172.1, forward strand.
ACCCAAGGTCTGTCGCCCTCTGATGGGTTCCTAAACCCCCTATTCCCTAGGAGACTTTATGACTAAGAAAGTTCGCAATCCCCGTCGAGACAAAGATCAATCCCGTTCCGTTGCCAATCCCTTGCCCCGACTGATCCAGGAGAACGCTACCCTCCAGTCCCGCAATCAGCTTCTCCTGATGTACAGCAGCTTTCAGACCGAGATGCCCACGGATGGCAAAACCGGGGTTGGCACCTGGCTCCAGATCCATCTGAGTGAGTACGGTATGCCCAGCCTGGTTCGCTTTGGGCCTCGCAACCGGCCTCAAGTCCTACGTAAAGATGAATTCGCCGACTGGTTCCGTCCATTTATGCCCTCTTGATCATTATCATTGATGATCTGAGATCTTCGGATGAGGAGATCACGGAGCAACCGGGTAAGTGAACCTGAACCGCAGGGGATCCACAGATCCCCTGCTAAAGTCCTAAACGATCAAGGCCATCTGGACCTGGGTAATGCATGGACGGATCAGCTTTAGCTCCGAGGAAGAAAGCTGTTGTTTGAGGTTTTGCTGCAGCAACCGATACAGAGTGGTATAGATTTCTTGCGGATCGTAGAGCCGGACCGGTTCCTCCCGCCAATCGATCAGTCTCTCCTGTAGTAGATCGTCCTCCTGTAACAACAGAGCCAGGATCAGCTTGGTGCTGGGACCTGGATCCAGTCATGCTGAGAGCTCTATGGTTTGAGATAGAGAATAGCGGTTTTCCAGATCATCACATCCTGATCGTCCTCCGCCCTGAGACAGAGACAATCCGAATCCTGCCAGATCACCTTGCCCTGGAATGTCTCTCCGGAGATCAACTTGACCTGCACGGCCCCCTTCTCCTGGATCACCTTCTGGATGCGGCGGGTGCTGGGTTGGCCTGTATTAAACTCTCTCACAACTCACCTGCTGACGAGATCCTCTCTTATCCTAAGACTCTCCTGGGTCAGGGCTGGACAGGATCCAGGATCTTCCAAGTCCGCTGGGGGATCGGTCCCCTCTTTGAGTAAGGAGAGGAATGGGATCAGCAAGGGGGAGGTGAGATCGGCTCGATAAGCCAGGGCGAACTCCAGGACGGGGGTCGGTTGTTGCAGGGATCGATAGATCACCCCGGCCCGCTTCAGGTTTTGTAGACAAGCTGGCATCAGTGCTAAGCCGATCCCGGCACTGACTAGGCCCAGGACGGTTTGGGGTTGGGTCACCTGTTGGACAATACGGGGACTCAAGCCCACGGTCTGGAATAGACCCAGGATCTGATCGTAGAGAACGGGTCCCTCGGCACGGGGATGGAGGATCCAGGACTCGTCCTTGAGCTGCTCTAGGGAGATGGGATCCTGATGGGCTAAGGGGTGGTGGGCGGGCAGAGCCAGCAGGAAGGGTTCGGAGGGTAGGGGATGGAGGTGTAGATCCGGATCGCGGATGGGGGGGTGGAGTAGACCCAGATCCCGTTGGCCGGTGCGCAGGGCCTCCACCTGATCCTCGGTACACAGCTCCTGTAGGCTTAGATCCACCTCTGGGTAGCGATGGCGAAATCGTTTGAGCAGATCGGGGAGCAGACCATAAAGGGTAAAGGGACTGAAGCAGAGGCGCAGTTGACCGATCTCCCCCTGATCAATGCGGTGCAGAGTGCGAATCGTTTGATCCACATCGGTGAGGATACGGCGAGCCTCGGAGCACAGCCATTGTCCTGGCCCCGTCAGCTCCACCCGGCGTTTGGTGCGATGGAACAGTTGGACTCCTAGATCCGCTTCTAGGGCTTGGATCTGGCGACTGAGGGGTTGTTGGGTCATATGTAACCGGGCGGCGGCTCGACCAAAGTGCAGTTCCTCCGCAACTGCCAGAAAGTACCGTAGATGACGTAACTCCATTGAACCTTTGGGGTGTTAATGGCAGGGGAATAGGTGTTGGACGAGCACAGATCCTGCTCCCTAGCATGAGAGGTAATGACGGGATCAGCAAGGGAGAGAGGCGATGAGATGGCGCTGGATCCGAGGACTGACGGGGGTGATCCTGGCTGGGATCATCGGGATAAGTGGGATCGCCCTCAGCTCCCCATTGGGTGATCTGCAAGATCAATTTGTCTACTACGGGACGGTGGAGCGACCGGATGGTTCCTTTCGGCGTATGTCTATCGATCAGGTCTCAGCCCCCCAGGTGCAGCCCGATCAGCCTCTGCCCGAGGGCACCACGATCTTGATGGAGACCTGGTATAGCCCGGAGCGAGCCAGTACGGTGTTCGTCAAGACCAAGCAGGCAGGGGGATGGGTATACGGATCCTTTCGCCCCGGCCAGCCGGATCTGAGCGCCCAGGAGCGAGCCAGTTGTCATCGCTGTCATGTCCCCTTCCAGGAGGTGGATGGCACCCTCACCTTACCGCTGCTGATCGCCTCCCTACAGACCGATCAGCCCCCCACGGTCCTCTGTGATCGGCCAGGGCGACTCCCCTGTGATCCTGAGGCTTATCAACCTGATCCCGCCTAACTGCGAAACCGGGACAGGAGAACTGGCTGTTCTTTGCGTTGGGATCCGCCTATCCTGCTGGCACACCCCAGTTTGAGATCAAGTCCACCTACAATTCCCTCTCCACCCTCAAGATCGAGGATGCCAGTCAAGTTTATGACGGCTCAACAGCCTGGGTGGATCTACGGATCGCCCGTCAAGGAGAACTGTTCTCGCTGCTCTACAAGCTGGAGGAGACCAGCGAGTTCACGCTGTTGGATCAGTTCATCCGCCCGGATCTGCCGGAGACCTTAAACGTGGGGCTCACCGCCTACGCTGATTGGGGATCGGTGGCGTCGATCTATCCCGACTTCGAGCAGTACAACACTGAGCCTGCTCCTCAGAGTGGAGATCTGATCGCACGGATCCAGCGCATCGATTTCCGTCGGCCCACTGTTGATCGATTCCCTGTGGCCACCTTAGATCCTGCCGTGTCCTTCATGCCCGAGATCGCCCAGCAGCGCTACGACGATCTGATCCGCAACTAGCGACAGCAGACACCCTTGATCTCAGAGATCGATCAGACCTCTAGAGCTGTGATTCCGTATTCCAGTCCTGTCGAAGAGACCACTGTGGACTTCTGGCGAGTGATCGAGGGAGCCGTGCCCCGTCTCGTTCAGATGGATCTAAGTATCCCTGTCATGCGAGGTGCTCATGTGGCCCGAGTTCAACCTTAGGACCCGCAACAGATCGAATTGCGGAAAGATGGGCATAAGGGGGGCAGGTGTCGGTGTTGTCAGGATCCCATGCGGATGAACAGCTGACCCCGTTGCTCCACGGGAGCCTCCTGATCGGGCGCTGTGGGGAGACCCGAGCTGATCTGAGTCGTTACCAGGGTTAGGGTCTCCGGCCAACCCAATCCCAGATCCTCTAGGGCTTGTAGCCCATCGAGTTGAGCACTCTGCTCAGGCAAGATCTGAGTTAGCCAGTCCATGACCTCCGGCACTCGTACAAACACATATCCCTGATGGCGCTCCGGGAGAAAGGGGGTGGCCTGTTCCCAAACCTCAGATCCGGCCAGGGGTTGATCCTTCAGCACGGTCTCCAGGGCCTCCCGTGAGGAGGTGAGATAGAAGTGATCCTTGTAGTGCAGATGGTAGGCCAAAGCAGGTAGGGGCTCGGGCTCTGGGGGATCGGGCGTAGGTGTGGGTGTCGGCTCTGGGGTCTCTTCTGAAGAGGGCTCGGGAGTCTCCTGAGGTTCCACTTGAGCGGTTCTGACCTGAGGGATCGGATCCAAACGTTGGGCCATCTCGGCTGCCTCTTCTGATCCCGTTGGCTCCTCTTCCGGCTCTGGTGCGGATTGAGGTTGATCTGTGGGGGGTACATAGGATTCTGGCAACCAAGCGATCGCCTCGCCCCACTTAGGATTGGACAGCGGCACCGAGAGGATCTGTAACCCCAGATCGGCTACCTGATCATCCAGTCGTTGCTGGGCCGCCCGATCCTTGTCCTCCACACGGGCCACCATAAACCAGTCGGGGATCTCCGGAGAGGAAGGCAGCAAGGCCAGAGCGAACTCCTGATCCATCCAACTGAAGAGATCTTGAGGCCAGTTCAGCTCCGTGCTCAGCTCCAGAACTCGCAGGGTCTTGGCCAGATCGATGCCGCCAATGGGCTCCAGACGCTTGAGGGTCTGCCACAGTTGATCTAACCCTTGACCGGAGACGAAGGCCACCGTGTTATGAGGCAGCTGCGTGATCAGGGGATCTCGTTTCTGCGGAGTTGGGATGCGTTGGGGATTGGGCAGGTTCCAGAGGGCTTGGGTCTCCGAGATCAGTCCCCGCAAGCTGGGTCGGAGGCTGAAGCCGAAGGTTTGGAGATACACCTGATCCTTGTCATCGACAGGCTCTAGGGGATCCTGGAGCTGGATCAAGCCCCAACCGATGCGGGGATCCCGCACATGGGTCAAGGTGTTCCGATAGACCGGGGTGGCCCGCAGGCTGAGCTCGGGCTTCTGCCAGGTGTCGATCGCTTGCTGTAGTACCTGAGGCTGATCGGCGAAGATCACAAAGTCTTTCGTAAAGGCAGCCCCGCAGAGCTGACCCAGGGCGGGATCCTCGCTGACCGGCACGCTCACGATCTGGACCCCCTTATAGGTGGAGATCTGCAACGGTTTACCGGCTAGCTCCTGGCGTTGCCAGATCAGATTGAGAAACAACAGGGAGCGATCAAAATCCTGGCTGGAGAGCACCAATAACGAGCCCATCTCTGCCTCTGTCTCTGTCTCCTCCTCATCCTCCAGGGGCACCATGGCCCAGATCAGCTCCTCTCCTAACCAGGGTTGGATCTCCCGCCGAAAATCCAGATCCCCTACTGTGAACACCTTGCCAAAGATCCCAGGCCCCTGGGGGGAGAGCAATCGGTTCTGCAGACGGCGAGTGTTACGACGGCGTGGGGGGGGCGCGGCAGTCTGGATCAGATCCTGTAGCTGATCCACGGGAGTATCCAGCACAACCATGGCGGCAGTGGATCGAGGTAGCAGTCCAACGATCTCCGGGATCTCTGGCTCGGCTCGCAGCACCGTCAAGGGGCTCTGAGTCCACAACCAGAAGATCACCGACCCCAACATCAGGATCAGCAGGATCACCGCCCCCAAGATCCCACGCAAGATCAGTCGTTGCTGCATAGGACACCCCCTCCGGTGCGATCAACTCATGGACCTGCAAGTGGGATTCGGATCCCTCTCAATCATCTGATCTTGAGGATCTCGCGATCGCCCTACACAGGTCAATCCCGTGTCGATTGTACTGCCCTGGTGCTCTTCCCCCGAGGGGAGCCACATAAACTGTTAGGCTGGGGTGCTATTTTTTCTTCTGACCCGTCGCTGCCTCAGCCGCCGCCAGTTCCGCATCCATCAGGGTCTGACCCGTAGCCACCAGGTAGACATCATCCAGACTGGGGCGGGATTGGGCCAGGCTAAAGATGGACAGATCCACCGCCTGCAGCCGCTGCCGCACCTCGGCGATCGCTGTATCCCCAGAGTCCACCACCAGATTAAGAGCATTGCCCTGGGCGCTATTGATCACCAACGACCGCACAAAGGGTAGATCCTTGAGCACATCGGATCCTTTCTCTGCCTGCTCACGGGGGGTGAACTCCTCCAGCTTTAAGGTGAGCCGATCTCCACCCACCTGATCCTTCAGCTCCTCGGGGCTGCCCTCGGCGATCACCTGGCCCCGATCGATAATGGCCACCCGATCGGCGAGCATATCGATCTCCTCCAGGTAGTGGCTGGTGAGCAATACGGTCAGGCCCATCTCCTTAAACCGCCGCATAAACTCCCAGATCGCCAACCGGCTTTGAATATCCAAGCCCACCGTGGGCTCATCCATCACCAACACCTGGGGTTGATGCAACAGTCCCGCCGCCAGATCCAGTCGCTTGCGCAGTCCGCCGGAGTAGGTGCCGGTCTTCTCGTTGGCCCGATCGGTGAGATCCAACATCTCCAGTACGATCTGGATCCGTTCCTTGGCGAGGGAGCGGGGCATATGATAGATATCCGCCTGCAGCTGCAACAGTTCCCGTCCGGTCAGTACCTTATCCAGGGCCACCTCTTGGGCCACAAACCCCAGCTTCTGACGCACAGCACGGGGATTCTCCACCACTGAGATCCCACAGATCTCTAGGCGACCGGCATCGGGTTGTTTGAGGGTGCAGAGGCATTGCAGGGTGGTGGTTTTACCAGCTCCATTGGGGCCAAGCAAGCCAAAGATCTGACCGGGCTCCACTTGGAAGGAGACATCAGCCACAGCCACGGTGGATCCGTAGCGTTTCTGCAGGTGCTGGACGAGGACTGCTGCCGTCATGGTTCGTCACGGTGAAGATATGCCTACCTTATAGACTATCAGGGCTGTCTAGGGCAGGATCGAGAGAAGGCGTTGGAGGAGACTATGGCACAAACAATCCAGGCCTGAGCCATCCAGCTCCATGAGCTCGAATCACAGTTTGGATTGCTTGGATTGAGGAGGCTTCATGCTTTCAAGAGTGGTGTGAGGATCTGTAATTGAGTGATTCTAGGAAGTGAGATTGATGCAGACTCAGATCGCGACCGTTCTCGATGATGTCTACAAGACGCTGGATCCGAAGCCTTTGATAGAGCTGGAGGAGATCAAGGCATTCTATCGGGATGAGCTGAATCAGGTGCGTGGGGGCGATCAGACACGACGACTGGAATTAGGATTGAAACGGGCCTTTGGCGGATCCTTTTACAAGGGCTTTTTCATGGGTCATGCAGGGGTGGGCAAGTCTACAGAACTGAGTCGGTTGATCCATAAAGTGCAGGACAAGTATACGGTGATCCGGTTTAGCATTAAGAATGATCTGGATCCAATCAACTTTGCGCCTTTGGATGTGGTGTTGTTTATGATGGCTGAGATTACAGAGAGGACTGCGATATCTAAGGCTGAGGGAGGAACCGGATCTCGACCTTCTGAGACTCGTTTACGACGGATCTGGGATTGGTTTTCTCAGGAGAAGATCACGTTTAAAGAAAAGACTCTGGCAGGATTAGAGATCGGTGCAGGAGTCGAGATCACACCTGAGAATATATGGACTAAGTTGTTAGGCTTATATACTCGCTTAAAGGGAGAGTTCCAATTTGCTGCTAGCCGAGATAAAGAGGTTGAAGAATATCGCCTGAATCGCTCGGATGAATTATTACGAATGACGAATGACCTATTGGATGAATGTAGTGATCTGTTACGAAAGACTTGGAATAAAGAATGGCTGTTTGTTGTAGAAGATTTTGACAAGCCAGGGGTTTCTCCGGATCGCGTAGAGAAGTTATTCATCACCTATGGCAATGTTCTGCAGAAACTGAAGGCCCACCTGATCTTTAATCTGCCCCTAACATTAGGAGCTCGAACCTCACAGCTCCCTTTCTCTCAAGATCAGATGATCATGTTACCAGGGACGCCTGTCTATAATCGTGATCGCTCAGCGAATCAAGAAGGGCGAGGGGCTTTGGAAGCTGTTTTAACGGCACGTGTAGCTCAGGATCTCTTCGCTGAAAATCAGATCGAGCGATTGATTGTAGCCTCAGGTGGCAATCTACGGGAGCTATTTTCACTGACGGTCTATGCGGCGGATACCGCTTTATTACGGGACTCAGAACGGATCGAACAGTCAGATACAAAGGCTGCGATCTATCATCTTCGCAATGAATATGAACGTCGTTTGGGGGAAAGTCCGCTTGATGCTCATAAGATCAGTCCTGGAATAAAGTTGGATCGGTTGATGGAGATCTATCGGAGGGACAAGAAGGCTCAGATCCCAGATGAGGTCTTACATGTGCTGTTTTTGGCCAATGCAGTCCAGGAATACAATGGTGATG
>CAYSEO010000173.1:0-7856 GCA_964429885.1 uncultured bacterium
CCCTTGAGCCGCACCACCACCGCAGCCATCTGAGCCTTCTCGATCAATAAAGCCGTGATCTGATCCTGGGGTAGAGTATGGGCTCCTCGCGCCTTGCCCACAAAGATCCGCTCCGCCGTCGGACAGATCAGATTCAGGATCGGCTGACTGACCAACGCATCATAGACCACCACATCACACTGGGAGAGGATCCCTTTACCTTTGACTGTCAGTAGGCCCGGATCTCCAGGACCCGCCCCCACCAAATAAACCTTTCCCGTCATGCCTCATGCTCCCGTGCAGGTGGAATCTATCCTAGCTGACGGTTAATCTGGCTAACGTTTGTCATGATCGCTTGGGTCAGTTGCGGATCCGGAGCAAGGGCGGAGCCCAAGGTGATCTCCAGGTTGGTGTATTCTGCTTGATATTGGGCAGCGATCTTCTGAAGCTGATCCAAGATCCCACCTGGGAACAGAAAACAGGGCAGAACCTGTAATCGCTGATATCCCTGATCCTGGAGCTGTTGGATCCGGTGTTGTAATTGAGGCTCCTGAGCCCAGTAGGCAGTGAGGATAGGGGTCGGCGAGATCAGTTGTTGGGCGATCGACTCCAGGATCTGAGCAAACCCTGCGGAACGGCTGCCATGACCGATCAAGATCGTGGCCTCTGGAGGCGGGGTCCGACTCAAGCCCGTATCGATCCGGGCCTGCAGGAGAGGAATCAGCTCGGGGTTCTTGCCAAGGGGCGGCGTTTGGATCACTTTTAGATGGGGCAAAGCTGAGGTGACCCCCTGGATAGCCTCTGGCAGATCCTGATCCACATGGACTCCCCCGCCCAGAAACAAAGGCACCAGGATCACCTGCTGGATCTGGGGTTGGGCTCGAACAGCCTGGATCAGTTGTTGGGTGAGACTGAGCTCCGTCAGCTCTAACTGTCCTTGGGCGACGGGCAGAGGATCCAACGCCACATAACAGTGCCGGACTAGCTCCAGGAACGCTTGACCATAGCGAGGATCCCGGCTGCCATGGCAGGCAAGAAAGATCAAAGTTGGGGAGGCGGCATCAACCATAGAGCAAGGCGAGGGAACAGTGCATGAGCCATGAAGATCTATAAGAATCTTCTATAGGAATCTCAGGAGAGACTGGAGAGATTCTGATGAGAGAACTTAAGAGATCGGCAGTGGGTGACGCTTGCTGGGTTTCAAGGTGAGGCCATGCTCGATCTCAAACACATTAGCGTAGAGATTGGCCAGGATCTGTTTGCCCTCCTGGGTGACTCGCAGATAATCCGCCGCATCACTGATGTAGGGATAAACCGTATTCCAGTAAAATTTAGGGTAGTTTTGCAGCAGATCGTCGGGATGACGGTAGCCGAGTTGCTCATTCACTCCCGTCTCCTCAAACTCATAGAATAAAGCTGTGATCTTCTGCAAGTAGCGTGGATCACTCAGCTGACCGATTAGATCTGCAGCCCGCACCAGGCCAGGATAACCCGTTGTATCTCGATGATCGGAATCCAGGGGCACAGGAAAGCGAGTTAGCTCAATGTTTTGCTTGATCACCTCTCGGTTCAGTAGGGGATGATCACGAAACCGCTCGTCGATAAACATCTTGCCCCGATCCACGTGATAGGGCGTCAGGCTAGCGTCCGTAGCCCCTGCTGGCAGGGTGATCACCTGTTCTCCCTTACCCACAGCGTAGATGCGTTCCGCCTGTCGATCCAGCTGACAGACTCCCTTGACATAACCGATATCGTGACAAAGTAGGGAGACCAGGAAATGCAACCAATCCTCGCCAGACACCCCGCCCTCCCGGATCAGCTTGCCTAAGAGGATCTCCTGTCCCACCAAGGTGACAAACATGGTGTGCTCAACATTGTGATACAAGGCATCACTATTGGCGATATTCTCCAGAGCCAGGTTCGCTACCCAACCGATCAACTCCGCATAGTCCTGTTTAGTACCGCAGGCTACATGGTAGTACCTGGATTTGATCTGAGGCGTGAACGCATCAATCAGCAACTGAGTAGGATTAAACATTTAAAGCTTGACCTCAACTTAAAGCCATCATCAGATCTCTCCGTCTCATCAAGCGCATCAGGTTACGCCTCGTTGCTAGCTGAACAGCGGCTTGGTTACAAGTCCCTGATTCGGATGACGCTAAAGGTCAGAGTCCATGCCAGCTCAAGGACACTCTCTAGTATATCTCCGACCTCTCGATCGGTGCACAGTCAGATCGCTTAGCTTGCGTTCTCCTGAGGGAGGTGTTAAAGATCGGCTGGACCTCAGGCATTCCTGTTTATCCTGTTACCCAATTGGGCTCGGGGATGATCAGGATCCCTCTTTCTTGTGAAGCGGATGTAATGATCATGGCACAACTGTGGGTCTTTCTACGCTCCCATGTACATCAATGGGCTCGACTGGGGTGGATTGGGATCGGGACCGCTGTCCTCATAGGTAGCCTGTGGGGAGCGGGGTTACCGTGGGCTCCGGTGGATATGTCTTCTGAGCTCCAGGCCGAGGCTCAAGTGCTGGAGAGCTATGGGGATCTACTCCGACAAGGACAGGAGGCTTACCGTCAAGATCAGTTTGGCGCGGCGGTGGATCTATGGCAGCGGGCGGTGCAGGCGGCAGGGACGGATCCTCTCCAGCAGGCTCAGGCCCTCAATAATCTCTCCCTGGCTCATCAGAAACTGGGGCAATGGCAACAGGCTACCCGCAGCAGTGATCAAGGACTCCAGCTCCTGCAACAACTGGAGGGCACCTCTCCGGCGGCTCTCCAGATCCAGGCTCAGGGATTTAACACCCAAGGCCATCTCAGGGTAGGGCTTGGTCAATTCGAGGGGGCCTTAGAGGCTTGGCAGAGGGCGACTCAACTCTACACTCAAGCAGGGGATCGGGTGGGTCAGATCGGATCTCAGATCAATCAGGCTCAGGCACTGCAGTCCTTAGGGCTATACCGACGAGCTCTAGATCTATTAAGTGGAGCCGTGCAGGCCTTGGAGGATCAACCGGCCTCGATCCTGAAGGCGACGGGGTTACGGAGTCTGGGCAATGCTCTGCGGGTGGTCCGCGATCCAGAGCTCTCCCAGCAGGCTCTCCTCTCCAGTTTGCAGGTGGCGGAGGCGCTCAACTTGCCGGAACAACAGGATCTGACGGTGCTGAGTCTGGGCAATACCGCTAGGAGCTTGGCCCAGGTGGATCAGGCCCTCCAGTACTACCAACAGGTCAGTCAAAGCCCGGATCTGGCCCTGGGGTTACAGGCACAGCTCAATCAACTGAGTCTACTGGTGGAACAAGGACAACGGGCAGCGGCGGAGCAGCTCTGGCCTCAGATCTTAGATCGGATCGGGGATCTGCCCCTGGGTCATGCCACCCTCTATGGACAGATCAACCTCTCTCAAAGTCTAATGTCGTTGCGATCGGCTCTGGATTCGGAGTCGGAGGGGGCAGCCGTTCTGGATCAATCCATCGTTGAGATCCTCTCCAGGTCCATAGCCCAGGCCCAACAGCTGGGCGATCGACGAGCAGCATCCTATAGCCTGGGCCAGCTGGGCACCTATTTTGAGGAGCGAGGCCAGTTGAAGGAGGCCCTGCCGTTGACGGAGGAGGCTTTGGTGATCGCCCAGGGCATCCAGGCTCCCGACATCACCTATCTCTGGTATTGGCAGCTGGGTCGGATCTATCGGTTACAGGAGCGCCGCTCGGAGGCCATCACCCAGTACAGTCAGGCGGTACAGGTGTTGCAATCGTTACGAACAGATCTGGTTACGGTCAATTCTGAGGTGCAGTTTTCCTTTCGAGATAGCGTCGAGCCCATCTATCGGCAGCTGGTCAGCCTGTTACTGGAGGCGGATCCGGTGCCACAGGAGAGCTTGATCCAGGCGCGGCAGCTGATCGAGTCCTTACAGTTGGCGGAGCTGGATAATTTCTTTCGAGATGCCTGTCTGAACACGGAGCCTTTAGCCACAGCGGTGCAATTGGATCAAGTAGACCCACGGGCAGCGGTGTTCTATCCGATCCTGCTACCCGATCGCATGGAGGTGATCTTGAGCCTGCCGGATCAGCCGTTGCAACGTCATGGGGTGCCCCGCTCCCGGGTCGAGATCGAGGCTGCCCTGAGTCAATTTCGTCAACAACTAGAGAACCGCACCAACCGGGAATTTATCACCCTCTCTCAACAGATCTATGATTGGCTGATCCGGCCCAGCTTAGGCGCTTTGAACAATGCCCCAGTGGATACCTTAGTGTTCGTTCTAGATGGTGCCCTCCGGAATGTGCCGATGGCGGCCCTACAGGATGGCGAGCGCTTTCTGATCGAGTCCTATGGCATCGCCCTCACCCCTGGTTTACAGCTGCTGGATCCTCAACCCTTGCAGCGCGGGGAGCTACAGGCTTTGGTAGCAGGATTGACAGAGGGACGCCAGGGATTTGCCCCCTTGATCAATGTCGAGGAGGAGATCGAGCAGATACAAACCCAGATCGGCGGCTTGGTGTTGAAGGATCCGGAGTTCACCAACCAACGCCTGCGACAGGAACTACAACAGCTGCCCTTTCCCATCGTTCATATCGCCACCCATGGTCAGTTCAGCTCCAACGCCGATGACACCTTTATTCTCACCTGGGATGATCGGTTGGATATCCCACAGCTGGATGGTCTGCTGCGCCTGAGTGGGTCCGATCAGGGGGTGACGGGACCGATCGAGTTGCTGACCCTGAGTGCCTGCCAAACTGCCACAGGGGATGATCGAGCGGCCTTAGGATTGGCCGGAGTCGCTGTCCGGGCGGGGGCGCGGAGCACAGTGGCCAGCCTCTGGTATGTGAATGATCAGGCCACGGTTCCTTTGATCAGCCAGTTCTATCGAGAGCTAACGGATCCGTCGATCACTAAAGCTCAAGCTCTCCAGCGAGCTCAGCAACAGCTTTTGGCCCAGGATCAATACCGTCATCCTATCTATTGGGCTCCCTTCATCCTGGTGGGCAATTGGCTTTGAGATTGAGGCTTTCTACTGTCGGTAAATGCGCCCCCTCAGGGGATGGAAACCGAACTTTTCTGAGCGGATCAACGGCCTATCTTAGTAAGTGTTGAGGCAAGCCAATCGCCCAACCATCGCAACGCTTCTTCACTTCATCACATACAGCATTCGGAGGTAAGACCTATGGCACTGATGCGTTGGCAACCCTTCCGCGAGATCGATACCCTACAGCGGGAGATGAACCAGTTGTTTGACACCCTCGCCCCCTCCACCAGCTCCGGCAATGGCGAGAGCCGTCTGTCCTTTATGCCCGCTGCTGAGATACACGAGACCCCTGAGGCGGTCCACCTCAAGCTAGAGATCCCTGGGATCAAGGCTGAGGATCTGGACATCCAGGTGACCCGTAACTCCGTCTCCATCTCTGGGGAACGCAAGTCCGAGAACAAGACCGAATCCAATGGTGTCACCCGATCCGAGTTCCGTTATGGCCGATTCCAGCGGGTGATCCCGGTGGCCTCTCAGATCGAGAGCGATGCTGTTGAGGCCAACTACAAGGATGGGGTACTGGAGCTGACCCTGCCCAAGGCTGAGACCGAGAAGAGCAAGTCTGTGAAGGTCAAAGTGAGCTAAGCCAGAGTTGGCCTAGAGATCACCGCCGATCTCCCTATCGAGGTCTGTTCAGTAGGCTTATCGATCAATATACCTCAGGCTTAGCCTGGGGTATTTGCTCGGGCTAAGGGCTGGAGTAAGATGTTTTCCACCACTGACAGATCCGTGAGTTCCTCAGCAGAGTAGCATTCCCTAGCTCCATCAGCTTTGTATAGACTTGCTTTGAGGTGAGGTTAGTAACTGTAGATCGCTTCCTAGAAGTTCCACATCACCGGATCATCATCGAGATGATCCGTAACCGTGCGTCCGATCCGATCAATCGCCTCCAGATCCTCTGGGGAGATCTGCAGTTCTAGAGCTTTACTATTCTGTACGGATTGATCCGGATGGCGAGCTCCAGCGATGGCGTGGGTATGGGGTTGGGCGATCAGCCAGGCTAAGGCCAAGTTCCCCAAGCTGGTGTTGTAGCGATCGGCGATCGGTCGCAGTTGATCCAAAGCCTGTTGAACCCGCTCGAAGTGCTCAGGTTGAAAGAGCTTATTCTTAGCCCGATGATCCCCTTCCTCGAACTGATGTCCCCGCTTGAACTTACCCGTCAGGATCCCTTGAGCCAGAGAGGAGTAGGCCAGGATGGTGATCTGATGCTCGATACAATAGGGCATGAGCTCCTTCTCCACCTGCCGCCAGAATAGAGAATAAGGCGGTTGTAAACTATCGATCCGACCATATTGCATGGCCTCAGCCAGCTGATCTCGGGAGAAGTTGGACACCCCGATGGCCCGGATCTTACCTTGCTCTAGCAACTGATTCATCGCCCCCATGGTCTCCTCGATCGGCACCTGCTCACTATTGAATGATCCCGCTGGCCAGTGGATCTGATAGAGATCCATATAATCCGTATTCAAGTTCTTCAAAGAGCGCTCACAAGCTTCGATCACCTGATGGTGTTTGAGATGGTTGGGAAAGACCTTGGAGGTGATCTCCACCTGATCCCGGATATCTCCCACCGCCTGGGCCACGATCTGTTCCGAGTGACCTTCTCCATAGACCTCAGCAGTATCGATGGTGCTGATGCCCGCCTCCACCCCAGATCGGATCGCTTTGATGGTCTCCTGATCCTCGATCCCGGTCCACATCCGCTTTCCGGCCTGCCAAGTGCCCATTAGGATGGGGGTGAACTGGATCTGGGTTTGGCCTAGCTGACGTTTTTCCACAAGCGCTCTCCTGATCGACGGTTCTGATCCTGCCATAGGGTGAGAGGATCTGTTGCTAAGTAGATCAGCAAAAACGTTTATACAGTCTATATAGTGCGTGTCAAAGCATTTTGCCGATCTACTTACCCGTGATAGTGTTTTCGATCTCCAAGATCCCAGCTCAATATTGCCCTGATCTCACTGACCCAGCTGCTGACGGGCTTCCTCCACGATCTCTGGGGTGATCTGATCCAAACCTCGCTCCACCGCCATCTCCTCGATCCGGCTTTTGGCTTGGGAACGAACGAAAAAGGGGATGTTACGTAACAGGGTGAGGGCTTCTGGGGTCCAGTGCATGGGTGTCCCTTCCTTGCGGGTGTGAGCCTCGATCCTCCAATCTTATCGAGAGATATGAGTATCGACAGGATCCCTTGGCCCTGACAAGGTCACCGTGCGGATCCGTCACCCCTGCCAGAGTATGGGAAACTATTCGGAAAGGTGGGAGGGAGCGAGATCGTGATCCATAGGATTCGGGTGAGCTGATGACACCCAGCATGTTACTGACCGGAGGATCGGGGCGATTGGGTCAAGAATTAGTGGCCCTGATGCCGGATCTACGGGCTCCCAGCCGCCAGGAGCTGGATCTGACGCGACCTGAGACGATCACCAGTGCTCTTGATCAGATACAACCTCAGCTGGTGATCCATGCAGCAGCCTATACCAATGTCGCCGGGGCGGAACAGGATCGGGGGCTATGTTGGCAGACCAATGTGGAGGGCACTCGCCAGTTGGTACAACAGGTCACGGCTCGGGATCTCTTCCTGGTGCATATCTCCACGGACTATGTCTTTCCTGGCACCACAGGTCAGTACAAAGAGGAGGATCCGGTGGGTCCGGTGCGCAACTATTACTCCCTCAGTAAACTGGTTGCCGAGGAGATCGCCCGCTGCACCCCTCACCATCTGGTGATCCGGACCAGCTTTCGTCCCCGCCAGTGGCCCTATCCGGTGGCCTTCACCGATATCTATACCAGTCAAGATTATGTGGACGTGATCGCCCCTGAGATCCGCCTCGCCCTTGATCATTGGCCCCAGATCCCCT
>CAYSEO010000173.1:7866-9464 GCA_964429885.1 uncultured bacterium
GAATAACTTCGATAGCGGATGTGATCGCACCTGAGATCGGGTTGGCCCTCACACATCTACAGCAGATCCCCTATCGCACCCTGCATATCGCCACCGAACGAAAGTCCGTGTATGAGTTGGCCCGTCGCCGTAAACCGGATGTGAAAGGGGGATTGAAGGCAGAGGCCAAGGTGGATCTGCCTGAGGATATCTCCTTGGATATCTCCCGCTGGCAAACCTTGAAACAATCCTGGGGAGTTTGATCATGTCTGAATTTCATCGCGTTGTGGTGACGGGGGGAGCAGGCTTCATTGGCACCAATTATGTAAGATATGCCAGCCAACACCATCCGGATTGGCAGATCATCGTCTTGGATAAGCTCACCTATGCAGGCAACCGGGATAACCTGGCCGATCTGCTCACTGACAGCGCCAATGGCACCAGCCGGGCCTCTGTCACCCTGATCGAAGGGGATATCGCCGATCCCAAGATCGTCAATCAGGCAGTACAGGGGGCTGACGCTATCCTTAACTTCGCTGCCGAAAGCCATGTGGATCGCTCTCTCATGGATCCTCGTCCTTTCGTCACCACCAATATCGAAGGCACTCTGGTGTTGCTGGAGGCGGCTCGAACTCAGGGGATCAAACGCTATCTGCAGGTGTCCACCGATGAGGTCTATGGTGATCTGGTGGGATCGGATCATCACTCTCTGGAAACCGATCCCCATCGCCCCCGCAGTCCCTATGCTGCCACCAAGGCTGGAGCCGAACATCTGGTGTTCTCCTACGGTATCTCCTACGGCTTGGATGTGGTGTTGACCCGAGGATCCAATACCTACGGTCCTTACCAATATCCTGAGAAGATCATTCCCTTATTCATCACCAACGCCATGGAGGATAAACCTTTACCTCTGTATGGCCAGGGCACGGCGGTACGGGACTATCTGCACGTAGAGGATCATTGCTCCGGCATTGACACCGTTCTACACCAGGGGGGATCTGGGCAAGCCTATAACCTAGGGGCACGGCTGGAGATCCCAGGCACCGAGGTGGCCCAAACTATTATCGAGATCCTGGGCAAATCCACTGATCTGATCACTTTCGTTCCAGATCGGCCTGGTCATGATTATCGGTATAGTGTTGATCCCAGTCAGTCGGAGGCTCTGGGGTGGCAGCGGCAGTGGAGTTTTCGATCTGGAATGGAGGCTACCATCGCTTGGTATCAAGAGCATCGAGACTGGTGGGAAGCAGTTAGGGCAAAGAAATCCTTTCAGCAGTTTCAGCAAAAGTGGTACTCCGAACGGACCTGAACAGCGCTATTCCGACGACCGAACAACCTGTAGATGATTCAGATCAGTAAGAAAAAGGGTCTACGGTTGATCCAAGAAGTTCCCCAGATTGAGGATCGTATTCTGCTCGCTCACGATCGTCTTGATGTTATCCGGCAGACTGCGTACGTACTCCAACTGGATCACATCTGGGTTCTTGCGTAGGGCCTCTCCCTTGAGCCGGATCGATTGAGCCTCCCCTTCTGCATTGACCACCATCCGTTGTTTGGTAAGCTCCGCCTGCTCAACTCGATACACCTCCCGTTGCTTCTCCTGCTCCGCGATCTGCACC
>CAYSEO010000174.1:0-9451 GCA_964429885.1 uncultured bacterium
TCCTTCGGCTCGTAAGGTGGACAGCCCCAATCCCTGCAGTGGCACCCGTAGATATAGATCCGCCGATAATCTGGGTAGCACCGCCGAGAAGTCACTCAGATCCAGATCCTGAGCCTGTACCTGCGCCTCGATCCAGTCCGTCCCAATCTGGGCGCTGAGAGTCGCAGCCCCTTGATCTGTTCTCACCTGAGCCTGGGGGATCTGAATATCACCGCTCCCATTCACCAGCACCTGACCCTGGGTTTGCCAGGGAGTCTCAGCCGTTTGCCAGGTAGCCTGCAGCCGAGGTTGTCCGGCAGCGATCTCGATCTGAGCCTGGGTTTGTAGCGATCCAAACGGCACTGGGGGCTGTGGTCCAAAGACTTGGGCGATGGCGTTGACATCCAGACCCGATCCCTGCACCTGAAACTGACCATCGGGAGATCCCTTGAGCTGGATCTGGCCTGATCCCTGGACCTGTCCCCCAGCAGTCTGAGCGATCAGATCCTCGATCACTAACTCCCGTCCCTGCACCGCCAGTCGAGCTTGGGTGCCTGAGAGAGTAAAGCGATCGATCTGAGTCGGAGTCGTTGCTTGGATCTGTCCCGTCACCTGAGGTTGAGTCAATCCCCCAGCCAGATCGATCTGGCCCGCTACCGATCCCGCCATGTCGATCGGCGCCTGTAGATTGAACGTCTCCAGGAGCTGGGGGATCGCGATCGCCGCCAGATCCGCCTGCAGCTGATAACCCGCCCCTTCACCCCGCCAGCGCATTACCCCCTGCACAGCCCCCGAGATCTCCCCATACTGGGCCAGTAACTGAGAGGTGGAGAGCACATCATCATCCACCTGGATCCGTCCCTCGATCCCTCGCACCGGCAACGGACTCCCCACCACCTGGATCTGCGGGATCCTCACATCCAGATCTCCCTGCATCTCCACAGCACCCTGCTCCAGGAGAGCCAACCTCAGATCTAGATCCGTCGTGCCCTGGACTGACTCGATCGGCAACCGATCCGTCAGCTCCGGAATGATCTCCAACGGCAACTGATTCCCTCTGATCTGCACCTGACCTGTGCGTTGACTCAGATCCCCCACAGCGGAGGCCAGGATCTGTCTACCTCGGAGAAGTCCTCTCACCTGAGCCTGCAAACTCTCGGGATGAGGAGACTCTGGATCCCCCAAAGCCCGGAGATCCAGATCTGTGTCGATCTCGATCCGCTCCAGGGTTTGCCGGTCACCCGACAGAGGGGCCACCGTCAGCTTGCCGTTATTGATCTTCAGATCCAGCACACTGATAGGAGGAGCCGACTCCCCCCCACCCTGTAGATGGAGATCCAGATCTTGCCAACCCCGATCGATCGTCTCCATCCACAACACATGGGGCGCATTCACATCCACCCGTACCCCGATCTCGCGCTGCCGCAGCAGCAACCCCAGATCCACCCTTAGATCAATAGACTGAATATTCGCTAAGTTCTCGATCTCGGAGCGACCCAAGCGAATGTGCCAGGGCCAGAAATAACTGAGCTCCCCTAACTCCACCTGTCGGTTGAGGATCTGTTCCAGGTTGGCGTCCACCCGAGGCAACAGCGTGTTCTCCACATAAGCCCTGGCCCCCCAACTGATCCCGAAACAGAGGGCCGTCACACTTAAACCCGCGCCCACCAGGAGCCGGCCCACCGGCCAGATCCAGAGGGGCAGAGAGCGACCTGTCTCCCGTTTGGGATCCTGCTCAGGAGGATCCGTCGTTGGCTGCAACGAATCGGGGAGTAACTCCTCTGCGATATATCGGGCTTCCCTCAGCTTATGCATCATCACCTACCTTTCCCTGTCCATGGTACCCAAAGCCCAGGACTGAAACCGTTAACGATTCACTGACTCCGGACTGCGGGATCCGGTGAGGAGATGAGAGATTGAGCCCAGTTTAAGGGAAACCTGCCGACCCAGCCACGCTGATTCCCTGACAAACCGATCCTGCTGCCTCATCCCCAGCCATACAATTGGCAAAACAGTCGTGGAAAACCTAGATGAGGATGCTAAACTAGCTCAACGGACACGACTCGGCCACCGGGTACTTGTCTGGATCTAACGTAGCGCTGTTATAGGGAGTCGTCACCATTCCGGAACCACTGTCGTTAACCGTTAGCTTACGGGGCAGCCATGAGGTCGCTGAGGGTTGCCAGATCTTTCACTTGACGGGTCTTCTTGATGCTTTCTCCGAGCCAGTGTTTCGTAAGGTGGTGGGAAAGTACATCGAGGAGGGTCCTCCCAATATCATCCTGGATCTGCTGGCGATCGATTTCGTCGATAGTACTGGGGTGGGGGCGTTGGTTCAGTTGGCCAAACAGGTCCAAAATCATTCAGGGCTGTTTCAGGTGGTCAGCAATGCCCGAGTCACTCAGACGGTAAAGCTGGTGCGACTGGAGAAGTTCCTCTCCCTACAAGGTTCCGTGGATGAGGCCCTAGAACACTTCCGATCCAGCCAAGCCTCTGAGTCCACCGGATCCGCAGAATAGAAACCGCCATGGCGGAGCAGCTGGGCACCTTTTGGGGGATCAGTGTCGGACCTGGAGATCCAGAGTTACTCACGCTCAAAGGGCTACGGTGTCTCCAATCCGTTCCTGTGGTGGCCTGTCCCCAATCCCGATCCGGTCAACGGGGCATGGCCTACGGGATCATCCAGGATTACCTCCAACCGAACCAATCGATCCTGTCTCTACACCTCCCCTTCGTCAGGGATCCGCAGGTGCTGCAGCAAGCTTGGCAAGCTGCCGCCGATCAGGTGTTGAGCCCCTTACAAGCCGGTCAGGATGTGGGGTTTATCTGTGAGGGGGATGTGGGGTTGTACAGTACCTTCACCCATCTGGCCCGCTCCCTACGTCAGATCCAACCTCAGTTACCGATTCAGATTATTCCCGGCGTCTGTTCCCCTCTAGCAGCGGCAGCAGCCCTAGGTCAGCCCTTGAGTATCGGTTCAGAGCGGATCGCCATCCTGCCCGCCCTCTATACCCTGGAGGAGATCGAGCAAGCCTGTCAGTGGGCGGATGTGGTGGTGTTGATGAAGGTGGCCTCAGTCTTTCCGCAGATTTATGACTGGTTAGAGCAAAAACAGGGGCTATCCCATGCCAGTTTGATCGAATGGATCAGCTCTGAGAAACAACGCTTTTGGACGGATCTGAGAGAGCTGGCCGAGTATCAGCCCCCTTACTTTTCATTGATGATCTTGCGCACTCAGTTTCATGATCCCCCCTATGGATCGGTCGCCCCTTTGGGGCATGATGGGGGCAATCACTCCGGCTGGGAACCATGAGACGAGAACTGGCGATCCGCACCCACCAACTCACCAAACAGTTCGAGCAACAGATCGCCGTCAATCGTGTGGATCTGGAGATCGAGAGCGGCGAGGTGTATGGCTTGATCGGTCCCAATGGAGCAGGCAAGACGACTTTGATCCGCATGTTAGCAACAGCAGAACAACCCACAGCAGGTGAGATTTACCTCAACGGCCAGCTCCTGCACCAGACCCCTCAATCCGATTCCCAATTGAAGCGCCGCCTGGGCTACCTCCCCGATGACTATCCCCTCTATGACGATCTGACTGTGTGGGATTACCTGGATTACTTCGCTCGCCTCTATCATCTCCGAGATCCCTATCGCAGTCAGCGCCTCTGGCAGGTGTTAGAGCTGGTGGAGCTGGGACCGAAACGGCAGAGTAAGATCAACACCCTCTCCCGAGGCATGCGGCAGCGGTTGAGTTTAGCCCGCACCATCATCCATGAGCCGATCCTGTTGTTGTTGGATGAGCCGGTCTCGGGACTGGATCCCCTCTCGCGGGTGCAGTTTCGGGACATCATCCGGGTCCTACGGGAGGCGGGCATGACGATCCTGATCTCCTCCCATATCCTTAGCGATCTGTCAGAGCTCTGTACCTCCATCGGTATTATGGAGCTGGGTCATCTGGTGGAGAGCTCCCGGTTAAGTGATCTGTATCAACGATTGAGTCGACAGCAGATCCGGATCACCACCCTAGGTGAAGTGGAGACTCTACGCAGCCAGATCCGGCAGTACCCCGGCGTGGAAGCCATGGAGCGCCTCTCCGGAGAGAACGGTCTGCAGGTGGATTTCTCAGGTGGAGAACAGGCCAGTGCAGAGCTGTTGAAGACCCTGATCCAAGCGCAGATCCCCGTGACCGCCTTTCAGCCTGTGCGGGAGGATCTGGAGTCGATCTTTCTGAAACTGGGCCATCAACAGGTCTCCTGATCTAAAAACACAGAACCGATCCCAGATCTTACGGAGATCACCCCCCAATCTTAATACGACTGCTCTTGACTTGACTGGAGGGGTCATATAGCGTTTTGCCATATCCCACCGGAAAGGAGCTGAGATCATGGGCACTGAGGCCGTTTTGCAGTTCATGAAGCAGACTGCGGAAAACGAGCAACTGCGGGATCAACTGGGGGTGATCCTGGGAGTTGGAGACGGGGATATCAGCAGTGCCAAAGAGTTGGATGCCGAGGAAGCCCAGGTGCTCAAGAGTATACGTGGGTCGACGGTGACCGGGTTTGCGGCTCAGCAGGGGTTCTCCTTTACAGCAGAAGAACTGAGCCAGGTGGTGGAGGCGTATCAACGGTTGCAGGCGGGGGAGATCTCCCAGGCTGAGTTTGCGGTGGCCTTGGGTCTACCGGAGTCCGCACCGGAACCCAAGACCAGTGTGCCCGCTATCCAGAACACAGTGGAGTTGGTGTATCGGGGGATCCGTTATCAACCTGTGACTCCTCCCTCTCCCGATCAAGCTGCTGCTCGTCGCACTGTGATCCAGTTTATGGAAGGCACTGCGGGCAATGAGACTTTGCAGCAGGAGTTGCAGGCTGTGATCGGGGTGGGAGACGGGGATATCAGTGGTCTGAGTGAGTTGGATGACCAGGAGATCGTGGCCCTGAAGGGACAACGGGGGGCTCAGGTGGCGGAATTTGCGGCCCGCACAGGCTATCCCTTTACCCCCGAGGATCTGGCGACCGTTGTGGATGCCTTCCAGCGACTGCGAGCTGGGGATCTCTCGGAGGCGGCCTTCTCCAAAACGGTGGGCTTAGTGGAGGCGACCACTCAACCCTTAGCCGCCATCGGTCAGATGATCGACACCGCCTATCGGGGTATCCCCTATGCCAATGCCGTCCGCTCCCGCTCCCCCAACCGGGCAGCAGTGTTGCAGTTTATGGAGCGAACCGCTAAAGATCAGTATCTGCGGGATCAGTTGAAGGCCCTCCTCGGGGTCGGGGATGGGGATATTAGTGGTGTTGGGGCTCTAGATCCTCAGGAGATCGCAGCCTTGCAGGGGGAGAAGGGCAAGCTCGTGACGGACTTTGCCTATCAACGGGGCTATCTGTTCAGTGTCGAGGATCTGACTCAGGTGGCCAATGCCTACCAACGGCTGTCGGCTGGGGAGATCACGGAGGAGGGCTTCTCGAGGGAAGTGGGTTTAGCTGATACGGACAAGGGCAAGTTGATCAAAAAGGCGGTGACCTTCTTCTACCGGGGCATTCTGGTGAGCTAGCTCTCCATCAGTAGATCAGCAAAAACGTTTATACAGGCCATATAGTGCATGTCAAAGCAATTTTGCCCATCTACTTACTCCCGAATCCGCGCTACGACGTCCCAGCAAGCTGTGGATCTTTAGTTACATTTGGGGTGCCGCACAAGTACGGAGACCTGATCCCGTCCCTCTGAGATCTCACACCCACCTACGGGATCAGGCGGATCCTCTAGATAAGCTTGTAGATAAGCTTGGATGATCCTTAGCCTCTGAGCTTAGGAGACCCCCACAGAGGATTGTCCCTGTGCTCCCTGGGGTTGAGTCTCCAGGGCGCCTCCAGGCAAGACCCGCAGGGAGCGACCGAAGCGCCCCACAGCCACCGCATCCAAGCGATTGATCTGAACCACGCTGCCCTCCCGCAGAGATCGATGCAGACGACGCAGCAGAAAGATGTCTGAGGAGGTGCAATCCTGCTGAAACAGCAATGTGTTGAGCTGATGCTCCTGAGCTGAGGTCAGCAACCCGGTCATCATGGCGGTTCGAATAATCTTCTGGATGGTCATGGCCCTTTCCTTGCAGTCCTGTCCTCTGTTTGCAGTTTGAGCCAGTCACGCCCTTAAATTCTCAGCCAGATCGCTGAACTTGATTGCGCAGGATCTCGTGCTCGGATCTGCACCCCTGAAACCCTTGCAACAAGCGGCTTCCAGCCTCTATACAAGCCAGGACATCGAGGGGCGATCGTGAATAAACCTGGGTAAAGCCCTAAAGAATACAATCGTTTTTCCAGATATATCCGTGATTTCCTCTAGGGGATATTCCGTATGATTTAGATCGGGACTCGGTTTATGAAGGCTCTTTATCTTAGGATTGTGAAGTAAGTTTATCTTGATGCCCCTGGCCCACTGCCATCAGGGATCCGGGAAAGGTCAGCGGCGAGAGGATATGATGTCGATGTTCTTGTCAAGGATCTGGATCGGCGGATCTGGGATTGGCAAGCTCTGCGTCTACGGCAAAGTTAATCAGTAGGGTGAGCATGAGAGGCTGCAGATCATGAGCTTACTGGACAGTATCGAGATCGGCTTAGATCTGCCTGAGCCTCTGGCCGTGGGGTATGGGCTATTGCTGGGGGTGATCTTCTTCTTGGGGTTTCTGCTGGTGACAGGGTTTTCCACCGGACAGCTACCCAAGACGGTCAATGCTCTGCTGGCCCGGTCCTCCCTTAATGATCTACAGGGGATCTATCTACGGGTCCTCGCCCCCTACCAGACCTGGATCAGCATCACCCTCACCTTGGTCCTAGCGGATCTCCTGTTAATGTCGTTCTCCCAGACCCCTGGGTTGATTTTGGTGGAGATCCCCATTGGGTTGCTGATGGCTCTGAATATCATCCTGTTGGGGTTTAAGCTGTTCGAGGCGTTTTTTGATAACTATCTGTTGGATATTGCCCTCGATGACAAGACTAAGGTCAACAGTGAGCTGCTGGTGTTGGGGCAGTTCCTCAGCAAGGCGGCGATCGTGTTGGTGGTGATCTTGATCTTTGCCCAGAGCCATCAGGTCAACCTGATCGGGTTGGTAGCCAGTTTGGGGGTGGCGGGGGCGGCGGTGGCCTTTGGATCCCAGAAGATCATCGAGCAGATCCTGTGGAGTGTGGTGCTGTATATCGATCGTCCCTTTAATGTGGATGAGTATATTCATCTACCGGATCGGACCATGGGGCGGGTGGAGTCCATCGGCTGGCGCTCTACTAAGATCCGACTTTCCGGTAAAAATACTCTGGTGATCGTGCCCAACAGTAATCTGGCTCAGATCAGTATTGAGAACCTGACCCGCGCCAATCGGGTGGTGTCAATGGTTAACCTCACCTTCTTCCGGGCCATGTCCGATGAGGAGAAGGCTCTGGTGCATCAGTTGATCCTGGCCAGTACCAGCGATATCTTGGGTATCGATCATCGGTTGACCCAGGTGACTCTACAGGATGGGGTCAATGAGCAAAATAAAGAGTCGGTGCAAGCCCAGATCGTCTTCTTCATCCTGGGCACCACCGAGATCTCCATGGAGCTACGCAAGGGACTGCTGGAGATCGCGCGGGAGAATATTATTAAGCAGCTATACGATTATGGGATCAATTTTAACTTTGAGGAGGAGCTTTTTGACATCTCCCAACCGATGAATATTTAGATCCTACTGGGATCTGCCAGCGTGATATCTACGGTAGTTTAACTCTCCCTGATCGAGGCAAGAGATGTTAGAAGAGGAGGTTCTGAGAGAGGTAGGTGGGTTGATGGCTCGGTTGGGCCTATTCGCTCTGTCCGCCCTACTTGCTCCCTATGCTGGACGTTGGTTACCCCAGCTAATATTGCGGTTATTTCGGCTCTCCAAGTGGTATGTGGAGGGGGAAGAGCATGTTCAGGATCAGGTCACTCTGCCTTTTCAGAATCTGCTCAGTCTGATCTTTACCCTCGCTTTCCTGGCCGCCTGGTTAAACCTACTGGTCCCTTATGAGGAACTCTATACCTTTCTGGGATCGATCATCTACCTGGCACTCTCCATTAGCATCATCCTATTCGCCACCCGCATCGCCCGTCGGATCATTCGCAGCTTTGTGATTGTTCTGGTACAGCGCTGGTTTGGGGAGGTGAATGAGGTGGTGTTGGTATTCGAGACCCTGGTGTATGTCATGATCGTGGTCTCAGCCATCTTGATCTTCGCCATCGGGTTACGGGTGAATCTATTGGCAGTGATCACCAGTTTGGGCTTGGGAGGTGTGGCGGTGGCCTTTTCGGCTCAGCAGACCCTCAGTCGTCTATTTGGTACCATGGAGTTGTACCTTGATCGACCCTACATGCCGGGGGAATACATCCGGATTAACTTTAATCCCTATGGAGAGGATGTCTACGGACGAGTGGAGGCGATCGGGTTGCGATCTACTAAGATCCGGATCGTGGCTCAGAATACGATCATGATCGTGCCCAACTCCCTGATGGCCAGTAAGAATATTGAGAACATTAGTCGCGGTAAGAAGGTGATGGCTATGCTCTGTTTAGATTTTGTCCGACCTTTACGGGAGGGGGAGCAGGCCCTGGTCCAACGGGTGGTGGAGGAGGCCAGCCAGGTGTTTTGGGGATTTGATCAGGCCAGTACCCGTATCCAGTTTGCCCCTCTGCAGAAGCGACCGGGAACCCGAGCCCGGATCATCTTCTTCATCTCCAGCTCTGGGGAGAACTCATTGACCTTGCGGAAGCGGCTGTTGGAGTTGGCCAATGATGCCCTAGCCCGACGGCTGGCTGTCCATAACCTGCGGTTCACCGCGCCGGAGCCGGTTGCCTATGTGGATTCCCCCATGTCCCTGTAGCACCGACTTTTGTAGGATGTCACTCTGAATCAATACGTTAGGATCCCTCTTCTGCGTTCTAAGGTCCCCCCATGAACCCTCTACCCGCTGATTCCACCTCAGATGATTCTAAAGCTGCCTCACCGATGGGAACGGCAACTGAGTCAGTGTTTGAGCAACAGATGGAGCTGAAGCAGGAGGTGGAGAACCTGGCCCGCAGTTTGGATCGGATGCGGGGGATCTTACAAACCTTGGTGTTTGGATTGTTGATCGTGGTGTCGGTTGCCTTCTCGGCTACCTTTCTGTTTGCCTATCGGTTGATGGTGCAGGAGCGGCGGGAGCAGGTGGAGATGGAGAAGATGATGGAGAGTGAGGCGGAGCGCAGCGCCCAGGTGGAGGAGATGCAGGCTCAGCTCCAGACTCAACAGCAACAGCTCCAGTCCTTGCAACAACAGCTGCCCGCCGAGTTCACCACCCTGACAGATACAGTCCAATCCAACCAACGCCAACTGCAGCTCTTACGGGATCGTGTACTGACAACAGAGACCCAGCTCCAGATCCTCAATCCGACCCCCCTACCTTCTCCTGCTCCCCAGGGAACTCCCGGC
>CAYSEO010000175.1:0-9424 GCA_964429885.1 uncultured bacterium
CTTAAGGCTGACGGCATCCATCCACACCCGGCTATTGAGCAGGATCAAAAGGATCCCGGCTAGAATCAGGCCAAAGGACACCCAAGCCCACCATTGGTTAAACAAACCCCAGATCCCGGCACAGAAGCAGGCCACCGCCGCTGTCGAGGGGATCCCCCACCAGAGTCCCCGAAAGGTGATCTCATCCCCGATAAAGTATAGGGAGGCTGCCATCAGGACTACACCGAACACCCGCGCTAAAAAATCGAACATGATCATCCTGCAGAATACGTCGTTCGATTATACCAAGAGCCAGAGATCATCCAAGTTGCCTGCGACACATTCTCCCGAAAGATGTACTCATGATTACAAATGATCATCAATCGATACTCGTTGATCGTGAATCGATCGGAGTCTCTGGACCGAGTGGGTCTATCACCTGTATCGGCATTGATCTGGCCTGGTCACCTCGTAATCTCTCAGGTCTGGCTACCTTACGGGGCGATCAGCAAAAAGCAGATCTGATCGATGTGCGGCTGGTGTTGACCGATCAGGAGATCGTTGAGTACGTCAGTGAGCAAGCCGGATCAGGAACGGTGATCATAGCAGTGGATGCACCCTTGTGGGTACCGAATCAGACCGGTAGACGACCCGCAGAGGCGGAGATCGCTCAGGTGTTTCGGCGGTTTCAGGCAGGGGCTCATCCCGCGAACCGGGGACTGTTGACCTATGATGGCGTGATCCGGGGGGAGGTGTTGGTGACGGCGTTGGCGGATCTGGGGATTGAACATCAGGCCCAGATCGAAGCAGGAATAGCGGTGCGACAGGTGATCGAGGTGTTTCCCCATGCGGCCATGGTGGGGATCTTTGGTTTAGATCGGATCCTACGTTATAAGGCCAAGCCGAAGCGTACCCGTGAGGAACGATTGCAGGAGTGGCGGCGCTATCAGGATCTGTTGTTGGGATTAAGGCATGGGGATCCAATCCTGAGGGGGATCGAAGAGATCTGTGGTGAGGATGTCTCCCGTTTGAGAGGACGGAGGTTGAAGGACTATGAGGATCGGATCGACGCCTTGATGTGTGCCTATACAGCTCTGTATGGATTTCGTTGGGGGATGAGTCGTTGTCGGACGTTTGGATCGAGGGAGGCTGGCTACATTTTCAGCCCTGTGCCCAAATCTGGGATCTGAGAGAGCCAATCATCAGGTTCATCGACGACTACAATCAGACGATGGCAGGTCTTTCCCACTGGATCTACCGGGGCAAGCTGCCATCGTGTACTCATCTCATTGAGAACCCCAGATCAGCGGTTTTCCTGACGGCGGGGCAGGGTGTAGCGGGTGACAACCGGATCATGATCGGACACCTGATCGGAGAAACCGGCATTGACATGGACCTTCTCGATCTCAGGGGACCAATTCTCCCGGATCTGTTGGTTGACCAGGACGTGATCTAGGCTTTGAGCTGCTCCCTGGAAGATATAGGAGTAACGCTCCTCCGGTGACAGCTGTTCATCCAGGTTCCACAACATACGGTTCGGATCGTCCTTAGCTAGGGGATTACGTCCATCTCCACCCTCCACCTGATTCATGGAAGAGGTGAAGCCGTAGGTATTGAAATCACCCAAAACGATCGCCGCTCCGTTGGGATTATCCGCCATATAGCTATCCACATGGGCATTGGTGATCGCGGCCTGACGAGCCCGTTTCTCCTCATTGACATAGGCGGGCTGTTTGCCGCCAAACTGCGGATCGCTGCCTCGACGAGAGCTCCAGTGCACGTTGGTGATATTCACCTCCTGGCCAGTTCCCTTATGAACGAACGTAGCGGCTAAAGGTTTACGGGAACCCTCAAAGGCATCCCGATCATCCTCATCCTCATAGGCCAGACGTCGATCGGTTTGATCCGGATCTCCGTTGTTATCCAGATCCACCGCCTGACCACTGCTGTCGATCACACGACCCGAGGTTTTACGACCGGGATCTTGGGCCTCTTGGGAGTCGCTATCCAGGATCCGGCCCGTGTGGGGGGAGTCGAGGTTGAGCTCCACTTTCTCTGGATTGTAAAGGAAGGCCGAGCGGATATTGGACCCCGGTTGACCCCCATCTTGATCGTCTTGAGGGGGCATATCGAAGTAGAGATATTCCGGTCCCCCTGCTGCCTCGATGGCCTGGATCAACAATTGTGCCGACTGAGATGCTGAGGTCTCACTGGTGTCCTCCGAGCCATCATTGTCCTGGATCTCCTGCATGCCAATCACATCGGGGGATCCCATATTGACGACGATCACCTCAGCCAACCGCTGGAACCGATCCTCACCACGATTGTCCACATCGGAGGGATCCAAGTTCTCCATATTCATGCCCGCCACCGTCAGTTGATCCTCTTGATCGGAGGTGAGATCCGTAACAGTTTTCTCAGGAGCTCCTTTCGTGGCCTTGATGGAGTTGGGGGTCTTCAACAGATAGCGGTTCAGGTCGTAATCCATGACACCATTGACATCCCCCAGATAGTCTCCTGCCTCTACTTTGGTGGGGATCCGGGCTCCGTTGGTACCCACGATCGGCAGCCGCTCCGGACTCAGATCATCGTCCTGTAAACTATCCACCTGACGGTTTTGAGGATCTTCGTCCTCCCCGATCACCAGCACCCCACGCTCCCGGTTGTAGCCACTGGCGTAGTTGTCGGCGTGCTTGTCGCTGACGGCATAGATCTCACGCTCATAGCCACGGGTGGAGACAGCTCGGGCATCCTCTAGGCCCACCTGCATGCCCTCCAGGCTCTCATAAAAATCGATGGCGTCATTCTCCGGATCGAACTGTTGAAACTGATCATCATCAGTGGTCTGACCAGGGGGGAGCCGATCCTTGCCGATGGAAACTCGCTCCGCCGTCTGATTAGACCCTGTGACCGTGACATCCCCCTGGAAGCGCTCACGGGCATCGATCTGAGTGTTGGTTAGGTTGAACTCCCTGGGATTGAACCGATTGCCAAAGGGTTGGAACTCCGCCACTTGACCATCCACCTCAACCCCATCTCCCTCGGTCACGGTGGGCTGATCCTGGGTGTAGACAAAGATGCCATCGGAGGTACGCACATCTCCGTCTCCCTGGGCCATCTGCATAAAGAAGCCATCGTCCTCAACTAAGGTCACCACCCCTCGCACATCCTGGACCCGAGCTCCCTCCATCCCGGATTGGTGGCTGGCCCCCTGGATCGCCGCGATGCTGTTCACCTGATCGGCGGGCACCCCTACACCCACCACAATGGTCTCCTGATCAACGACCGATCCATCCTCCCCTTCCACCATGGCCTCGATGGCCACCGAGCCCTTGAAGTCCTCCGCCTCTGGCATGAACTCGATCCCGAACGGCACCTGATGCAGATGACCCATCAAGATCAGCTCACCGGAACCCGTTTCAGACAACACATCATCCGGCAGCTTTGAGATGGGGGAGAGGGCTCCCTTGGTGGTCTTGAAGATCGCGGTCATGATCTCCCGAGGTTGGCCCGTGACCGAGAGCCCAGAGATCTGGGCAGGCTCTCCCATCTCTGTGGTCACGACCGTGGGAGCTTGTAAACCAGGTCCCTCTTGGTCAGTTTGTGGTTGATCCTCGGTCTGTTCCGAGTCTGAGCCAGGATTAGTCTGTTGATCTGTTTCTCCACTGGGGGATTCCGTCTCAGGGGTCTCCGTCTCAGGTTTGTCTGGCTGCTGATCCAACAGATCCTCGGCGGCTTCCGGGAAGAAGATCCGCAGTGCCAAAGTGGGATCCAGGACGAAGGGATTGTGGTTGCCCTGCTTGGACTCAGCGATCTTGAGGCTACGTTCCAGCTCCGCTTTAGTGGCCGGATCCTGCTGGTGCCACTGCAACAAGACCTCCTGTTGCCGCTCAAAGAAGTCCAGATCCGCCCGATCACCGTGAATGGTACGGAAATAGAACATGGCCCGAGCGATATCCCCCTTCACCGACTCGCGAGGCTCAAAGGTGCCGGAACGAAACTCGCTGTACTGATCGATCGTCTCCGGCCCTGGAGTACTGGAGCGGGAGCCATCTCCCCGAAACCAACGGGTGGTGGAACTGTCCTCGATCTCTCCAAACGGGTGGCTACTGCGGGTGCTATTGACATCTACCTTCGTGGGGAAGAGATTGTGCAGATCCCCCTTCACCGAGCGAGCCCCCTTGCTCTGAGGATAGACATGCTCCGCGTTGATCCCCCCCTGATAGGCGATCCGGCGAGCATCCGGATCCCCGAAGGGCACATCTGTCCGATAACCCGTATACTTGCCCTCCACCTGGCCATCCTGATTATCGAGCTGGCCATACATCAGATCCCGCGCTTCCGCGTAGCCCATATTTTGTTCTGGGGCAAATTCCTGGGCAATCAACTTCAGCAGGGCATCTCCTGATTGATCGGCATAGAGAGGATCCCCAAACTGCAGCTCATCCCCAGGGGATCCGGTCGGTACCGGCAACTGTTCTGTCTCCACCAGACCCGGCGGGGGCGCATCCATCGCCTGAGCTTGGATCTGAGGGGTCATCTGAGCCTGAGGTTGAGCCTCGGATTGAGACCCCAACACGGAGATCCGACCAAAATGATGTCCGAACTGCTCCGCCCGCTGACGCTCCGCCTGCAGCTGTGCTTTGACCTCCCCAGTGGATGAGGTGGGAGTGATCGAGGGCACCGACTCTTGATCAACCTCAAGAGGTGTGTTCTGAAATACAGACGATGTGGAAAGGGAGGGGAGAAAGGAGGAGCGCCGACGTGCAGTCCGGGTATACATGGTGCCGGTTTCCAGGGTGTAGAGAACGGATACTCTATAGCATGCCAGATCTTGGGTCGTCCGTTTCGATACCGGCTATACATACATCCCCATCTAGACTGAATCCGAGGTCACACGATCGTCAGATCCGAGGCCATGGGCCACTGCAATAACATCGGATCTCTGGACACAGGATCGATTTTCCCAGATCAGCGGGGGATCTCTCCAAAACTGCGGGAAGTGGAACTGTTTTGGCAACTTCGTCAAGTCCTGTACACAAAACGCAACAATTAGGATAGATTAGTAAATAAGTAGATCGGCAAAATTGCTTTGACACGCACTATATAGACTGTATAGACGTTTTTGCTGATCTACTTAGGAGCAAGTACCTAACAAGGTTAACAACCATGACTATCGCCACTGATCGCACAACCTTGCAGCTCGGGACCTCCTCCCTCCGCTCGTTGATCGAGCAACTCAAGACCGATGACCAGTTGGGATTGTTGTGGGAGATCTACACAGAACTGGGTCGGTCCATTACCCCAGCAGCCCCTGGAGCCGCTCGGGTTTCCTTGGTGGAAGGACTGCTAGGGGAATTCAAGCAGATGAGCTACAGCGACCAGCTGCAGGCCATGCGGGACCTGATCGAGCGGCGGGACAGCTCCATCAGCCGGGCCTATGGGGCACTTAGCGTCAACACGAAGCTGGGCTTCTGGTATCTGTTGGCTGAGCGGATGGGTCACGACATCGTGCCGGTGCCCAACACCTATCGTCTGCCTGAGGGGGCCAGGCAGTTACTGAGCCAGATCCAGATGTTGGACTTCGGTCAACAGATCACTCTACTCCGCCAGATCGTGGTGGACATGGGTGTGGATCCCCTGCTCCGTAACCCCCGGCGTTTCTCGGTCTCTTCATGAGGACGGAGAGCGGACAACGGGAAGCAGTGGTACCGACTCAACAGCGGTTGCCTGCGGCGATCGAGCATTACTTTAGCGGTTTTAACCGAGGTCACTTTGCCGAGGTTGCCGCTTTGTTTGAACCTCAGGGTCAGTTGATCCCCCCGATCGATCCCCCCCTTGTGGGTCCGGAGGCGATCCGGCAGTACCTGCAGCAGGAGGCCGTGGGTATGACGATCGAGGTGGACCAGCAGGTGTCTCCCTCCAATCAGGACCCCCATGCTCCGATCAAGGTAGGGGGCCAAGTCAGGAACTCATTGTTCAGTGTCAA
The DNA here is from genome assembly GCA_964429885.1 of uncultured bacterium. Lineage (GTDB taxonomy): Bacteria > Cyanobacteriota > Cyanobacteriia > Thermostichales > Thermostichaceae > CAYSEO01. Next base: position 5,969 of record CAYSEO010000175.1, read on the forward strand.
CGTCGCCTGGACCTTTGGGTTAGCTGCCGCTGATCCCCAACGACTCGCCTGGGTCAAGGTGGATCTATTGGCCTCCTGGGAGGAGCTATTCTCCCTACGCCCTACTCAGGCCTAGTCGATCCGAGTTGGGTTAGACACTCTGCATCGTCAGCGAGATCTCTAGGGGTTGACCTTGGAGATCTCGGCTGTTTGGGACAACGCCCCCTGGATCAGCTTGCGACCCAACTCCAGGTCACGGGGGGCACAACGCCAGTCTGGATGGGCGGTCATCAGCAGGCTCTCCAGGGTCTCCTGATCGAACAGATGCCAGACCTCTGCACCATCGATCCGATCGATCAGCCCGTAGCAGTTATCGGTGACACAGTGGATTGTGATCGCCCCCGTGGGGCCCGTGATCTCCAGCTCATCCCCTGGGGTTAGATCCCGGAAGGCCAGGATCGCCCCCTGAAACTCCTCAAAACAGTTGACGGATAGACCTTGTAGCGCCACCGTTGTTTCCGAATCTCCATTCACCGCGATCCAATACCGTCGCAGTGGGTCGATCCCCAGCAACCAAACAGATTCATCATCCAGTCGGTACCGGGAAGCCAGGGTAAAGGGAACAGATCTCATAGGAAAGCAATTTGCTAACGTCAACTGTGCGTGTAGACCCTAGCTTGCTCCCTGTCAGATCATCTGCGGCCTGCGCTCCTCTCGTAATAAATCGTTAGTCCAAGGTCCTATCTTGATACAGAATGTAAAGCAATATAGATATTCGTTAACCGATCTGAGCCAACAGCAGCCCCACCGCCTCCGTCCACTCCACCACTGCACCATAGGTATCCCCCGTATGTCCCCCCAAACGACGGGCCAAACGCCACCCGATCCCCCCACTCACTGCCGCGGTGATCAAGCTCCATCCCATGAAGATTCTGAGATCTAGCCCAGTCCACCGGCCCAGGCTGAGGGTGAGGAGGATCAACACCAAGCTCATCGGCACCAGATCGAGGGGTTGAGTAAAGTCCTTGAGCAGCCGTCCCTGGCCTTCAGGTTTGAGGTAGGGATAGGCGGCGATCGCCAGTAACTGACCCCAGCGCCCCCAGGCGGGAGCCAACAGTAGATAGGGCCATTGCTCAGAGGTAAGGGGGATCAAGGCTGCAAATTTGATCCCCACCACCAGGATCAGGGCCACGACACCCAAGGCCCCGACGCGGCTATCGCTCATCACCGCCAGTCGCCGTTGCTGACCTTCCTGATCATGGGCATCCACCGATAGACCATCGGCAGTGTCCGCCACTCCATCCAGATGGAAACCGCCAGTGAGACTGACCCATGCCCATAGGACCGCCACTGCTCGCACCGGCTCAGGAGATAGAGGTCTCAACCCCAGATCGGCCAACACGAGGACGCTACCAATTCCCAACCCGACGAGAGGGACCCAGCGGGCGATCCCCTGAAAGTCGTGGGCGTTGAGTGGCACGAAGGGCAGGGGCAGGCGAGTGTAAAACACCCAGGCAGCCAGGATCTGTTTCACTGCAGCAGGGGCTGTCCTCGCATCTGGCGCAGTTGATTGATGTGGTAGGGGCAATCACAGCCGAACAGAGTGGCCGCGGTCTTGCTCTCCTCGACGGTGAACTCCAGAAAGGGATGATCGGCAGGGTAGGATCCCGATCCAGAGCGGGCCTGAGTAGGGGAGGAGCCGGGTTGGGGTGCTTGCTTGATCAGACTGAGATCTAAGATCACCGCCTCTGATGTAGGGGACTGGATCTCGCCATTGGCATGGGCCGCAGCCACAAACAGCAGGGAGCTGGCCAAGCAGGGCAGGGTGAGTAGCACCAAGAGAGCGCGGATCATGGGGGGTTCCGTTCACAACCTCAGAGTTAGTCTAGCGTTCGTGACGGGGAAAGACACCCGTTGGGGAACAAGACGCTAGGATCAACCTCAGTCGAGAGGAGTGGATCATGGCCAAGTACGTGATGTGGGGCAGCTACTGTGAAGGGGTACTGGAGAAACGGCAACCCTACCGGCAGGCTCACCTGGATGGGATCAAGGCTCAAAAGGAATCTGGACTTTTGATCACCATCGGTCCCACTAAGGACACCACTCAGGTCTTTGGTATCTATGAGGCAGAGGATGAGGCCACGGTGCGACAGGCCATCGAGGCGGATCCCTACTGGCAGAACGGCATCTGGACTGAATACGAGGTGAAGGAGTGGATCCAGGTTTACTGACAGACTCAAACTCGGATCCAACCATTGATGGTGAAGCGACTATCCTCAAAGTGGCGAGAGGGACAGATCACGGGCAACACCTCATGGATACAGCTGCTGGGAAAGAAGACCAGACAGTTATTCTCAGGGACGAATTCATTGAAGTAGCCCTGGATCCAGCGGTGTTCGGTTTGAGGATCGCGCTCGGTGTCATAAACCCGTAGTTGTCCTCCCCAAAAGGGCTTAGGATCTCGGCAGAAATAATAGAGATAGCTCAGTACGCGGGTCTGGGTCTCTGTGGTGGCGTTATCGTAATGGATACTGTAATGATGATCGTGATTATGGGCCACAAGCTCCATCTCAGTCCCGGTCACTTCCACCTGATCCAGGCCAAAGTGTGGCAGGATCTGGGGCAATACGGATAGCACCTTCTGGCGGATTCCCTCTCCTAGAGTGGAGAAGGATTCTAGATCTAGTTTCAGAGATTGACGATAGTTTTCTTCCGTGGGCAGATTGGGATCTGCGTGATCTTGGTAGAAGCCCGTTGCCATGAAGTTCTCCTGCTGTTGGAGCGCAGTCGCGTAGACGTTTGCGTTTTCCTCGGGGGAGAGGATCCCTTCTACACAGAGGATCTGGCCGGAGATATGAGTGGGTTGGGGGGCACGAAAATGGATGTGAGTTGGAGCGGATCTGGAGATCAAGGTCTGACTGATGCGGCTATAGATCTGCCAGTGTTGTGGGTTCGTCTCTGACGCTGCTCCAGTCTGCCAAACTAAGATCTGAAGGCCATCCCCGAAACTGGTATCCGAGGCGGTTAGGGTGCCTAAGTTTAAACTGATCTGAGCCTGAGGATGAGTAGCCAAAAAGTCCAGATTAGCCTGTTTCAAGGCACTCCATTTGGCCCCGGTGGTGATCAGTAGGGCTCGATCGGCTAGCCAGGGTTGACAGTGGCATAAGCTCAGTAAGTGAGTTCGGTAATCTGTGAATTGAGGTAGGAAACAAAGGCCGATCCGATCGGATCCAAATCGTTTGGACCATTGTGTGAAAGTCAACTCTGGGGCCTGGTTGACCTCATCGATCTGAGTCCCCTCTTTCTGTTCAATCGGATCCATCTGATGTGCATCCGCTGACGAAGCAGATCCCCCCAATAAAGGCAAAACCATAGCTTTGACTGTAGGCATATCCTTGAGGATCAGGGCCGTGAGTCCTTTGAGATCTACACCGATCTGACAGTATCGCTCATCAGGTTGTAGGGTCTGAGCGGCAC
>CAYSEO010000176.1:0-9300 GCA_964429885.1 uncultured bacterium
CTGGGGCTGGCGGTGTTGGTGGGCTCCTTGCTAATGTTGCTCGTCTATGGGTTACAGCTGCCGGATCGGTGGGGACGGTGGCTGTGGGTGCAGCAGTGGTTGACCACGTCCAATCGTCCGTTTCTGATCTCAGTAGGAGCTGGACTGGCGGGGACTCTGGGCACCTATACAGTAGCTTCCATCTGGGCGGAGTCCGATCAGCGCTGGTTGGCGACGGGGGCGATCCTGCAGGGGTTGGCGACGATGACGATCTTAGGATTGCTGTTGTGGGAGTGGGTGAGTCGGCGGCAGGAACGTCAGGCCACCCAGTTCGATCGTTATCTGGCGGATGTGGCCTCGCCGGATTCATTCCAGCGGTTGGTGGGGGTGCGGCGGCTGCAACGGGTGATCACTCAATCCCAAGCCTCTCCCGATCAGATCCGATTGGCCATGGATTATCTGCGGTTGGCCTTGGATCAGGAATCGGTGCCGGTGGTGCGGGAGGCCCTGTTGGAAGCGTTGCAGGGCTGGGGGATCCTGCGGCGTTTGGATGAGCAGGGGCAGCCGGTGCGGGCGGAGTCTGAGGCGCATTCCCCTCGGTGAGCCCGGTTTGAACTTTCACACAACCCAGCGTCTGAGAAACGGGATCAATACCTGTTCAACCTTCTGATGCCAGTCCTGTTGGGGATAGTGGCCCAATTGAGGCAGCTTGATCAACTCCGCCTTGGGTACCCCCTGTTGAAATTGCTCCGCGATACTGATCGGTAACCAAGGATCCTCCAAGCCCCAGGCCACCAACATCGCCCCAGACCAATCCTGAAAGCCAGTCTCGATCTGCTGAGTCACCTGTTTCAATTGCAGATTCCGGACGGTAGCCAGCAAGGCTCGTCCCGCATCAGAGGCTTTCAAATAGGGACGGCGATAGACATCCAGATCCCCATCGGGGACCTGGTAAAGGCCCCCTCCCTCCAGGGTGCGATCGATTAACAAGGGATCCTGCGTGATCATTTCTCCCACCAGAGGCAGGCCCAGTTGCTGGATCTTCCAAGGCAGGCGAGCGGCAGTGGTCAGGGGAGTATTGAGGACCATCAACCGCTCGATTCGATCCGGGTGCTGTAGGGCATAGAGTAGTCCTACGGATCCTAAAAAGCCTTGTACCACCAGAGAAAACCGCTCCAGCTCCATCACCTCCAGCCAGTCCTCTAGGGCCTTGAGATAGGCAGCAGGCTTGTAGGAGAACTCCCAGACCTCCGGTTTTGCCGACAGACCAAAGCCGATCCAATCGGGAGCGATAGCCCGGATCCCTTGCTGAGCTAGGGCATTGAGGATCGGGTTCCAGCTGTAACTTTGAGAGGGTAGGCCGTGGAGGAGGAGCACGGGGGGACGATCTTCGGCTTGGGTGGGTGTGGCCTCACGATAGAACCACCGCAGCGATCCCACTTCGAGCTCGTATCCCTGGCTTTCTGGCATAGATAAAGGGGAGAGTGATGAAGTGTTGTTCACTCTAATGGCATTTTCCGATGGCCCCTCAGATCCGCAACGATCTGCAACAGTTGATCCCCTAAGCGATCCCCCCTCGCTTGCGAGCCTCCTTACGAGAGACCGCGATATTTCTCAGTCCAGCCCGGATCAACTCCTGTTCCACCAGGGCAAAGAATCGTTGCCGATCCCCTCCCCGTACCACCGCTAGATGATGGGCCTCCGCCAAAGTCACCGGATAGCCAAATCCCTTCTCCACCTGAGCCAGGATCATCCCCAGGGCCAGATCCAGCAACTCCGGATCCGCCGCCAGCCAACCGGGAAACTCGATGCGGGCCACCTCCTCTCCCACATGCAGGTAGCAACAGTGAATGTGATGATCGCCGTAGTGCTCCAGGATGCGAGCCCCGCTCCGCCAAAGGGGACTGCGTTGACCTGGCTGGAGGATCTCGCCCCAAAAGATCCGATCGTTGAGGGGAGAGAACGGATCACAGGGCAGCTTGGCCACCTCCCCACAGAAGCGTTGACACTCACAGCCCAGATAGGGACAGAGCCCGAGACGTAGGTAATGGATTACCTCGGAGCTGCGGGAGGCACTGATATAGCCCAGTACAGGGATGCGGGCCTCACGGAGGCGATCATAGGCACTGAGGATCGGCTGTAGCCAACTGCGCTGTTCCTCTGTGGGTAGGGATTCGAGGCCCCAATGGATCAAGGATCCGTCCATCACTGCCAAGACCGGGGAGCGTTGCGATTCTCCCAGAGCCAGATCTGCTAGCTCCTCTACTTCCGACTGGGTGCGACGCAGAGCGAGCCTGTCCTCGACGGAGAGTCCTCGGCTCCGCTGCAGTTCCGCTGAGCGATAGAACAACACCGGCACACTATCCAGCAATGGCCAGCGACTTTCCCCATAGTGCAATGCCACTCGACCCACGTTGATCAGGGAGCAATAGGCGATCTCATGGTGGTTGGGCACGATCTGAGAGCCATCGGTGGCCACAACGGAGTGGATCTGAGGGGGAGCTGGCACAGGCATACTCCGATCGAGCTGGGCTCCCTGCAGGGGCTCCGCGGGTGAGGCACAGGAGAAGCTGAGTTGGTCATGCCAATCCTGATAGCGGCTTTGCCAGAGGCTGGGATCCTGACGCAGATGATCGTAGGTGAGCAGAGCCTTTTGCAGACGGTGCTGACTGCCGGAGGCCTCCTGCTGTAGATGTTGGCCTAGGGCGGTGACCTGAGCGGTGAGCTTAACGAGATCCAGCACCAGCTAACTCCCCTGGGGTGGCGGTTACGGGATCGGGCTCCAGAGGATATTCCCCATACACCTCGCTGCCGTTATTGGGGCTTTCCTGCAGATGGATGCGATGGAGCCTTACCCCCAGTTGCCGGATCGGTGCCGTCAATAACTGCTGGATCCGCAACACGATATTCTCAGCGGTGGGCACCACCTGAGCGAAGTACTCGATGTCCTTGTTGAGAAAGGTGTGATCGAAGGGCTTAACCACCACCTCATCCACCACCTGTTGCAGAGCGGCCAGATCAACGATCATGCCGGTGCGGGGATCGATCTCGCCGGTGACGGTGATCTCCAGCAGATAGTTATGGCCATGGCCATGGGGACGAGCGCAGAGACCGTAGATCTCAGTATTCTCCTCCAGGCTGAGGTGATCCAGGGCCAACCGATGGGCGGCACTGAAGTGGGTGCCGATGGTCAAATTCGCTTGCATATCCTCTCCTCGATACTCGGCCCAGAGTTGGGGATCCTCGTAGAGCTTGACACTGACCAGGGGCAGATGATCCTGGATGCGGTGCCAGATGGTACGAGCGATCCATTCCGTGGTGGGCAAGGTGTGTTCAAACTCCGGCCAGACCTGATTCAGGTAGGAGAAGTTCAGATCTTGGATCACCCGTGACCGTAACACCTGCTTCACCTCCGACAGGTTCATGACCATGCCTAGCTCATCCACCTCTCCCTGTAAGCCGATCAGCAGTACATAATTATGACCATGACCTGGAAAGCGACTCGTCGGTCCAAACCGAGCCCAATTTTCCGCCTCCGTCAGCTCCGGTAACCAGAGACGATGACTGGCGGCGAACTGCGCCCGCCGGGTGATCACACAGGTGCGCACCATAGGATCTCAACTTACTCAACTCTCCCTCAGCATAATCCCTTCCGTTCCTGGTCAGCTCGGGCGGATCATCAGATACCCTTGGATCTATCTGTTAATTAACCCTATCCAGTGTTACCCTAACGCAATGCGCGAGAACTACTTGAGTCATCCTACGTTTGGCTTGTTGTTTAGCCTGTGCTCACTCGGAGAGAATCAGGCTCTGTTTACCACTCTCTATGCCCAGCGGCTGTTCTTTCGGGTCACCTTCCTAGACCAGGATCAGGTCAATCCGGGGGACGAGTCCCGCAGTCTGGTGTTCGATCCCATCAGCCGCAATGAGGCCCGCCAGCTGGTGGAGGAGCAGATCCGTATCCTGCGGCGCAGCAACCGCTCCGAGCAACTAGCCCAGCTCCAGGGGATCCATAAACAGACCTTTGCCTGAGGGTCAGGATCTGGAGATCTTTGCTTAGAACTGGCGCAGGAACCGCAGATCACTGGTGTAGAACAACCGAATGTCGTCCAACTCGTGCAACAACATGGCCACCCGTTCCACCCCGATCCCTGCCGCAAAGCCCGTATAGCGCTCCGGATCATAGCCCACTGCTCGAAACACATTGGGATCCACCATGCCGCAGCCGAAGATCTCTAACCACTTGTTGCCAAACCGCACATCCATCTCCGCCGAGGGCTCGGTGAAGGGGAAGTAGCTGGGGCGAAAGCGGGTCTCCCGTTCCCCCAAGAGCCGGATGATAAATTCCCGCAGGGTCCCCTTCAGATCGGAGAAGGTCAGATTCTCACTCACCGCCAGGATCTCCACCTGATGAAACACCGGGGAGTGGGTGGCATCCACTGTATCCCGTCGTACCACCCGACCGGCATGGACGATCCGCAGGGGTGGGGTGTGCTCTTGCATATAGCGGATCTGAACAGAGGAGGTCTGGGTGCGGATCAGAAACCCGTTCTCCAGATAGAGGGTATCCTGCATATCCCGCGCTGGATGATCTGCAGGGGTATTGAGGGCCTCAAAGTTATAGAACTCCGTCTCGATCTCAGGACCATGTACCACGGTGTAGCCCATGCCGACAAAGATATCCAGGATCCGATCGATGGTGGCCTGTAGGGGATGGACTCGTCCCAAGGGTAACAGGGGAGCGGGCATGGTGACATCCAGGGTCTCCGCCTCCAGTTGGGCCTCCAGTTGGGCCTTCTGCAACTCCAGCTTGCGGGTTTCTAGATCCTGCTGCAGCTTCTCTTTGATCTCGTTGGCCAGGGCACCGATCTGGGGTCGTTCCTCTGGGGAGAGCTTGCCCATGCCCCCCAGCAGCTTGGAGAGCTTGCCCTTCTTGCCCATAAAATCAATACGGATCTGCTCGAGATCCTCGAGGGTTTGAGCCTGTTGGAGTACAGTGGTGGCTTCCTGACTCAGGGCCTGCAGTTGATCTTCCATGGGAAAGAAGTGAGGACAGATGACCCTCTCAACCTATCACGACTGCCTGATGACCCACTTGAGGGCTTCACTCCTCCGGAGCTCAGTGGATCATGACCCAGATCTTGATCACCACATCTCGTCTGAACTTCAAGGATCTTCAAGTCCAAACCGTTGACGATCCTAGGAGTGGACTGCTAACCTCAGCAGGCTGATGGCTGTGGCCATAGGATATTCTCGCCCCAGTGGGAGATCCAAGCCCAATCAGGACATGTTTGTGTGGGGGAGTACCATGTGTGGGATCGTTGGCTATGTAGGTCGGCAGAATGTCTCGGACATCTTGCTACAGGGCCTGCGGAAGCTGGAATATCGCGGCTATGACTCCGCCGGGATCGCCTTACTCGACAGTACGCGTCCCGATCTGCACCGGATCCGGGCTGAGGGTAAACTTTGCAACTTGGAATTGAAGCTCAAAACCTACACCGATCTGCCTCCCCTCTCCACCCTCGGGATCGGCCACACCCGTTGGGCCACCCATGGCAGACCGAGTGAGGGCAACGCCCATCCTCACACCGACGAGAGCCAACGCATCGCCGTGATCCAGAACGGCATCATCGAGAACTACCGAGATCTACGGCAGGATCTTCGCAGCCAGGGCTATCGCTTCGTGACCGAAACGGATACAGAGGTGATCCCTCATCTGGTGCGCCATGGGTTAGAACAAGGACTCTCCCTATTCGAGGCGGCCCTGAAAACCCTTGAGCAACTGCAGGGCGCCTTTGCCATCGCTATCCTCAGTGCAGAACATCCCGATCAATTGATCGTGGCCCGTCAACATAATCCCGTGGTGATCGGCTATGGGGAGGGAGAATCCTTCTTCGCCTCCGATGTGCCCGCCTTTATCGACTACACCCAACGCACCCTGGTGCTCAACAACGGTGAGATCGCCCGCCTGACCGCAACGGGTGTGGAGGTTTATGATTTTGCTGGGGAGACCCTGCTAAAGACTCCTCAGATCCTGCACTGGAACCCGGTGATGGTCGAGAAACAAGGCTTCCGCCACTTCATGCTCAAGGAGATCCACGAGCAACCTGCCACCCTCCGCTCAGGATTGGAGGAACGGTTGACAGGAGATGTTGATCATCCGATCCGACTTGAACTTTCGGAATCCCTCTGGCAGGAGACCCAACAGATCTCGATCCTGGCCTGTGGCACCAGCTGGCATGCGGGTCTGATCGGCAAGTACCTCCTGGAACAGTTGGCCGGGATCCCCACGCAAGTGCAATACTCCTCCGAGTTTCGTTACGCTCCTCCGCCCCTTCAGCCAGGCATGTTGACCATCGGGGTGACCCAATCCGGTGAGACAGCGGATACCTTGGCCGCCCTAGCGGAGGCCCAACGGCGGGGTGATCGCTTACTGGGGATCACGAATCGACTGGAGAGTTCCGTAGGCCGGTTGGTCACAGAACTGATCGATCTACGGGCTGGGATCGAGGTGGGAGTGGCCGCCACCAAAACCTTTACGGCCCAGTTGCTGGCCTTCTATCTATTGGCTTTGGAGTTTGCGATCTATCGTAAGTCTTTGCCCCTGGAGCGGGTGGAACGGATCCTACAGGATCTGCAACAGTTGCCCACGTTGGTGGAGAGCGTACTCACCAGTCAGGCCACCTACATCGAGTCCTTAGCCCGCCAGTATGCAGAGACCCAGGATTTTATCTACATCAGTCGCGGCATCAACTATCCGATCGCCTTGGAGGGGGCGCTAAAGCTGAAGGAGGTCAGCTACATCCATGCAGAAGGCTATCCGGCTGGGGAGATGAAACATGGTCCGATCGCACTGCTAGATCGCAAGGTGCCGGTGGTGGCGATCGCGATGCCAGGGGCCTTATACGAAAAAGTGATCTCCAATGCTCAGGAGGCCAAGGCCCGAGATGCCCAGCTGATCGGAGTGGTGGCGATGAATGATCCGGTGGCAGCGGAGACTTTTGATATCACCCTACCTGTACCTGCAGTACCCGAGTTGCTCTCGCCTTTGGTGACCGCGATCCCCTTGCAACTGTTGGCCTATCATGTGGCGGCATTGCGGGGGTTGGATGTGGATCAGCCTCGGAATCTAGCTAAGTCCGTTACGGTTGAATAGGAAAGGGTAGCGATTGCAGCCACCGCAGGGCTGAGGACATCACGATCGACTGACCCTAAGCTATGTCTGATCCGGGTCCCTCAATCGGGGTGACGACTGCAATACTTTGATCTGCAGTAGGGGGACCCGATGAATCCCCTAGTCAAGCTTTCACAGGCTCAGGTTGGTTTGTTGGATCTCAGGTTGCCTTAGTAGGAGAACCCAGCCAGGATCACCACCGCAGCACCGACCAAGGCCAGCACGGTCAACACAGCTCCCGCGTTGGGGCTACCTTTCCAGGAATAGTTCTCGTCCTTCATGGTGCTCTCCGTTAACGTCTGCCCGCATCCTAACACCTCGCAACAGACCGTAACGTTTTCTTTACTTTCAGTCACAGTCTTGATCCTTCCATCTCACCCAATCAGGTCAGTCCTCCAGGTGAGGTGTCGGGTCTTGATCCTGCGTACGCTAGGTGTAGTGGAGAAAAAGCGAACAGAACGCAAATTCACTGTACATCTAGAGAGGACGCCGAGCAACCATGTTCACCCGAATTCTACCCACCAGTTTGATCCTGAGCCTGCTCCTCTCCCAGCCCGCTCAGGCGGAGATCCATCTTTCCACCCAAAGCACGACGCTGCCTCAGCCCCCTACTCCAACTCAGATCCAGCCTGATAGCCCACCAGAGTTGACCCTGGCTCAACCCTTATCCGTGCTGGGGGAGCAGGTTCTGGAGGCGATCTGCGAGGGGGATCTTAAGGTACAGCAGGGCTTGGAACTAATGCCGGATCTGAGTGAGGCTCATGTGAGGCAAGCCTGTCCTCAGCACTTGCAGGTGCAGACGGCCCAGCGCTGATCGAAAGATAATCAGGACATCTTTGACAAGGCCCTCAAGCCGGCCAGATCAAGAGGAATCGTTAATCGGTAGATCTGTACCCCCGAGAGAGTTTGCTAGCATAGCTGAGCTGGAGTTACCTGTAACGACCTATGGAATTGGCAGAACTAAAACGCACCCACGACTCGCTCACCTCGCGCCTGGGGAAAGCCCAGGACTATCTTTGACCTGCCTGCTCTGGAACAACAGATCGCGGTCATGGAGCAGGAAGCCTCCGATCCCAGCTTTTGGGATGATGCCGAGGCTGCTCGCCGCAATATGCAGAAGCTGACGGATCTGAAGGAGAGCTATCAACGGATCCATCAGTGGCGGGATCAGCTTGAGGACAATGGGGCCGCCCTAGAGATCCTGCAGGATGAGCCGGATTCGGATCTGCAGGCGGAGATGGAGGCTAGCCTCAAACAGCTCGATCTGGCGCTCTCTCAGTGGGAGCTACAGCAATTACTCTCCGGTCCTTACGATGAGAACGGAGCCATTCTGACGATCACCGCTGGGGCTGGGGGCACGGATGCTCAGGATTGGGCGGAGATGTTGTTGAAGATGTACAGCCGTTTTGCAGAGAGTCAGGGGTACAAGGTCAATCTGTCGGAGTACTCGGAAGGGTCTGAGGCGGGGATCAAGTCCGCCACTTTGATGATCGAGGGTCGTTATGCCTACGGCTATCTTTCTGCTGAGAAGGGCAACCACCGCATGGAGCGGATCAGTCCCTTCAACGCCAACGGCAAACGCCAAACCAGTTTCGCCGGGATCGAGGTGATGCCGATTGTGGAACAGGAGGGGGAGTATGAGATCAAACCTGAGGAGTTGGAGTTTGAGACTTCACGCTCGGGGGGGGCTGGTGGTCAGAACGTCAACAAGGTGGAGACGGCGGTGCGAGTGATCCACAAACCCACAGGTCTAGCAGTCCGGTGTACGGAGGAACGATCCCAACTCCAGAATCGGGAGCGGGCGGTACAGATCCTCAAGGCCAAACTGATCGAGCTAGAGGAGGAGAAGCGGCGTCAGAAGTTGGCGGAGATCCGGGGGGAGATGGTGACTCAGGGATTTGGGGGTCGGATCCGCACCTACACCTTCGATCCCTACCAGATGGTTAAGGATCATCGCACCAACACCGAGACCTACAACGTGGATGGCTTCATGAACGGGGCAAAGGATGAGATCATGGCTTTCATTCAAGCGTATCTGCGCCAACAGAACCAACAGGAAGCTTAGAGCAGCGAGACCAGATCCCCTGACTCTCTCAGTGAGCTACCACCTCAAGGATCACTGAGGTTCGATAAAGGGGCTGTGATCG
>CAYSEO010000177.1:0-9263 GCA_964429885.1 uncultured bacterium
CAATATCGAAGGAGCCGAAGCTGCCTTGACCCTGGATCATGGGATACCGACTGGAGAATCTTTGCACCAACCGCACCAGGGCATCATAGACCGCCTGATCGCCATGGGGGTGATATTTACCTAGGACATCCCCCACCACACGAGCACATTTCCGAAACGGTCGATCTGGGGTCAACCCCAACTCATGCATGGCATAGAGAATGCGACGATGCACCGGCTTGAGGCCATCTCGAACATCCGGTAGAGCCCGACCCACGATCACGCTCATGGCGTATTCCAGATAGGAGCGCTGCATCTCCCCATACAGATCGGTGGGCACGATCCGTCCGATCTCGGCAAAACCATCCATGGTCAGTTGTCCGGTCATGGCCTCTTCCGCGTCACTTCAACACACTCCGGTCAAAACACTCGGGGCGGGGTCCGAGTCTCTAGGCTACTGCAGCGGTTAACCGCCCACAAGGGATCCGAGAGGGGCTCGTGCCAACACCTGACCCAGGGGATCTGGATCGGAAACCGATGATTTAACTCTCCGCCTATTTCCCCGTATAGCTGTTGAGATGGGATCCCGTCTATAGTTTTTACTACAGATCTGCGCAGGCTTTCCAGCGACTGACCTCGGGAGATGAGTCCTCAATCACCACCGATCACCCTCAACCCTCAACAACAGGCAGCCCTGCAGGCCATGATCACTTTTCTGCAGCAGGGGGGATCGTTTTTCCTGTTAAAAGGCTATGCCGGTACAGGCAAGACCACCCTGACCCAATTGCTGATCCAACGCTGCGATCGAGTGCGGATCGCCTTGACGGCCTCCACCCACAAAGCGGCTCAAGCCCTCATGTCCACCGCTCGACACTGGGGTAACGATCATCTGGAGGCCATGACGATCCATCGATTATTGGGGCTGGTTGTGCGCCAACAACAGGGGCAGAAACGACTGGTTCAGGAGGGCCATAGCAAGCTGAATCAGTTCGATCTGGTGTTAGTGGATGAGTGCTCTATGATCAATCAAGAGCTGTTTGAGATCCTTAAACAGGAGGCGCAGGCCAATCGAGCTCAGTTTATCCTGATCGGTGATCCGGCCCAGTTACCCCCTGTGGGGGAGCCCGAATCCTTAAGTTTCTCCATCACTCCCTGTGCGGAGTTGACTCAGGTGATGCGGTTGACCGGGGGCAACCCGATCGGTCCCGTGTTAGATCAAATTCGGGAACAGCTGGATCAGCCCCAAGCTTCCCCTCAGATCACGGAGTTGATCCAAGACAATCATCAAGGGATCGCTTGTTTTCAGGATCGGGACCGGTTTCTGCAGATGGCTCTGAAGGCGTTTCAGGCAGCCCAGGCGGATGAGGATGGGGATCGGGTGCGGGTGTTGGCCTGGACCAACAAGGTGGTGGGTCAGATCAATCGGTATGTGCGACGGCAGCTGTATGGTGCTGAGGTCCCTCGATTTCTGGAGGGGGAGCGGCTGGTGGCCAAGGACACGATTGTGGATCCGATGACGGGCAAGATCCTGCTCAATTCCTGCGGTGAGGTGACGGTTGAGCGAGTGGAAATAGGAGAGGCCCATGGCTATCAGGCTTGGCTCTTAGAGGTGATCACGGAGGAGGAGCTGCGGTTGAAGTTGCCAGTGCTACACGAGGACGCCCTGCAGCGATTTCAACAGGAACAGCAACTCACCCTCAGTTTGGCGTTGGAAACCAATCAGGCGGCCAAACAGGATCCATCTAAATCCAATCGGATCGCTCAACAACGGGCTTGGGAGGCGGTGGAGCGACAGAGTAGCTTGTTTGCGTTATTGGATTACAGCTATGCCCTTACGGTCCATAAGGCGCAGGGATCTCAGTTTCGTAATGTGTTTGTGGTGGAACGAGATCTGCGGCGCAATCCGAATATTCGGGAGCGCAATCAGTTGCGTTATGTGGCTTACTCACGGGCCATGGATCGGTTATTTATTCTCAGCTGAGGGGAGTCAATCATGGCAGATCCACAACTCAGATCCTGTCGATCGGCGTCTGAAGCGGACTTTGAGCCCATCTGGCAGATCATTCATGCCGTGGTGCAGGGAGGGGACACCTATGCCTATCCCCCTGAGCTGACTCGCGAGCAGGCCCATGGCATCTGGATGGAGCCACCCGTCAGACCTTATGTCTGCGTCCGAGCCGATCAGAGTAGGGATCAGATCATCGTGGGCACCTACATCCTCAAGCCCAATCAGCCAGGGTTGGGATCCCATGTGGCCAATGGGGCGTTTATGGTTCATCCCGAGTTTCGCGGCCAGGGGATCGGTCGTCAAATGGGAAAGCATGCACTGCAGGAGGCCAGACGCCTGGGCTTTCTGGCCATGCAATTTAATTGTGTGGTCAGCACCAATCAGGCCGCCGTGGCTCTGTGGCAGCAGCTGGGGTTCCAGATCGTGGCCACTCTCCCCCAGGCCTTTCATCATCGTCAACGGGGTTATGTGGACGCTTACATTATGTATCAGTGGCTGGATCCGGGGTCAGCACCCGCCTGAGCGCCTCGCCGATCCTAAAAGTGTGCTTAATTTTGCAAGTAAAGGGGGATCTGTGCCTTAGGATAAGGGCGAACTTCCCGAGAGCGAGTTTTAGGTCAGGGTATGGATACCTCCCTTCGCAAGCTAGGCATTCCACCCAATGCTTGGACGGTCAGCGCCGATTTCGCCGACATCACCCGTCCTCCCATGGAGCCCCATCCGGTCACCCTCAAAACCCACACCAAGACGGTGCGGCTGGATCTGGCCAAGGCGGCGATCTTGATCGTGGATATGCAGAATGATTTTTGTCATCCGGATGGTTGGTTAGCGGGGTTGGGGGTGGATGTTACACCGGCCCGAACTCCCATTGGTCCCCTCAAATCTCTGTTGCCCTCCCTACGATCGGTGCAGGTGCCTGTGCTCTGGGTCAACTGGGGCAATCGACCGGATCTGCTCAACATCAGTGCCAGCTTGCGCCATGTCTATAAGCCCTCTGGGGAGGGGGTGGGCCTGGGGGATCCGTTGCCCAAAAACAATGCTCCTGTATTGACCAAGGGCAGTTGGGCCGCTGCGGTGGTGGAGGAGTTGGAGCAGCCTCCCCAGGACATCTGTGTGGATAAGTATCGGATGAGCGGGTTCTGGGATACACCCCTGGACACCATCCTACGGAATCTGGGTCGCACCACCCTATTCTTTGGCGGGGTGAACGCGGATCAATGTGTGATGACCACCCTCCAGGACGCCAACTTCCTGGGCTACGATTGCATCTTGCTGGAGGATTGCACCGCCACCACCTCCCCTGACTATTGCATGCAGGCCACTTTGTACAACGTCAAGCAGTGCTTTGGCTTTGTCTCCGATTCGGTCTCTCTGTTGGAATCTCTGACTGAAGCCCAGCCGGAGTCCTGAGATCAAGACCCTCACTCTAGTCATCGCCGCTCGATCCTGTTCCTGAATTTATGGAGCCTTTCCCATGCAAGCCACAACCCAATGTGTGATCCCAGTGCTGAGAACCCCCCAGGATTACCAGGCCTTTCGCATCAGCCCCACGGATACCAATCGTTTGGCGATCGTGTTCGATCAGGCTTCGGCCAATATCTCCCTTACCTTCTGTGTGGAGATCTTTGATCCGGGGGGTAAGACCCCTCCCAATCGGCATCAAATGGCGGTGGAGATGTTCTTCATCCTGCGGGGAGAGGGGATCGCTATTTGTGATGGCAAGCAGGTGCGGATCCAAACCGGGGATAGCTTACTGGTGCCGCCCACAGGGATTCATGAGATCCACAACACGGGTGAGGGGCGTCTCTATGCCCTCTGTATCATGGTGCCCAACGAGGACTTTGCTGAGCTGATCCGCAGTGGTACACCGGTGGCGTTGGATGAGGAGGATCTGGAGGTGCTGCGAGGCGCTCAGGCATCGATGCTAGCTAGGTAAGCTGTGTTTTGATGTGAGACATTGAGCTTGTGATTGATTTATTGCACTGCTCGCTCTGAGTCAAATCTTACTCTTGCCTGTGGGGGTCTAGCCATCGACACCGACTCTAACTCTGGTCTGATCCTCCAGATCTAGGAGGGGAAGCGCTGATCTCACCTCAGTTAAGATGGCTCAGTGATCGCAAATGGGAGGGAGCTCAATGGCAGCTGTGCAATGGCGACAGATCGGTGACTGCTGGATCTGCAGCCCCTCTCCCCCAAAGGCCGTGATCCACTTTCTGGGGGGAGCTTTTGTGGGCAGCCTGCCCCATATCTTCTTCCAAGGGGTGTTGGAATCATTGGCTCGCTCCGGATTTGGCGTGATCGCCACAGGCTACACCACCGATCCCAATCATGGTCAGATCGCCCGTCGAGTGGCTCAGATCTCTCGCTCGGCCCAGGCAACCTTAGGATGGCAGGAGCTGCCTGTATTTGGCCTCGGGCAAAGCTTGGGGGGTAAACTCCAGATCCTCAGTTGTATTTTGGATCCGGAGTGCTGCCAGCAGCGGCGGGGCAATATCCTGTTTGCCTACAATAACTCCAGTTTGAACGACGCCCTCCCTTGGCAACGCTGGGGACTGGAGCCCCTAGCAGAGTGGGCGCGGAGCTCCAACCTATATCCCTATCCAGATGAATTCGATCCCTCACCCGCCAAGACCAACCAGCTGATCCAAACTCAATACACCATTGCCCCCCATCTGTTGATCAAGTTTGAGCGGGATACCATCGATGAGATCCAGCCCCTCTACGATCTACTCTCCTCTCGATTTGGAGACCAGGTCAACTACTGCTTGCTGCCCGGCGATCATGGCACCGGGGTGAGTCGTTCCTACCCCTTTCAGGTGGATCAGTTGACCCCTCTCGATGCCATTGGACAATTTGTGTACGAGTCCCTTAATGACGAGACCTTCGGGCTATCGAGCAGGATCCGGAGGTGGATAGAACAGCAACTAGCCAATGGGAGCTAGGTTCCCTAGGACTGGATCTGCTTGCTTAAGGTATCCAATGCCTGAACATCATCCTTCGAGAGGCGCCAGCCTAACGCGCCTGCGTTCTCCTGAGCCTGTCGCAGGTTCTTGGCCCCTGGGATCGGCAGTGCCCCTTTACAGATCACCCAGTTGAGGGCCACCTGGATCGGCGTCTTCTCGTAAGCTTGACCGATATCCTGCAGCAGCTTGATCAAGGGCTGACAACGGCTGAGCTTGACCTTAGCCCCGACTCCCCGTGGACCTGAAGGCGGTGAGTCCGGATCATACTTGCCCGTCAATAATCCCATCGCTAAGGGACTGTAGGCGATCAAGGTGACCCCCAGTTCTTGACAAGCCTCCATCACACCGTTGTATTCCGGATCTCGCTGCAATAGGTTGTAGCGCACCTGATTAGAGGCCAACGGGATCTCTCGTTTCTGGAGAGCTGCATGGGCTCGGCGCATCTGAGCGGCACTGTAATTGGAGACTCCCACCGTCCGGGTCAGCCCCTGATCGACGGCATCCGCCAGAGCATTGACCCACACCTCAATGGCCATGGGAGGGAAAGGCCAATGGATCTGATAGAGATCCACACGGGCCATGTCTAATCGCTTGAGGCTCTGCCGGAGGGCATCCGTCAGACTTTTCGCCGACAGTCGCCAGGGCAAAGGCATAAACTTGGTGGCCATCACCAGATCGGAGGAAGTCTCCTGGAGAAACTGGCCTAGCAACCGTTCTGACTGGCCCAGACCATAGATCTCAGCGGTATCGAAGAAGGTGACCCCCTGCTCCAAGCAAGTTTGGAAGGCTTGCTGCAGATCTTGATCCGTGTAGCTCTTGCCCCCATAGCCCCAGAACAGCGAGTCTCCCCAAGCCCAGGTGCCAATGCCGAGAGCGCTGATCCGCAGATCCGTTTGACCTAGGGCGACGCGATCGGGGGTGGAGATCTGAGAGGTTGACATGGCGGGAACTCTTAGGATTTCTTAAGGTATCCTATCAACTTCACTCCTCAGCTTGGCATCCTCCTGTAACAGCAGCATGGCCAGGGACAGCCTAGAATGAGCTACTGGGTTTAGTAGGATGTAGGGATGGCAATGGCGCTGACCAAGAGGGCACCTGTGGGATCCCGCAAGCCACCTCAGCAGCTTGATCTGAGTCAGGTCTACCCCTGTCCCTGTTGTCATCAGGGGCGTCTGCGGGGGATCACATTGACGGAGGCCTTTGGCTGCGATCGATGTCAATATATCTTTGCCTTGTCCCTAGATCGCCTGCACATTGAGAACTTAACAGCCTCCTATCCCTATCACAAACTCTGGTACTGGAGCGGTAGCCAGTGGGTGCTCAGTCAGGAGGAACCCGAGCAACGCTCCCTAGCTCTGCGGATCCTGATCCCAGCCCTGCTCGTGGTCGTGCTTGTATTCCTGGTGATCCCCCAGGTCACGGAGATTCCGCTACGGTTGTCCCTTGCCCTCCTGATCTTCATCCTGGCCCTGGGTCTGGGTCTGGGGGTCGCGATCCTGCTCAGCACCCGACGATAGGAGATCTGTGGTGAACGATTTCGATCTGAACACAACCCTACGTCAGGTGCGTCGTGCCCTACCTCAACTGGCTCGCCTGGGGAATGGCCTCAAACGGAAGGCACTGCTGGCTATGGCTAAGGGGCTACGAGATCAACTTGATCACCTCTTGGAGGCGAACACCCTAGATCTGGAACGACAACGGGGGCAACCCTATTCCGAGTGGGTATTGCAGGGGATGAAACTCACACCGGAGCGGATCCAGCGAGCGGCCCAGCAGATGGAGGAGCTGGCCATGCTCCCCGATCCGATCGGGATCGTTGATCGCAGCTGGCGAGGGGAGGAGGGAGCCCTATTCAACCGTTATCGAGTCCCCCTGGGGGTGCTGGCCCTGATCTATGAGATCTATCCCGAGTTTGCCATCAGTGGCATTAGCATGGCCCTGAAGTCCGGAAATGGGATCGTGGTCTGTAGCAGTGGCGCCCTTGCCCATACCCATCAGGCGCTCGTCGCCTTACTGAGTGAGGCTGCTTATGCCGTTGGCATCCCAGAAGGATCGATCCAGTCCATCCCTGAGGAGGAGGTGCAACCCTTCCAGGCTGGCGCCTCTCAAACGATTCCTCTTCTGCAACAGTCTCGTTTCCTGGATCTGGTGATCCCCTGTGGGCGACCCAACTGGGTGGAGTCTGTGCTGCAGGCCAGTTCAACAGCGGTATTGATCACCCGTCTGGGCCATGGTCATGTTTACATCGACGCCTCCGCGACTTGGAAACAGGTCCAGGGGGCACTGCTCTCCAGCTTCGATCACACCTCCCCGGATCAGGTGCCAGCCCTACAACCAATCCTGATCTGGATCCTGGTGCATAGTCAGTGGAGCCCGGAGCGGCTACAGATCCTATTGACGGAGTTGACCCATCGAGGCATCTCTCTGCAGGTGGGACCGCAGTTGTTGCAACAGTTCCCACAGATGCAACCGATCCAGGAGATCTTGGACTCCACCGAGCGCCCCCATATTCGTCTCCAACAGGTGGAGAATTTGACCCAAGCGATCACCTGGATCAATAAATATGGCCATCGGCAATCGGAGTCGATCCTGAGTGATTCCCAACAGTCGATCCAGCGATTTGTACAGGAGGTGGATGCGGCCACGATCTATGTCAATAGCTCCCTCTTACCCAGTACGCGTCACCTAGGGCTACCAGCTCTGGGTACCCATCGAAATGGGTTTTCCTTAGGGATCTCAGTACAGAAACTTCATGCACGAGGTCCGATCGATCTGGAGGCCTTGACCACAGTTAAACATGTGGCGATCGGAGAAGGATAGGTCTCGGAGAAGGATCTACGCCAGTCACCGATCCATAGGGAGTGTTGTGATCGCTGCATCACCGAATGAGGATCTATTGGGGTGCCATCTGAGGTTGCTCTAGGGTGGAGGTTTCTGGTTTCAGGGTGGTGAGGGCGATCCCCATTCCGATCAGGGCCAGGGCTGCCATGGGATAGAAGGCGAAGATGTAGGAACCAAACAGATCCCGGATCCGTCCAGCGGTCACAGTGCCCAACACCGCACCCACACCGTAGGCAGTGAACACGATCCCATAGTTGCGGGCATAGTTGTCGGGGTTGAACAAAGATAGGGTGGCCGTGGGGGCCAGAGCCAGCCAGCCTCCTAAACAGAACCAGAAGGTACAGAAGGCGATCAGATAGAGGAGCACCTGTCCCTCCTGGATATTGATCATCAGCAGGGTGGCGAACAGGATCAGGCCATAGGAGGCAGCAGCCACGTATCGGGGTTGAAAGCGATCGGTGAGCCAGCCAAACAGGGGCCGACTGAACCCATTGAATAGGGCGAATAAGGAGACGCTACTGGCGGCCTGGGTGGGATCGAGCTGGACCACCTCCTGAGCCACGGGACTAGAGATACCGATGGCACTCAACCCTACCAAGGTGCCGATCATGTAACAGCTCCACAACCCATAGAACGATCGCATCCGTAGCAAAGGTTGGGTCTGTAGAGTTTGGGGTTGGCCAGAGCGGCGGGCGACCTGATTCCCTGTCGGTTGCCATCCCAAGGGCGGCGGCTTCAGGAGAGTGGAGATCCCCAAGATCAGGACCGTGAAGATCACACCCAGGATCAACAAGGTCGGTTTGACACCATATCCATCGATCATGATCCTGATTAAGGGAGCCATGATCAGGGGTGCGGGTCCGAAGCCTAGAATGGTCGTGCCCACCGCCAAGCCCTTGCGATCGGGAAACCATCGAGCCGCGATCACCATGGGGATCCCATAGGCGGTGCCCACACCAGTCCCTACGGTCACACCATAGCTGAGCACCAACATGGGGACATTGACGGCAAAGCTGGAGACGATATAGCCCACCCCAACCAGGATCCCACCGATCATCAAAGCTCGCTGAATGCCGATCCGCTCCAAGTAGATGCCTGTGATCGCCACAAAGGCAGAATAGAACAACAGGACAAAGGTGTAGGGCAACAGGCTCTCTGTCGCACCGATGTCCAGGAGTTCCTCTAACGGAGCTCGGAAGATGCTCCAGGCGTAGATGGTTCCCAAGCAGAGGAGCACGATCAGGCCTAGAGGGAGTAGGATCCAGCGACCTTGTTCCGCTGGTAACCCGAATAGTCTCAACTCCGCCGTTTCATTTCCTACACTCATCGTGCCTCTGTGCCTCACCTGCTGACAACCAACTGCAGGGTAGCATCGATCAATAGGAATGGTTACCTATTACTCATTTTGTGTCTACCGTTACTTTATGCAGTTTCTGCTTTGGCAGATGAGATCAGTGTCTGTAAAGTCAGTC
>CAYSEO010000178.1:0-9230 GCA_964429885.1 uncultured bacterium
GTGTTGGGGGGGGGGGGGGGGGCTGGTCGGAGCCTGGGCTCCGTCGCCACAGCGGTGGGGATCCGTCTGTTCTTCTCCGCCCTGTTCACTGCCGCCAACCAGGAGCTGATCGAAGGCATCACCGGCGTGATCGCGGCTCTGGTGCTGATCTATGTCAGTTACTGGCTCCACAGCCGTTCTGCCGCCGCCGAATGGAAGGGCTATATCCAGACCCAGGTCAAGGCAGCTCTGCAACGTAATGGCGTCTTCTCCCTGGCCTTTCTCGCCTTTTTGGCCATCTACCGCGAGGGAGCCGAAACCGTCCTGTTCTACATCGGCATCGCCCCCTCCATCTCCACCGCCGATCTGCTGTTGGGCCTGGGGATCGGGATCGTTGCCCTAGCCGCTCTCGCTGGGGTGATGTTCGGCCTCGGCCTGCGTTTGCCTCTGCGTCCCTTCTTCCTGGTCACCAGTTTGCTGATCTATTTCCTCGGCTTCAAGTTTCTGGGCAATGGCTTCCATGCCCTACAGGTGGCTGGGATCCTGCCGAGCCATCCTATCGAGTCCCTGCCAGCCCTGAACGGACTGGGGATCTATCCCACCTGGGAGACCCTGACAGTGCAGCTGATCGCCCTCGGTATCGGCATCTGGGTGTTACTGCCGCATCACACCTCCAACGCCTCCACCTCGGGGTAGCGCGATCGGGATCCCCTATTCTGTCGAGGATCGGAGCCCAACTGACGAACCCTCACCTCTGGTGCCTCTTAGGGAAAGACTCACCCAAAAACACAATATATAGTGGAGGGCCGAATCAGATCCGGGGCTTGTCAAGGTTAAGGAGCGAAAAAAATGTCTCTTTCAGGATAAAACAGTGGAAAGCCCCAAATAAATTGGATAACATTCCTCTAGCAGTGGCGCAAGGGCGATTCGACCCCTTTTCAGCGTGTTTGGTCTATTTCAATCATCCAGCAATCGGAGCCTGCTCGGGGTTGATATCAATCCAGAGCGGATCTCAGTAGCCCAGATCAAAAAGCAGGGGAATCGATCCCGGCTAGTTCAGTATCAGAGCATCGAGATGCCCGAGGGGGCCATGGTGGAGGGCCGCATCCTGGATCCTCCCACCATTGGGGCCACCCTCTCCAGTCTGCTAGCAGAGCAGAAGATCAACTCCCAGGTGGTAGCGACGGCGGTGCCCGTGCGGGAGGCGATCGTACGGCTGATCCGGTTACCTGCCGATCTGCCTGCCGATGAGCTGCGGCGGGTCGTTCTAGAGCAGGAGGCTGAGCTCTACATCCCTTACCCCCGAGATCAGGCGGATGTGGACTTTCAACCCCTGGGCCTAGATGTCTCCAGCGACGGGGTGGAACGCATGGAGGTGCTTCTGGTGGCCATCCCTAAGGAGGTGGTGGATAATTATCTGGAGGTGCTGCAATCGGCCAGCCTCAAGACTCGGGTCGTGGAGCTGGCCAGCTTCTCCCTGATCCGCACCATTCAGGATCAGCTGGCTCAGTTCAGCAGTCAGGAGGCAGTGTTGTTGACCTCCATCGGCTATGAGAGCACTGAGATCAGTATCCTGGTCAATGGCATCCCCCAGTTCTCTCGTACAGTCAACATCGGCACCATTCACATGCAGCAGGTGTTAGCTCAGGCCCTCAACCTGCCCTCCTCTCGCACCGGCGATCTGTTACAGTCTCTGAAGTTACCCATCGTCAGTCCCACAGAGACTCTGGCCATGGGAGATCAGAGCAATGCTAACCCTGGGGTAGCGGCGGTGTCCCGTGTGCTGGCGGATCTGGCGGATGAGCTGCGCCGCTCCATTGATTTCTATATCAACCAGGAGCGGAGCGCCCCCGTGGTCAAGGTGCTGCTGGCTGGTAGCGGGGCCGGGATGAGTCAGCTGGATAGTTTTCTGGCCCAACGACTCAGCATGCCAGTAGAGCTGGCAGATCCGCTCAGTGGCCTCAACATTCCGGATACCATGGATGTGCCATTGAATGAGCGACCAGCCATGGGAGTTGCGCTAGGATTGGGTCTGCGGGAGCTCGCCTGATCCCTGCTTTTTGTGCAAGCTAACAAGGGGACAGCTGTCTATGTTCACACCTGATATCAATTTCCTGAAGGAACGCCCTCAGACCCCAGGGACGGACAATGTGATCGCAGTCGATGAGGCCCCTAGTAGTGGGGGACCTTTGGGGGGAGCAGGGGCGGTCGTTGTCGGCTTCTTCGCGGCCCTGATCGCCTTAGGAGCCTGGGGGGGATTCACCTATGTTCTGAGAGGTCAGCTGGAGACGTTGCAGGAGGAGGATGCTCGGCTCACTCGCGACCTGGATGTGAGGCGCTCGGAGCTGAGCACTCTGCAGGCACAAAACGACGAGCTGCAGGGGATCCTGGCTAGAACCGAGGCCTTCCGGACCTTTTTTAGTCAGGTCCAACCTTGGTCTGCGATCCTCCAGGATGTACGGGATCGGATCCCACCGGATGTCTGGATCGTTTCCATAACCACCACCGATCGTCAGCTGGGGATCCAAGGTCGCTCCTTGAGCTTTGAGCAGATCAACGAGTTGATGCTGACCCTGCTGGAGTCTGAGTTTGTTGAGGACGTGCGTCTGGTTCGAGGTCAGAAGGTGGATGGCGGTGCTAACACCCTAGACAGCGTTGATTATGATGTGCAGGTCACTCTGGCGGATCTGGATCTCGGGGATCCGGAGCTACGGAGTCTCTTGGTGGACAAGAACTCCCAGGGGCTGGCGGAGAAATTGAACATCCTAAGAAATCTGGAGGTGAACTAATGGCAGGTCAGTATTCGGGTGACGAGTACATCGATGAGGGTCTGGAACCGATTGGCGGACCCACAACGGTACTGGGCATCGAGTTAACCCCTCCTCGCATCGGCCTCCTGATCGGCGGGGTGGGTGTGCTGACCGCCATTCTGTTGGGATTAACTCAGCTGTTGCCACTGTTTCGCCAGATCCAGGAGCTGGAGGAGTTGGTGGCCCAAAAGGACGCTGAGCTGACATCAACGGAACAGCAGATCGCGAGCCTGCAAGGGGTTCCTGAACAGTTGGTGGAGTTTCGGGCCGTCAACGAGCAGGTCAGCACACTGCTTCCCAATCCGGACAACGTGGCCACCCAGCTGCTAGATATCAACCGATTGGTCCAGCAAAGCGACTCGGAGCTACGCAGCTACTCCCCCGCCCCTCCTCGTTCCGCCTCAGCTGAGGCCAGCCCAGATGTCCCGGCAGCCATCGCTCCCCAGATCCAGATCCAAAACGCCTCGATCAATCTCTTAGGGGATTATGAGGAGGTGATCGCCCTGATGAACAACATCGAGCGATTGGAGACCCTGATCCGGGTGCGCAATCTAGGGCTGAACTTTATTACCAACCCGGAGCCCCAGCTGCAGGCCTCCTTCGAGATCGTGGCCTATGTCTACGATCAATCTCTTGTCCCCCAGACCTCCACGGAGGAGACGGGGGCTGAGGATGAGGCCGAAGAGGGGACTTAAACAGGAGTCTCCGGCCCTCTACACTCCTATACTTCGTCTCCTGAGGGTTGCCCCCAAGGAGCGATCGATGTGGTCCTTCTGCCCAGCGCGGGGAGGGCCATTTTTCATAGGGGGGGAGATGACAGAGGAATCCGCTTCGGCTAAATGTGGTGGGGTAGACGCGATTTTCTGCGATCACCCACTTGATCTGGTGGCAACTTAGCAGATTTCGGGTTTGATAAAGGAAGTGACAGGTATGCTCCGGCTGCCCATGGCTGTAGATCGTGGTGGCGGTGATAGGCGAGTCCTGAAACCAGACTGGCTGGCGGATCACAGATCGGGAGAGGGCATGGGTTGGGCTGACTATCAGCGTGTGTTCAGAGTGAGGAGTGAGGATGATGAATCGTCGCATATTGTCTAGCTGTGCCTTAAGTATGGCGTTAGCTCTGCCGGTGCTGCTGGCCCAGGATTGGGCTCCCCCCAGTGTCGCGCAGCAGCTGAGCTCCAGTACGGCTCAGGCCAACAGCCAGATCACCGGCATCCAGCTGGTTCCCGAGGGTGAGCAGATGCGTCTGCAGATCGATCTGGCTGCGGGCAAGCGTCCCCAGGTGTTCTTCACCCAACAGGGCAATGCCTGGGTGGGGGATATCACCAATGCGGAGCTCCAGATCGGCTCAGATGGATCCTTCCGCCAAAATGCCCCTGCTCCTGGGGTGAGCTATCTGGAGGCGGAGCAGGTGGATGACGATAGCGTGCGGATCCAGATCATGGGGGAAGAAGCCCCTCCCCAGGGGTTACTAACGGAGCGCAGCGCCACATTGCTGGCTTTCGACTTCGAGGTTCCCAGTGGCGGGACAGCGGTAGCGACAGCAACAGTGCCCTCCTCATCTCCTTCCCTAGCTCCCCCTGCTCCGACGACCACGACGGGAGCCACAGCCACCTCAGCGGATGCCACCTCACTGTCAACAGCGCCCTCCTCGACCCTGAGCCCGTCTCAGGGGGTGGAGATCCCTCCATCCTCCGTGACAGCGACTGCCCCCACCGCCCCTGCGGAAGTAGAGCCTGATCCCCTGGGGATCTCACCCGATATGCTGACCCAGGTGCCTCGCTTGGAGGAGTTGAGCAGTCCCCAATCCCCTGTGGCGGGCTCCGATGCCTCCCTTTCCCAAGTGACGGGCGGGGCTCAGGCTCCTCCTGCAGGTGACATCGCCGTGGGATCGATCCTTCCCACCCAGGCCACTGTGGATCTGGGCTCCGATAGCACCATCACGCTTACCCTCAAGGATGCCCCTGTGGCGGATGTGCTGAGTCTTCTGATCCGACGAGCGGGTCTCAACGTGGTGCTCAACGATGTCCCCCCAGATCTGACCATCTCTCTGGATGTGCAGGATTCGCCCCTACAGGAGACCTTCAACTTTATCCTGCGTCTCAAACAGCTGCAGGCGGAGCGGGTGGAACAGACCGTGTTTGTCGGCACTGAGCTGCCGGGGGTGACCCAACAGATCGTACGTAGCTTCCGTCTCAATCAGGCCACGGTTCAGGGCGGGGATGACGGGGCGGGGGTCCTGGACTTCCTCAGCTCCTTATCAGCGGATGGCGGCCCCCTGGAGGGGGTGCAGTTTATCCCCGATGAGCGGACCAACTCCCTCACTGCGATTGGCAGTGCTGAACAGTTGGATGTGGTGGCGGCTCAGATCGCTCAGCTAGACATCCGCAAGCGTCAGGCCTTGATCAGTGTCCGAGTCGTGGATGTGACTCTCACGGATTCGGAGTCCCTGGCCATTCGGTTGGGGGGCACCTCAGGTAACTTTGCTCTGTCCGGAGCAAACGGGGCTGGAGCCAATTTTGATGGAACCCCAGTGGATCAGCCTGCGGGCAACTCCACGGGCAACATTGGTGTAGGAACGGAAGGCGGTGCCAGTAATGCCTTTGTGTTCAACACTCTGAACAACTTGGAGACGGCTCTGGGTCTACGGATCGATGCGGCCCTCACCAATAGCACCGCTAAGATCCTGGCGGATCCCAAGTTGGTGGTGAGCGATGGTGGCTCCAGTGAGGTGAACATCGGTAACGACGTGATCGCAGGGGTCGGCATTCAGTCGGATCCAGCCACAGGTCTGACCGCCGTTGTGCCAGTGATCGAGACCGCCGGGGTCAATGTGGCGCTGCAGGATGTGCGGATCGATGACAATGGTTTCATCACCCTGAGTATCGTCCCTGAGGTTTCCGCTCCGGCTGGAACCGCCACCTTCTCGGGCAACACCATCACTCTACTCAACACCCGTCAGTTGGATGTCCAACGGGTGCGGTTGCGGGATGGAGAAACTTTTGTGCTAGCCGGTTTGATCCAGGAAAACGATACAGTGAGTGTGACTCAGGTGCCGTTGCTGGGATCGATCCCGTTGCTGGGATCTCTATTCCGGGACCAATCCACAGCGACCACCCGCAATGAGGTGGTGTTGCTGGTCACGCCGTTCATCTTGGACGATCGAGTAGCCTCCCTTCCTTAAGGATGCCGAGAGAGACAGCCAGGATCGAAGGGTCGCATCCTGGAATAGAGGTGAGCGGAAGGTGAGATATGGTGCCACTCAAGGGAACTTTGGCCCAAGCGGGTCGGATCTGGGCAGGGCTGAGGGGAGTTCTGGGTTGGAGACAGGCTTGGGGATTTGCCCTGGGCTTGAGCCTCTGTGGGATCCTGTGGCTGGCTGGGCTGCAGGGGGTCTGGTCTCAGACGGCCCGTCTGCAGGTGACTGTACAGGGGCAAGATTATGCTCAGATGGTGGAGGCCTCCCGTCCCCAGGTCTGGCAGGTGCTGGCGGATCGATTTGCTCAGTCCGTCGATCCGGTTCAACAGGTCACGGTGGAGGTAATGGGACAACAGGAGTCCCTACAATTGCCCTTGCTGTTAGTCACCATGACTCGAGACGAGTGGCAAACCCGCCCCTCACCTCAACAGATGGAGCAGTTTGCCCAGTTCTACACCAGTGCGATCCCCTTGCTGTCTCCCACTGAGGCCCCTACCCCTCCTCCAGTCCTTGCCCCCGAGTCGTCCCTGTCTGGATCTGGAGAACTAACCTGGGTGGGGAGTCAACCCGCCCCGCAGGCGGAACAGGTCCCTGTCGATGCGGTGATCCGTTTCTGGTTCAATCAGGCCCTTGATCCAGATCTACAACAGCTGCAGCTCTCCATCTCACCTCAGGTAGAACTGGGATTTGACGTCGAGGTCGAGCAATTACTCATTCAACCTTTACCCTCTCTGGATTACAGCACCGACTACCGGATCTCCTTGGCAGCTTTAGGTCAGCAACCGTTGTCTCCACCGGTTGAGATCGAGTTTCGAACCGAGCCCCAGTACACCTATGAACGAGATGTAAAACCGTTGCTGCAGGCCAGCTGTGCCGGTTGTCATCAAGCATTTGGTCGTCAACGACGCCAGCGGTTGGATACCTATGAAACCGTCATGGACTACGTGATCCCCCAAGATCCCGGCAGTCCTTTAATCGATCCCCGTTGGACTCGTCGTCATGCTCGCCCCCGTCGTCTGCCTCAGATCCAACCTGGAGATCCGATACCTGAATTCAGCGGTATCCAGACCCCGGATCCGGCTGCCAATCCTCTGGCCACCGCTACTGAGGAGGATCCCTTATCCACATTGATAGCAGAGACGCAAAACTCCTTGCCGATCTTGGACAACAGTGCGGCAGCGGGATCCCCTGAATTGGCCTATATCCGTCGCCTGGGAATCCCGGAAACTCGGCTTGGGGCCTGGACAGAGGAGGAGATCGAGGTGGTGCGCACCTGGATCGTGCAGGACGGAGCACCTGAAACCGGAGGAGAAGCGGGTGTGGATTAGCTGAGATGAAATTGTGTATCATCGGCCTGGGAGTTTCTCTCCTAGCTCTGATCTGCTGTGGGTATTCGATCATGTTTTATCCCCGCTCCCCCGCCCGTTCCCTTTGGATTAAGTTGGGCTCGTTGTTGATGGTATTCGCGCTGCTCTGGACTAGCGTGGCTGTCTCCCAGGATGTCTTGCAGTTCGTAGAATCCACTCCTCCCGATGGGACGGAAGCGGTAGAGCTGGAGCAAGTCTTCCAGCTGGCTTTTGATCAAGAGCTGCCCGACGTTGACGCGATCCAGGTCACAGGTGAGGCAGAGGATCCGGCCTACACGATCCAGGTGGATGGCTCCAACCAGATCCAGGTAGAAACCTCCCAGGCTCCAACCCCTCAGCTGGCCTTCGATCTGCAGGGCAATACGTTACTCTTGCAACCTATAGAACCGTTGCTTCCGGGCACGACTTACAACATCTCGGTACCCGCTCAGCCTGATCTGCCCCTGGATGAACCGGTGGAGCTGACCTTCACGACTCAACCCCAATACACCTACGCGGAAGATGTGCAACCCCTGTTGGATGCAGCCTGTGTCGGATGTCATCGTCCGGGGGCCACTCAGCAGTCCAGCCCGATGGACACTTATGAGGCAGTGTCGGCCTATATTCAACCTGGGGAAGAGAGTAGTCCCTTGCTAGATCCACAGTGGACGACTCGTCATGCTTCCAACTTCCTCAACACCACTGGGGGCTCTACGGATGTGGGGGGTGGAGTGAGCTTTCAAGGAGGCCGTAACCCAGCTTTAGGCTATATCCGTCGTCCCCCTGATGAGAACAAAGGCCCCGCGGATCTCTACACTCTGGATCAACTGGGGCAGTGGACCCCGGAACAAGTGGAATTGATCGCGACCTGGATCATTCAGGATGATGCAGCAGAGTCCTTGGAGGAGTGAGGTCTGAGATCTCGGTGACGGCTTTAGGCTCGGCAGATTCTGCTCCGATCGCCCGCCTAGGGGTTGATGTCGGGGGTACCTTTACTGATCTGGTGCTGTTGGATGGGCATCAGGTAATCACCGCTAAGGTCTTGTCTACTGTTGATCCTGAGATCGGGGTGTTTGGGGCCTTCGCCCGAGTGGGGATCGGCGGTGCACACGGGCAACGGCGGGTGGATTGGTTCAGTCATGGTATGACGGTAGCCACCAATGCTCTGCTGGAGCGACAAGGGGTGGAGACGGCGTTTCTGACCACGGCAGGATTTCGAGACCTATTACAGATCGCCCGCCAGGATCGGCCTGCTCTATATGATCTGGCTCGACCCAAGCCGGAGCCGGTGGTGCAGCGTCGGTATTGTCTGGGGGTGCGGGAGCGGTGCAGCATCAATGGGGTGATCGAGCCCTTGACCGGAACCGAGATCGAACGGGTGATCGAGCAGCTCAGGCCCTGGGTGGAGGGGGGAGAGATCGAGGCGATCGGGGTGGGATTGTTGTTCTCGTTTCTCTATCCTGATCATGAACAGCGGTTGGGTCAGGCACTGCGACAGACATTTCCTCAGATCCATGTGTCCCTCTCCTGTGAGGTGGCCCCGGAGTTCCGGGAGTATGAGCGATTCAGCACCACCGTGATCGATGCCTATCTGAGCCCTCGACTGGCGGGGTATCTGGGGCGGTTGGCCTCGGGCTGTCAGCAGAGAGGGGTGCCGGAGCCCTTGATCATGCAGTCCTCTGGGGGGGTAACGACGGTGGCGGCGGCGGCGGCCCATGCTTCGGTAGCGCTCTTATCGGGTCCGGCAGGGGGAGCTTACGGAGCGGGCTATCTGGGCCAGATGAGTGGCTATCCCGATCTGCTGACTTTAGATATGGGAGGCACCAGCACCGATGTGGCCCTGATCCGAGGTGGGATCCCCCAGCTAACCCCTCAGGCGCGGGTCTGTGAGTTTCC
>CAYSEO010000179.1:0-9207 GCA_964429885.1 uncultured bacterium
ACTGAGATGACTCGCATTAGTATGACACTTGTCTCTACTGATAATTTTTCTGCTGATCTGCGATCCATCATAGGGATAGGTCTAGTGCAGGTTCGTTGTGCTACGGAATACAGCCTAACCCTAGGCTTCGACGGCGAAATGAGGGTAAGAGCCTTGATCTTCGTCCTCAACTGCCCTTGATCTTTCAGTGGTGATCCCCTAGATTAGATATCTTTGTATCTGGCTCATAGAGCGGATCTGAGAGGCTGATTCCTACGCAGACAAGGTTCCTTTATCTATCTTAAGGCATAGGGGATCTATGTCTTTAGGACTATTAACGACCTCACAGTGGGTGGTAGGATTATCGAGGCGCTGGGTCTTTTTGATCCACTGCCCTGCAGAATGACAACTGAATCATGACTCAAACTACAAACAACCTGTCGATCCCCGAGCAAAGTTTGGATGCCATTAAAGAGGCTCACCGGCTTTCTGGCGACGCAGACAAACTGAGGGATTATTACGATGTCTGGGCAGCAGCCTATGACACGGATGTCTCCAATGAGAAGTACATCGGTCCCAAGTTTATCTCTGAGTTCTACGATCGGATCCGTCAGCATCACGGCGATCAGACACGGTCTGAGGCCAAGGTCATGGATGCGGGTTGTGGCACCGGTCTGGTGGGCGCGATCCTCTACAAGATGGGTTATCGCCAGATCGATGGCTTCGATCTGTCCGACAAGATGGTGGAAGTGGCTGATCAGCTGGGCTGCTACTCTGAGCTGAAGGGCAGCATCGATCTGACTCGCAAGATGGAAGACTATGAGGACAATGCCTACGATGGCACCCTATCCTGTGGGGTGTTCACCCTGGGGCATGTGCCCCCTGAGGCCATGGAGGAGCTGATCCGGATCACCCGTCCCGGTGGCTTTGTGGTGGTCAGCACCCGCAAGAGCTACTACGACTCCACCAACTTCCAGGAGGCTGTGGACAAGCTACAGGCGGAGAACAAGATCAAGCTGACGGAAGCGGTGATGGACGGCCCTTACATCGATGAAGAGGGCGCTCACTACTGGGCTTGCCAGGTCTGCTGATCACGCTGTTCTCTCTGACTTGAAATAGCGCTCATGGATCCCTCCTGGTGGCTCGTTAGATCATCAGGAGGGATTTGTCTTTGATCTTGAGAGGTGATCTGAGAGGTGCCGTCGTTCAGAGCTCGGTCAATCACTCCAGGCAGAAGGTCTCCTCACCGTCCACCTGACAGTCTACGAAACTGATCTCATCCGCGATCAGATCCGCTTCTGTTTGTTCCAACAACGCCACGATATCCTCTGGGATCTCAGGGTTGATCTGACCCAGTCGCACCACCTCCGGGGTGTCAAAGCCGAAAACATAGGTCCTGCCCTCTAGTTCCCCCTGATTGGCGAGCTCGGACAACATGGCACTACCGATACCGACGCTCTGGATCACACTGGTCAATACGGAATCGGGCGCGACATCGTAGTAATCGGCATAGTTGGCGATCGTAAACACCCCTCGCTCCTCAGCTGCCGTCAGCACCGCTGGAGCCGAGTTATCCAAGGACTCGAAGATCACATCCGCACCTGCATCGATCATGGCCAAAGCCGCCTCCTGACCTCGGGCCACATCATTGAAGTCCCCAGCATAGGTCTCGATCACCGTGATCTCTGGGTCGATCGCCTGTGCTCCGAGCTCGAAGCCCCGATACGCCTCATTGGTGGCCTTGAAGCTGAGTCCAGCCACATAACCCACCTGTTGGGTCTCCGTCATCGATCCCGCCAGGATCCCCATCAAATAGCCCAGATCGCGGTTATCGATCTGCAGGGCTGCCACATTATCCGCTGTCGCCTGACCATTGGCGGCAATGAAGAAGGTCTCAGGAAAATCCTCGGACACCTGCAGGATCGCTGCATCAAACTGCCCCCCATGGCCGATCACCACGTCGTATTCCCGGCGAGCGAAATCTGCTAGGGCTTCTACCTGATCCGCCTGGGCCACCTGTTCCACATAGGCCGTCTCCGCCCCAATCGACTCCTCCAGGGTCTGAATCCCTTCCAAACCAGACTGATTCCATCCCCCATCTGTGATCACGCCCGGCAACACGATCGCCACCTGGAACGGATCCTCATCCTGAGCCCCAACCTGCAGGGAAGCTGCTGTGGCCAGAGCCCCAGTGATCACTACACCCAGGCCCAGAACCCAGCGTCGGGAAAACAGACTGACCATGCTACATCTCCAACAAACCTATTGCCTGCAAGTTAGATCCCGAGCGTGCGGCAGATCGTAATATGCGCTACATTTTGGTGTCAGGGAGGATGTTTCTTGCGCTCACAGGATCTGGGCCGGGTTGGCAACGGATATGGATTTGAGCAGGCCGATGGCGACCAGGAAGGTGAACTGGTTGGTGACCAGACCTACCGGACGGAAAGCCCTATCGTACACATGGGTCACGATGCGCGAGACCCGCCGCACGTGAGTATACAGATGACTTGGAACTTGCCTGATATTCTGAGATCCATAGAGATGGCAAGAGAGATGTCTGATCTCGAGCTAGTACAGGACTGGTTAGCTGGGACCTATAGCAATCGTCAGCAGGCGATGGATCAGCCTGTCTGGTTTATTCCAGTCACGTTATGGTACATTCCTTTGCCTCATTTATTCGATCAGGGCTGTGGCTTCTTTACCGAACAGATCAATCAACATTTTCCTGACAAGTTCTATCGCAGTCGAGTGCTACAGCTCTTAGACAATCCTCTCCGGCTGGAGAACTATAAACTGCAAAATCAGTCTGCCTGGTTAGGAGCCTCGCAGGATCAGGATCGCCTATCCCAACTGAGGGTGATGGATCTAGACTGGCTCCCAGAGTGTACCTTATTCTTAGAGAGACAGGCTGAGTCTTTTCATGGGGCGATGGGATCGGATGCTGCCTGTAAGCTGACGCCGGAGAGCACAACAGTGATCCAGATCGAGTTTGATCTCACGGCCACCACCTTTACAACTCTAGATCGAGGTATCGATCAGACGACAGGCAAACAAACCTGGGGATCCTCAGCAGGTCCCTACCAATACCTCAAGCTATCGGACTAGATGTATGCAGAACTTCACACAGTTGGATGGATTAGCTCAACACCTAGGGCAATGGCAGGGTCGCTTTATTCAGCTGGATCCCGTGAACCTAACTCTCTTAAATCAACGACAGAGCCTGATCACGTTTGAGCGAACTTCAGAGGGTGGGATCCGACAGACCAATACCTATTTCGATCTAGAGGAGTCGATCGATGAGTCCAAACCGGGGCAAAGCTGGGTCTATCACGATCTAGCAGGGGGCTTAAGATTCTTTCCGGATGGATCATTCTCGAATGGGCGATTACAACGGGCTCCTTTTAGTGATTTTGGGGCAGAACAGGGGTTCCTCTGGCAGGATCGGAAGGTACGAGTGGTAACTCAGTTTGCCCCTCAAGGGCAGCTGACTGGGATCACGGTGATCTTGGAAGTCAGAGGATCCTGGTGTGATCAGGGGATCCCATCCTCAGTCTTAACTCCAGACCAGCTCCAGAGAGCTTGGCAGGGACAACAGATTGAGTTTACGGCCTCGGATCTCACTCCCACCGCAAGCTCCACCGAGATCTCCCCTCAGGATAATTCGAATCCCCATTTCCTACCCGGTCATCTGTGGCTCTCAGGATCTCAACAAGTGCCAGATCCCCTAAAACAAAGGGATCGGAGGTTTCGTCTAGAGCTGGGATGGTTACCAGATCCACAACTGTATTTGCAGCTGATCCGAGAGTATGACTCACAGGGAGCTTGGCAAAGGATCCGTTGGATCCAGGCTTCACCGGTTTGAGGAATCAGCTTGTTCATTCTCCTGAATGTCCATAAGAGTGGAATCTCAATATCCAGATAATCGTTGACGTATTGGATCGCTGACCACCAGAGCCGTCAGAGTCCGTTGCAGGATCCTTTGATAAGGTCTTCGTCCTCCAGAGGATAAGCAGCTGCGGCAGCCAACTGGGATCCGCTTGCTTCTGGTGTCCCGAAAAGGTCTCTCAGTCATGATAAGGCTTCTACAGCCTTTCTCAGAAAGGTGAGGTACAATAACAACCATGTGTAAACCAATTGTGAATATCTTTCTCTGTCACTTTTCCAAAAGCCTCCTCTATCGCCGCTCCCAACTGTATGTAAGTTTCTCAGAAAGACGAAGGTGTATCTTGGGACTGAGGACGGTAACCCAATGATCGAGACTTATGAGACTCTATGCCATCAGCGATCTGCACCTAGAGCGGGAGATCAACCGGCGGGCCTTAACTGAGTTACCGGAGTATCCAGGGGATTGGCTGATCCTGGCAGGAGATGTGGCGGAGCTAGAGACCTGCTTCCGGTTTGGCTTACAACAATTGACCCAGCGATTTGAGCAGGTGATCTGGGTGCCTGGTAACCATGAGCTATGGACGATGCCCTCCGATGATCCCCCCCGTCGCGGTGAGGCAAAATATCACCACTTTGTCCAGATCTGTCATGACTATGGAGTATTGACTCCTGAAGATCCCTTTGTCACTTGGCCAGGGGAGGGACCCACGACGATCCTGGCCCCCATCTTTCTGTTGTATGACTATAGTTTTGGTCCGGACGGATTGTCACCCACAGAGGCGATCGCTTGGGCTCGGGAGAAACGGATCCTGTGTACAGATGAATCGTTATTGCATCCCGATCCTTATCCCTCCCGCAGCGCCT
This sequence comes from uncultured bacterium, assembly GCA_964429885.1. GTDB lineage: Bacteria > Cyanobacteriota > Cyanobacteriia > Thermostichales > Thermostichaceae > CAYSEO01. The sequence goes on from CAYSEO010000179.1 coordinate 4,729, forward strand.
GGTGTGAAGCCCGCTGTCGCTACAGTGAGGAGCGTCTAGCTGAGGCGGCGACCCGAGGAGAACTGATCATGATCAATCACTATCCCCTCAAACAAGATCTGGCTCGATTACCCGCGATCCCGCGCTTCTCCATCTGGTGTGGGACACGGCGATCGGAGGATTGGCATCTGCGATTTCCCTGCTCCGCTGTAGTTTATGGTCATCTACACATCCCGAAAACCCATTATCGAGATGGGATCCGGTTTGAAGAGGTGTCTCTGGGCTATCCCCGGCAATGGCGATCGGAACAGGGTATGGCAGCACGGCTGCGTCAGATCCTGCCCCCTCCTCAGCGAGTTTGATTGGCCCCAAAAAACTGCGGATCCCCAAAGGAACCCGCAGGATCGATTAAACAAAGAGTGATGAGGGGAGCTCAGACCATCACAGGCTTCATGTCCACCGCAGTGCCCAAGCCCAGGGCCATTTCCTCAGGGCTGATCTTGCCGTCATGATCGGAGTCCAGGGCATCGAACACCACATCCAGACCCAGCCACTCTTCCCGAGTGATGAAGCCATCGCCATCCAGATCGTAAACCTGGAAGATATCCATAGCAGCATGGGTGAGGGTGGAGGATCCTTCCAACCGGATCAGACGGGCTTCCAGGATCGCCTCCAGGGACTCGATCGCTTTGGTGAATCCAGCGATCCCCTCGGAGAGCTTATCGGAGGCCATCTTGTCCTCAGCGTGCATCTTGTCAAAGGTGGCCTTATCCATGGGGATCCGTTCGATATCCATGGCCTTGGCTTGCTCCGGATCCAGCTTGCGGGGCAGATCGCCGGTGGCCTCATCCAGCTGCTTGAGCAGTTTGGGGGAGATGGTGAGCAGATCACAGCCTGCCAGTTCCTGGATCTCGCTGAGGTTGCGGAAACTAGCCCCCATCACCTCGGTCTTGTAACCAAACTTGCGGTAGTAGTTGAAGATCCGGGTGACGGATTGGACGCCAGGATCATCTTGACCCACATAATCCTTGCCGGTCTCCTTCTTGTACCAGTCCAGGATCCGACCCACAAAGGGGGAGATCAGGGTGACATGGGCTTCAGCGCAGGCGATGGCTTGATGGAGCCCAAACAAGAGGGTCAGGTTGCAATGGATCCCTTCTTGCTCCAGCACCTCTGCGGCTTTGATCCCTTCCCAGGTGGAGGCGACCTTGATCAGGACTCGCTCACGGGAGGCGCCAGCTTCCTCATACATCTTGATCAGGCTACGGGCTTTCTCGATGGTGGCCTCGGTGTCGTAGGAGAGACGGGCATCTACTTCAGTGGAGACCCGACCGGGAATAATCTCTTGGATCCGCAGACCAAAAGCGACTGACAGCTCATCCATGGCCAGTCGGACCACTTCCTTGGGGGTGACGGAGGATCCTATCTCCTTGCGGGCCTTCATCAGGGTCTCATCGACGATGCTCTGGTATTGCTCCATCTGGGCGGCAGCGGTGATCAGGGAGGGGTTGGTGGTGGCGTCCCTGGGCTTGACCTGTTTGATCGCCTCGATATCTCCGGTGTCGGCGACGACTACGGTCACTTCTCTGAGTTGGTCCAGCAGGCTCTGCGTCATGGTCCGCTCCTTGTGCATCTGCGTCTCGGTATGGATCCTATCGATCTCTCGGGGTGATCTTGTGGATCGGAGCCCAACCCCCAGTGGCTGAGTCGTCGAGCCCTAGCTTCTAGCTTGAGCGATGGTGTCGATCTGGGGCGAAATCTTATGGATCATTCCAGGTTTGTGTCTGTTCTGCCTCGCTTCCAGGCTAGCTGATGGAGGACAGGCTTGAAAATCGGCAGGATCGATGCAATAAGCTAAGGGCTTGCGAGTAGATCGAGCTCTGTCGGGGGAACGGGTTGAGTTGATCCGGATCTGTGTCCGGTGTAGTCTTTAGAACAGAGGTCTGTTGTTGAGAGGGTAACCATAACTGGCGGGTGGATCAGGGATGGCTCTTGAGGAGACACGGGGAGAGTCAGCTTATGAGTTGGCTTTGCAGATCTACACACATGACGCATCGCCTGAGGATTGGGCGACAGTTTTTCACAATCTGGCGAACGCTTACTGTGATCGGATCCGATGTCGTTTTGACTCTGATCCTTGACAACAGAATCACAAAAGGTAAGGAATCCTTCGTTGTCTACAATCAGATTGCCCCGATGTTGCCCGTACCAGTGCTAGATCAGGTCAACTTCAAAGCCAGAGTGAGGCCGTCGGCAATGGGGACCAGACTGATCTGAACCCGTTGATCTTGATGTAGTTTGGCATTGAAGCGGCGTAGGGCCTCTGTACTGCCCTCCGTGTTGGTGGGATCGGCGACTCGTCCGCCCCAGAGCACATTATCCACCGCGATCAGCCCCCCTGGACGGAGTAACTGCAGAGCTCGTTCGTAATAACTCTCATACCCTTGTTTATCGGCATCGATGAAGACGAAATCAAACGTACCCGCCTGCTCCGTTGCTAGCAGTTGATCTAAAGTCTCCAAAGCTGGGGCGATCCGCAGATCGATCTTGTGATCCACACCTGCCTCCTGCCAGTAACGCCGGGCAATGTTGGTATATTCTGTGCTGACATCACAGGCGATCAGTTTCCCGGTCTCCGGTAAAGCTAAGGCAGTACAGAGAGCGCTATATCCTGTGAACACCCCGATCTCTAGCGCCTTTTGGGCTGACATCAACCGGATCAAGAGCATCATCAACTGCCCCTGATCCGGTGAGATCTGCATCCGACCACGGGGATGATTAGCGGTTTCCTGTCGTAAGCGAGTCAGAACTGGGTGTTCTCGGACGGAGTGATCCAGTAAGTAAGTGTAGAGCGGAGCGGAGAGGTTGAGGGATTTTGTCATGGGTGGTCAGATCGAAAGGTCAGAACTGGTTCGGATTCAAGGTAAAAAATCTCCTCACCTATCTCCCATAGGACTATGCGTGATCAGATCAATACCTGCAAAGGCGATCAGGCCCGATAAAAATGCAATACCCCCTGAGACCTCCGCGTTTCTATCCCAAAACCAGGCAGTCATCAGGAGCACGCTAAGGACAAGCAACAGTGTTCCCAGAACTACCTGGTGTTTAACAATCGCCTGGAATCCTCCCTTTGATGCTGGCTCCTTCATGGGAAGAGCTCTACTCTCGCTGTTTCCGGATCCAGCCCCAGATGCCGCTGGCGATCGCTCCCAACATCAGGATCCCCAAAGCAGGTTGAAATAACGGATACCATAGTTTAGCCCAGAGAGAATAGCCCTGCGGATACCCGAGGAAAGCCCATGTCACCGTCAGGATAAACAGGCTGAATCCCGCCACCACTACACACACAACCCCCAGCAGAAACCGATCCAACCACACCTTCAGATCAAAGCCCGACATCTGTCCTCCTCTGTTCCCTTCACGCTCACGCAACCGCTTTACTGATCCAAACTCAGATCCGAGATCAGCATCAGATCCCAAAGGAAACGAGCCTGCAGACGCTCCATGGCCTGCTGATCCGATCCTTGACCGTTGAGGACGAAGATCACACCATTGGGCAGCTGACCTGCCAGAACATTAATATCCCCTGCTGTACCCGAGATCGCCACGGTGCCCAGAGGCAGATCCAGACGATTGATCACTCCCCCATCCACACCGATCTCAGGTAGGACAGTAGAGAGGTCTCCCGTTTGTGCCTGCAGTTCATTGAGGATCCGAGCCGTCGCTAGAGGAGAAATACGGTTGGCTGCCGATTCACCCGATCCATCCCACAACAACATCTGATAGGGAGAGGTGTCAGCCACTTTTCTGACCGTGGCCTCCACCTGTTTCACCCCACCCAGGGCCGCAGTCACCATCTCCGCTTTAGCCTGGCTGTTGTAGGTGTTGACGATCTTGAGGATCTCCTGCAAGGGCACAGAGGCATGGCGAATCAGCAATTGACCCGGAGACTGGGGCACTTGGGCCGCATCCTGGATCTCGATACCGGTCCCCTCAGCGTTCTCTAAATGGGGCCGCAGGATCTGGCCGCTCACCCTTGGGCTCATCTGCCCCCCCATGAAGAACGGCCCTTCGATCCGTAGCTCCCCTGTGATCTCCTCAATGCCCAGGTTCTGCAGCTGCCGAGCCACTGAGCGGGCGTCCTCGGAGGTGAAGTAGGGATCATGTCCGCCACCCACCCAGAGATGTCCATCCAGCTGCTGTCCCCGGAGCTCACCCTCAGTGAAGAAGCGCGTCTCAAATCGATGATCCGGTCCCCAGATCTCCAGGGCAGTTAGAGAGGTAGCTAGCTGAGGCAACGTGAGGGCAGGGAAGGTCAGGGTGGGCTGATGGACCGCCAGCGGTTGACCTTGAGGATCTAGGAGCACCACTCCTTGTCGAATCGGCAAGATCCCTTCCCGGAGCAAACCATTCAGGTAAGCCGACAGGGCGATCTGGTGGGGACGCGGTTGGAAACTAGGAGTCTGGACCTGTTGCTGTGAGGTCTGGGTCGGGAAAGGG
>CAYSEO010000180.1:0-9172 GCA_964429885.1 uncultured bacterium
AGGGTCGAGCCGGATCCAACGGCCTTGCGGGAATCTGCAGATCCTGAACCCGCCACTGATGATCCCGCCCCCGAGCCTGGCCTGACAGAGCCCGTGTCCCAGGCAGTGTTACCTCTGAATGGCGCTGCCGATCGGATCGATGTCATGATTGCCCCTGGTCAACAGGTGGCAGCGGTGGGGGTCCTGGAGCAACAGACTGTAGAACTACTGGATCTGACCTCAGGAGAAACCCTCTGGCAATTTGCCGCAGGCTTTGCCCCTAGCGTGGTCCAGATCGATCCGGTGAACCTCTTAGTTTTTGCCTCCGGTCCCAATGCGCCAGGGCTGGCGGTGATCGATCTACAGACGGGGGAATTAGAACAGGGGTTTGGTTTGGCCTCCGGAGCCTTGGATATCGCCATTGATACCCGGTTGGGTCGGGTGTTTGCCACCATGCCGGGGGCGCAGAGTATTGCGGTGCTGAATCTGGGGGATGGTGCGGCTCGGAATCTGCCCTTACCGGGTGTCCCTCTAGCAGTAGCCTATGAACCGACTCGGGGACAGCTGTTGGTGACCTTGGCAGAGGAGGATCCCCTCGGGTTGTTGGTGGTAGACCCGGATAATGGAGAGCTATTAGCCCGCTGGCGCACAGGGGGCACCCCAGAGGATCTGGCCATCGATGCCAACGGAGAACGGGTGGTGGTGCTCAACTCCAGTAGCCAGGATCTGACGGTGCTAGATCTAACCAGTAACGGAGAACAGATCCAACAGATCGGCTTGGATTGGCGACCTACGCGGCTGGCCCTCTCACCCGATGGCACCATCGCCTTCGTCACCTCCCGAGATAGTGATCGGTTAGAGATCGTGAGCTTGATCACCGCCAAACAGGTGGCCTCCTTCCCCATCGGCGATCAGCCTACTGGTATTCATTTTCTCTCCACCCCCCAGGCTGAGGGGGTTTTAGTGGTGGAAGCGGGGATCCCGCAGTTGCAGTGGTTCTCTGTGGGGGAGATGCAGCAGGCAGCCCTGGAGCAATCGGATCGGATCGGGGCGGTCACCGGACAGGTGTTGACGATCATCGGGGATCCGGTCCAGGAGGGTCAGTTGACCATCGATCCCACCTCGGAGTTCTCAGGACAACAGGTGCCGATCGAGCCGGATGGCAGTTTCTTGTTTGCGGACATGCCCGCCGGATTGTATCTGGTGGATGTGGAGGTGCCCGGCTTCCCCCGCACCAGCACTCAGATCCGGGTCCGATCTGGATTTGTGTCCACCCAGGATATTCGTTTGGCCCCAGAACAACGAGAGGAACAGGTACAAGGGATCGGGATCCTGCCAGATGTGCCACCGTTTTCTGATCTGCTGGCCCGTGAACTGTACCCGGCCCTGGAGGGACTGATGTCCGATCAGGAGGTGAAGCTGTTAAGCGGCCCCCTGGGACCTGCTCCTGAGTTTGAGTCGTTGCAGCCACTGGTGACGGATCTGACCCTACTGGATCGAGACGAGCGCTACACCGAGGACCTTGGCAAGCTGCGGGTGATCGGGGATGCTCTAGATCTGCGCTATGTTTTGCTGGCCCAGATGCAGATCTCTCAGGATTACAACATTCAGGGCAGTAGTTTACTGAACACAGCGATCCGATTCCTGGCGCCGGTGGTGCCCGTGGATGTACCTAATTTCACCCCAAATCAGCTACGCAGCCGAGGGGTGATCGTGGTGGTGGATCTAGAACAACATAGCTCGGGGGATCAAGCGGAGTACTACGAGGCTTACGGTCGAGATGATGTGGGGGGACAACCGATGTACGAAGATGCCGCAGCAGGCTTGTTCCGACTGCAGGTCCGCAATATGGTGCCTGAGTTTGTTCAACAGTGGCAAGCCACCAACCCCTTTGTTGATTAGCCAAGGATCCGATCGGCTCTTAACCCTGCTGCGGGGGTCTCCAGTCGAGAGGGCTTCACCCATCCTGGCTGACATCAGATCCACGGGATCAAGTCGGGCGGGGTTCGGGAACCTGTAAAAGTTCATCAGCAACTAGCACCTTTTGGGATCCGATGCTTATGATATGGGGAATGACGTGTCGGGGACCCCACATGAGACTCAAGCTTTTACCTACCATTGCCACCCTGCTGGCCTGCGCCACCGCCGCCACCGCCGTTTACGCCCTCAGCCCCTGCGCTATGCGTCGTCTGCAGGCTACTCGCTACTGCCCAGGCTGCTCTCTGGGGAACGAGAACCTGGAGAAACTGGATCTGTCCAATGGCAATTTTGAGGGAGCCGACCTGATCGAGGCCAACCTGCAGCGCACCGATCTGTCTGACACCAACCTGCTGGAGGCTTACCTGGTGGGAGCCGATCTGAATAAGGCCAACCTAGCCGGAGCCGATCTGCGGGGCGCTTTCCTGGAAGGTGCGGATCTGCAGGGCGCCGATCTGCAAGGGGCTACCCTCAAGGGAGCTCATCTACATGGCGCTAACCTGCGGGGCGCGGACCTGCGGGATGCCGATCTGTGGGGTGCGGATCTGCGGGGTGCTGACCTGACCGGAGCTCGCATCAAGGGCGCTAACCTGGAGCAGATCCAACGCTAGGATCCCTCTCAAGTTTTATCGAGGTTTATGGGGTGCCTGAGGGTGCCCCTAATTGTTATTGACCTTTTGATCTGGACCCTCAGATCCGTTCATTCTCATTGGATCGGCACAAACCCAGCGGACTGACTGAGTTCCTGTCCCTGATCGCTCAACATTAAGTTGACATAGGCCATACCCGCTTGCTCATCGATCTGGCCATTGCGTTTGACGATCACGAACAGTCTGCGGGTGATCGGATAGTCTCCTTCCCGAAAGGCGACGATATTCAATTGGTTACGTTGGGCGGGACACCCTTCAGGGGGAATGTAGGCGCCCGCATAGGGGGAGATCAGCTCCTCCGGTCGTCGTCCGATGGCGATGGCTTTCACTGTACATTGGGGGATCACCTCCGGGGCGGAGGCGTAGTAGATCCCGCCTGGATCTTGAGCCACCTCCCGCAGGGATAAGGTCGTGGTCGGTGTGATCACTACAGTGGGACTTAAGGGCTGATCAGCCAACACATTCTCGATAAAGAAGTCCACCGTACCCCCCGCGTTCGGATCCCGAGAGTAGGGTGTGATCGGTAGTCTCGGTCCTCCCACGTGCTGCCAATTGGTGATCTCCCCCAGATAGATGCGGCGCAGTTGATCCACCGTGATCCCGTCCACTGGCAGGTTGGGGTTGACAGCAACCGCGATGCCATCGATCGCTACCGGGATCTCTTGGATCTCAAAGCCACGAGCCCGCGCCTCTTCATACTCCTCCGGCTTCACCGATCGAGAGGACTGGGAGAAGGAGAGCTGATTATCTAGTAACATACCGATACCTGTGCCGGATCCCGGATTGCCTACGATGGGATCGGTGTAACGCAGCCCAAACTCGGGCCAAACCTTCTGAATCACCGGATCCACCTTCAACCGGATCGGAGCCCAGGTAGTGCTGCCACCATAGTTGAACACCCCTGTCGGCACCCCTGTCACGGCGCGAAAGGTCTCAGCTGCTTGGCTAGTGGGGATCTGGGCTGGATTGGGATCCCGATTAGCGATCCCAGTGCCAGTGGGTTGAGGAGCCTGACCGGATGAGGCGTCCCGGAAGAGGAAGAACCAGATCAGACCCCCGACACAGGCCAACACCAAGATATATATGATGGGAGGAGGACCTTTGGTTGGGGTTAAGCTCATCAAATCCTCCCGCTCTTCATCCCACGACTTTAACCCCCAGCTTATCTCAGGTTCTTTGGGAACGACTCGGCCTCAATTGCGGGGCACGAAATCATAGCCCGTTCCGGAGCGGGACGGATCGGTCGCCCGCACCTCCACCACCTGTAAGCCCCCTAACCGATCCCCTGAGGCAGGAATCGCACCGTCACCCCCTCTACGGCAAAGTTGGATTCGGACAGTGCCGCTTGAAGGCCAGCCCGAGTCAGATCCTGCTGCAGGGTCTGTGGATCCCTCAGGGTACCCTTCAGTTTAACCAAAGTTCTCTAGGAGCGAGCCTGTGGACTGTTAGAACTCCCCAGTGGGGTCAACTGGTAAGATATCCAGATCCTCTGGTAGAAACTGAGGCACCTGCACCACCTCCAACCCCAGTAGCAAGGCCAGGTTATGCCAGCGCTCCCCATCGAGCACATAGGTATAAGCTAAATCTACGGATCGCTCGTTTAACCAAAGTTCAAAATAATCCTCATAGCCCGCCGGAGAGATCCCGATCTGGGTAACGATCAAAGACTCCGCCCACTCATCCCCGCAAGGGCGACAATAGAGCCGCACCTCCTGATCCAGATCCACCTGATTGCCCGCCCGCACAGCCTGTTGCCGCTGTAGGAACGCCGCCTGATCAGCCCAGACCCAGGGACTCCAGATCCCCCAGATCCCAACTCCCCCAAGCCATAGCAGGCTCCATAGCCATCGAGCCCTTGAGATCCTCACCGTATCCTCCTCCGCTAGGGTTGCTGAGCCCTAAGTCATCTCTTACAATATTAAGACGCCTACGGGCGACTCTTGGAGAGGTGGCTGAGCGGTTGAAAGCGGCTTCCTGCTAAGAAGTTATGGGGCCAAAAACCCCATCGAGGGTTCGAATCCCTCCCTCTCCGTTCTGGATGGCTGATCAAAACCCACCCTACCGGCTCGCTGTTGTCGGATCGAGATCTCTGCTAATCTCAGGATCAGCTGTTCCTCTTAACGAATTGATACGGTTTCTATGGTCGCGACTCGCCTCCGGATCTCACCGTTGATCCGTTACTCTCTCTACAGTTTGTATCTGGCCCTAGTGCTGCCCTTACCTTTCCTCCTGGCTCAGCATTCGTCATCACCGCTACAGATCACGATCTTGGGGATCACCTTGGGAATGGGCTGGCTGCTGTTGATCGGGGCTTTGAGTCAACGGGTGGATGTGGATGATCAGGGGATCCAAATCTCCTATCCCGCCTGGGTGCCTGGTTGGTTTCAATCCGGCTGGCAAGTGAGTTGGGAGCAGATCACCGACATCCATACCTCCTCCACCAGTCAGGGGGGCTTGGCCTACTATCTGGTCACCGCCTCTCAGGATCGTTACCTCCTGCCCATGCGGATCCAAGGATTCAAGCGATTACTGGCGATCCTTCAAGATCGAACTGGGTTGGAGACCCATTCCTTCTATCCCTATGTGCAGCCCTGGATGTACCTGATCCTGGCCCTCTGTGCAGGGATCCTGCTGATCTGCGATCTGGGGGTGATCGGTCTGACCCTAACCTCTCCCCCTCCCTGAAGCTGTCTTCTGAACTCGATCAAACCAAAAAGAGTCCAGGATCGACCTAGACTCCAAAGGTGAACTGGTTGGATCCGATCAGACTCGACGGGATCCGATGACAGGTAGCCAGACCGTAGATCAGGGGAACCGTTATCTCCGATTCACCTTATCCCGCTGGCTGAAGATGAACAGGGCGGCAAAGATCGCGCCCACGACGAGCCCACCCGCTAGCAGACTCAGCAGAAAGTTGGCCAAAGATGGGGTCATATGTTTTGCTTCTTATCACAGAGACCGACATCATGATCATAAAGGCTGGCCGCCCCTTTTTGCGGATCCAATCTTGATCCCCAAGGATCAGATCAAGAGCCCCTGCCCTCAGGATCCAATCCTAGTAATCCAGGGTGACTTCCTCTAGGGTTTGGGAAGGACCCGCGAAGGCATTGTCTGAGGTGAGGAACAGCATACAGTGACACTCTTTACGCTCCCGCATGGGCACACAGGGACAGTTCCAGTAGCCCACCTTGGCCTCCGCCTCCTTATCCTCATAGAAACGACAGGGACAGAGGGGTGCCCCTAACTCATCCTTATGTTTGGCCAACCCCTCAATCACGGCGGTGGTGATGGACGGATCGGCACAGAAATAGGTATCGCTACGCTTGGCATAGGTCTCTGCAAAGTTCTTCATCACCTCAAAGGACTTTTGGGTGGCCTTGTTATATCCCCGAGTTTGCATAGTAACTGAGATGATCCTGCCATCGGATAAACGGAGTGTGTCCTTTATCGTAATCGTTGTTGACCGCTCTGTTGGCACATCCTGTAACGTTTTGTTGTGATCCTGAAGGAGTGGGGAGGGTGCGAGCAGTCCAGGCCGGGTCCCAGGAGCCGGAATGAGTGGGTCAGGAGATCGGCAAAATGGCTTTGACATGCATTAATAGTCTGAGGATGCGATCTGGCCTGAGCCGGCGGGTGAGATCGGTCTATAGCCTTTGATCAGGTGATCTCGATATGGATGTCCAGGTCCTCGGCATGGGAGCGGCAGGTTCCTCGGCGGCGCGGTTACTGCAAGCCCAGGGACATCGAGTCTTCGTTCAGGATGAGGCCCACTCTGAGGTTCTCGAACGGAAGCAGACGGATCTGGCTCAGTTGGGGATCGAGGTCGCCCTCGGCCAGGCTTTGACCTTGCTACCTCAGATCCACCAGATCGTGGTCAGTCCTGGCATCCGCTGGGATCATCCGATGTTGGTACAGGCGCGAGGGGCAGGGATCCCGGTGGTGGGGGAGGCGGAATGGGCGTGGCGATCCTTACGACATCTGCCCTGGGTGGGGATCACGGGCACCAATGGCAAGACGACGACAACGGCTTTGATCGGAGCCATGTTTCAGGCCGCAGGGAAACGAGCCCCCACCTGCGGCAATATCGGCCTGCCCCTCTGTCAGATCGCCCTTGAGACCCTGCAGACCGGACAGGACCCGGAGTGGATCGTGGCGGAGCTGAGCAGCTATCAGTTGGAGGCCTCAGAGACGTTATTGCAAGGATCCCCAACGGCTCCCTTTCACCATATTGGGGTGTGGACCACGTTGACCCCAGATCACTTAGAACGGCACGGGACGGTGGACTCCTATGCAGGGATCAAGGCGCGGTTATTGGAACGGGTCTCACAACGGGTGATCAATGGAGATGATCCCTATCTCTATGGGATCCGACATCGCTGGCCCCAAACCCTATGGACAGGCTGTGATCAAAGCGAGGCTCCGATCCACATCCAGGCCGATCAGATCTGGATCGAGGGTCGGCCCTGGGTGCCCTTAGGATCCTTTGCTACCCAGTTGCCGGGGCGTCATAACCTCCAGAACCTATTGCTGGCGGTAGGAGCGGCCTATGGGGCGGGGCTCTCCTCTGAGGCGGTAGCGGAGGCGATCGTCACCTTCAAAGGGGTACCCCATCGGTTGCAGACAGTGCGGGTCTGGCAGGGGATCCGGTTCATCAATGACAGCAAGGCCACGAATTATGATGCGGCGGTGGTGGGATTGCAGGCGGTGGATCTGCCCCTCATCTTGATCGCGGGGGGCCAGCCCAAGCAAGGGGACGATACCCTCTGGCTGCAGCTGATCCAACAGAAGGTGGCAGGGGTGGTGTTAATCGGGGCAGCTGGGCCACAATTTGCAGAACGGTTGGCGCAGATCCGCTATACGGACTATCAGATCGTCGATACTCTAGATGTAGCGGTATCTAGGGCGTTTGAGTGGGCTCGATCCCTAAGGGGATCCTGTGGCCATTCTGAGGTGGCGGTATTACTGTCTCCGGCCTGTGCCAGCTTCGATCAGTACCCTAACTTTGAGCGTCGTGGCGAACACTTCCAAATCTGTTGTGACTGTCTGGTCGGCTGAGGCCCGTCTATTACGCTGGCTGACGCTGCTATGGATCGTCATGGGCCTGGTGATGTTGTTCTCGGCCTCCTTCCCGATCGCTCAAAAGATCACAGGGGACGGCTTCTACTTCGTCAAGCGGCAGCTGATGTGGGTGGGGCTAGGGGGAATCTGCTTCTGGATCATCACCCATGTGCCTCTAGCCCGGTGGCTGCGGATCTCAGGTTTGCTGTGTTTGACAGGGATCGCTCTGGTCCTGGCCACCCATATCCCCGGCTTAGGGGTGGAACGGTTGGATGCCCAGCGCTGGCTGGATCTGAAGGTGATCCCGATCGTGCAGCCTTCGGAATTCCTGAAGCCGTTGTTGATCCTGCAGGGGGCAGTGGTTTTGGGTCGCTGGTTCTCCCATTCCTTGCTCTATCGCTGTGGCTGGATCGCCCTATTCGCCATCAGTCTGTTGGGAATCTTGGCTCAGCCCAACCTGGGCACGACGGCGATCTGTGGCTTGACTTTATGGTTGATGGCCTGGACGGCGGGGCTACCGATCCTGTCTCTGCTGGGCACGGCGGGGGTTGGGGCGATGGCGGCTACCATCAGTATCCTGACCAAGGATTATCAACGGCGGCGGATCACGGCCTTTCTGGATCCTTGGTCTAGTGCTCAGGGGGATGGGTATCAATTGGTGCAGAGTATGATGGCTATCGGATCTGGGGGGACTTGGGGCCAGGGTTTTGGTCTCTCTCAACAGAAGTTGTTTTATCTACCGATCCAGTACACGGATTTCATCTTTTCCGTCTATGCGGAGGAGTTCGGGTTAGTGGGATCCCTCTTCTTTCTAGGCCTATTGGGGGCATACACCCTGATCGGGCTGCGAGTGATGTTGCGCTGCCGGGATCTGGTGTTGCGGGTGGTGGCCTGTGGCTGCCTGTGTTTTCTGGTGGGGCAGTCGGCCCTGAATATCGGGGTGGTGAGTGGAGCCTTGCCAACGACGGGGTTACCCCTGCCTTTGTTTAGCCATGGGGGCAGCTCGATCTTGGCAGGGATGGTGACAGCGGCTTTATTGATCCGGGTGGCTCGGGAGGCTGGTGGGGAACGGGTGGTCCCTGATCGTCGGGCGGCAGTGGCGGCAGCGATCTTGAATTCAGATTCGGTATTGCCGGGAGAGGAAAGACGATCCTTAGGGGCAGGAGGCTGATCTTCAGATCTGAGGGGAATAACAGTGCTAGCAGTATAGGAGGGTCACCGATCAGATACGCAGGCATCAGCAGTTTACCTGTCTATGTCAACGCAAAAAAGCTGAAACGGCAGGGCCCCAAGGTTCAGGATCGGGTTGACTATGCAACCGCCCACCTCATGCAACGCCAGCCGCTCACAGCTTGCTTCAAATAAGCCACCTATGTCCCTCTGATCTTCTCTTCAATGGTGTCACAGTCTCCAGCTCTCTGTGATGCGAGCAGAGCCGCTAAACTAGATCTGTCTATCATGCCCTAGCCAGCAATGACTCAATCCTTCTCTCCTCTCGATCCGATCCT
>CAYSEO010000181.1:0-9147 GCA_964429885.1 uncultured bacterium
TCAGGTGCCACGGCTGAGGTAGGGGCCGATCACCCGACCCCAACTCCTGAGGAACCCTCCCAGTTAGAGGACACCTCCGAGCAGCCAGAGGAGATCACAGCAGGATCCCCTGAGGAACCCTCCCAGTCAGAGGACACTCCCGAGGAGGCAGAGGAGATCCCGGAGGAATCGGAGGAGCAATCCCCAGCCTCAGAGGGCTCTCCGGAGAGTGAGGTAGCAACACCCTCAGATCCTGACTCCACCTCAGAACCCCTACTCGAATCCCCTCAAACCGAATCTCCCCCAACAGAAGCGGGCTCTGAAGACGACATGCAGTTTCGCTTCGTCCCTGGGAATCAGGGTTAGACCTTATCGGCATCCTCACCCCTACCCCTAGTAACGTGACAGGAAGACTCAAGCTGACTTACACTACATGCAGTGTGGGTAGGGATCTTCTCCCCACCAGGTAACTCTCCAGATCCCTAAGCTCTGCCCTAGGGATGGCAAGGCAGCTCAAACCGATGTTCAGGACATGATCCTGAGCTAGATTAACTTGGCTAATGGCCCACAACGGTGGGCTTACTTCTCATGTTAGAACTTATCAAACACCAACTCGACCTAGACTATTAACTCTCAGCTAGATCTGGGTTTCTCAACCGAGGAGATCATACAGAATCTGAGCTCTTCATAAATATACTCACTTTGTTGCATACGCTATATAAAGTGTCTACTAGACCAGCTATGGCCGTAAATATCCACAGGTGGGGTCGCCCAGACAGAGCTCGGATCGAGTAAAATCTGGTTCTTTGTCAGAAATTCACAAATTGGGGTTTACGAAAACCCACAAGAATTGGTATTAATAAGGTGCTGTTATGAGACTGCTCTTTCGGTGTGAGGAGCCGCCTATGTCTGAAACACAAGATCTGCAGGATGCAGTGGGTCGGTTCCTGAAAGCGATCGGGCGCTACTCGCTGTTGACCCCAGAGGAGGAGCTGAGGCTGGCCTATCAGGTACAGCAGATGATGGTGTTGCAGGAGCACTATCAACCCCGTGAGCCTGTGGAGCAATGGGCGGAGCGCGCGGGGCTGAGTGCCTTGGAGTTGCAGCAACGGATCCGTCTGGGGGAGTCGGCTAAGAAGCGGATGGTGGAGTGCAATCTTCGGTTAGTGGTCTCCATTGCCAAGCGCTACCGCAATCGGGGTCTGCCTTTTCTCGATCTGATCCAGGAGGGCACCATCGGTCTGACTCGAGCTGTGGAGAAGTTCGATCCCACCCGAGGCTACAAGTTCTCCACCTATGCCACTTGGTGGATCCGCCAAAGTGTGAATCGGGGTCTGCAGAATAAGGGACGCATGATCCGGTTACCGGCTCATATGTATGAGAAGGTGTCCCAGGTGAAGCGACGCTATCGGGAGCTGTCGGCGGAGAAGGGATCTCGGCCTCGGGCGGAGGATGTGTTTGAGTCTCTGGATATCGGGGACAACTACCGGGAGCTAATCACTCGCCATATGGCGGATATGCGATCCCTGAATATGGGGGTGGGGGATGAGGATGGCACGGAGCTACAGCACTTCATCCAGGATGAGGATAATGATCCGGTGGAACATCTGAATCGGTTGGCCCACTGTGAGGAGGTGCGGACGTTGGTCCAACAGCTCAGCGATCGAGAACGGCAGGTGATCACGGCTCGCTATGGGTTGGATGGATCCTCGGGGTTGACTCTGCGGGAGATCGGGGAGCATATTGGTTTGTCGCGGGAGCGGGTACGACAGATCGAACGGCGGGCGCTACGCAAGCTGCGACGTCTACAGCAGGAGTATGCTCGACCTCGACCCCGACCTGCGGATTGAGGGGCCATTGATTGATCTGCCTCTGGGAGCCTCCTCTGCCGCCGTGGATCGGCAGGGATCTTGAGATCTAGGCATCCGAGGAAACCTGAGTCTCAACTGTTGATTCTGCCTCGCTCTGCTCCGTTGGCTGCTCCGTCTCGGCAGCCTGATGCTGATTCTCTGCTGCGATATCTTTGATCTTTTTCCACAAAAACACTAACTCATTTCTCACTTCTTGGATCCCTATCCAGATCGCAGCCAGTAGACCAATGACCAAAGCTACTACATTTGTTCCTAAAAGTTCTCGTAAGGCCACAGAGGTAAATGATTGATAGACCAGGGGAATACTTAGTACTGCCGCAGCAAGATTATATGCTATGACAATCAGCTGAGGAAGGTACGTCTTTTGCAGCTGATCTAGTGATCTAGCCTGAGCAGTGGTAGATTAGCATCCGAATCCCATACCCACTCGCCATGCAGATCGCCACCTGGAACGTCAACTCGATCCGCACCCGCCTCTCCCATGTGATTACTTGGCTACAGGATGCTGAACCCCTGGATCTGCTCTGCCTCCAGGAGACCAAGGTCACCGACGACAAGTTCCCCTACGATGAGTTCCATGCCATTGGTTACCACAGCACCGTCTATGGGCAGAAAACCTACAACGGCGTCGCCCTGATCAGCCGTCAGCCCCTACAAGAGATCCACTACGGCTTTGCTGCCATCGTCGGCTCGGATCAAGTAGGTGATCTCGATGATCAGAAACGTGTGATCACCGGCATCTTAGATGGGATCCGGATCGTCAACGTCTATATCCCCAATGGCGAATCCGTTGGCAGCTCCAAGTATGACTATAAATTGAACTGGATGGGGATGCTGAAGCGCTATCTCTCCATCTTGCTCCGAGATCAAACCACCCCGATCGTGCTCTGTGGCGACTTCAATGTGGCCCCCGCAGACAAAGATATTCATGATCCCCAAAAGGCGGGTCAGATCATGGCTTCTGATCCAGAACGACAGGCTTTAGCGGAGATCGCTCACCTGGGTCTCACAGATGCCTTTCGTCATTTCACCCCTGATCCGGGTTACTACAGTTGGTGGGACTATCGAGCCGGGAGCTTCCCGCGTAACAAAGGCTGGCGAATCGATCATCACTACATCAGTCAGGCTTTGGTGGGTCGAGCTCAATCCTGTGTGATTGACGTGGAGCCGCGCGGGTGGGAGAAGCCCAGCGATCATACTCCTGTGGTCCTGGAGTTGCTCCCAGATTAGGAATTCCATCCGAATCATCACTTAACGGATCACCATCTCGATTAAGGTATCCACCAGCTTCTGGGCGTCGAGGGGCATGATGGTTTTTCCGTTGAAGATCTGCTGGGTGAAGACATAGGAGATCAGGCTGCCGATGAAGATCCAGGCACGGGTCTCCGGATCAGGAAGATTTAGATCGGGATGGGTGCTGAGATAGGTGGTAAGGGTGTGATGCCCAGGCAGGGTCACACAACGAATGAAAACCTCCGTTAACTGGGGAAAACGCCCCGACTCCCCCACCAACAGGCGAATAAAGTTGAGGTACTCCTCGTCGGTGCAGATCCGGGTCAGAAACTGTTGGGCCAACTGTCGCAATAGGATCTCGGGCGGCTCCTCCATGGATACCGATCCCCACACCAGCTGGAACTTGCGGGTGGCCATATGTTCCACCAAAGCCAGGAACAAGCCTTCCTTATCTTGAAAGTGGCTGTAGAGGGTTTGCTTGGAGACTCCCGCTGTGGTCGCGACCCGATCCATGCTGGATCCCTGATAGCCCTGCTTGAGGAATACTTGCATCGCTCCCTGCAGGATCTGGGTGGGTTTGTCCGGGGGTAGATCCAAGTTGCTGCTGATGGAGGGATCCAAGGCGTTGGCTGATGTCATGATTTGAGCCTGTCTATCTGCGGGGCTATGTATCGGAGGGACAGATCGGTTGAAGCAAGTTCTAGAATCCTGGTGCGTGTCCATCTTCGGGGGAAGAATGAGGATCAGAGTCAAAGAGATCGAAACTGTTCCATCAACCAGGCTGCCGCCTGACTATGATCCTGTTGCAACTCGGGAGTCAAAGACTTCTGTAGTAGCGAGAGATTCAAGCCTGGTAAAACCTGAGATTGAGAGAGCCGTACACTGCCACCGCTTATGATCTGAAAAGCAATGATCACCATACCCTTAACATCCACAACCCAATACTCTCTAACCCCCATGTCTTCATACAATAGTCGCTTAGGACCGATGTCATCCGAGAGGCTGGAGGCACTGATCTCTACCACCAGATCGGGAGGATCAAAATCATCTAAATCAACCACAGAAAGACCAGTGGGAGCCAGAGGAGCACGCTCGCCGATGTAGTAGGACAGATCGGGTTGGCACTCTCCTATCTGTGATTTCCTGTAACTGCAGTTGTTCATGCCTGTGAGGGAAACTCCTTTCACCACTCCAAATAAGGTTACAGAGAGAGCCAACAGATGATCTCGTCTGGCATGATCAGGACCTACCCCCATCTCGATCCTCATGTGATCGTTGTAATAGTAACCCTTTGCTTTCGAGAAACTAGGATCCTGAGAGAGTACTAGATATTTCTCCCAGTCAGCAGGGATCCATGCATTGACCTGTACCTGAGCGGGTGTCTGGGTAGGTGAAGCAACCATAGAAGATCGCAGCTGAGTTGTAAGGACCACTCTAGTCTAGTCGAAAGGGAGCAGAAATGAAACGGATATGGGCTCAGTGGATTAAGGAGTTGGTTCAGAATGGATCCCCATTGAATCCACTGCAACGTTACATCATGATCGTACAGAAGATCTTGTTGAAAGGTGTAGGATTGCCTATTCTGTGGCCCCATATGGTAGCGTTATTGGGGTTCTGCATCGTATTGTTATGGGTAAGCATCCGTCAATTCCGCAAACAACTGGGCTAGAGACTGATCGACCAACCTGGCAGACCTGGTTGAATCAGAATCGGGCTGAGGTGGAGGAACGCTTGGCCCCTCTGCGAGAGCGATCGGATGGGATGCTCTGTTTTGAGCTGAGCGGCTCTCAGTTTATCGTCGTCAATAAGGAAGGATCAGTACTACGGCTGGGCTTGGTGGAGCAGGGAGAAGCCAAGACCGTTCTGGTTCAATCTAAACTGGATCTACAAGATCCTTTCAAGCTGATCACACCCTACAACCAAGCGGCCCTACTGGGGCTTCTGTGGTCTCCTCAACCCCTTAGGGTCTATGCGGTGGGTCTAGGCGGTGGACGGATCCCAATGGTTCTGTTTCATCATCTGCCTCAAGCTCGCTTTGAATGTACGGAGATCGCGATCGAGATGATTCCCATCGCAGTAGATTATTTCGGATTACCTTGTGATGAACGATTTGAGGTGATCATTCAGGATGGTAGAGATTTCCTAGTGGAGGGTTCCGAGGTAGATCCAGGAGCTCCCGCCTATGATCTGATGATCGTGGACGTTGCTTTAGGCAATGGCTTTATTCCTTATCCCCTAGTGACTCAAGAGTTCTATCAGCTCTGTCGATCCCACCTCAGCCCCAATAGTGTCCTGGTGATCAACTGGCTATCCCAATCCCCTGGCTTGGCGGATCGAATCAAAACTCTACACAGTACCTTTGATTCGATCTATTATTGTCGCCCCGACCAGGGCAATATCGTTATGTTTGCCCCGATGGATCCTCGACTCAATCTAGAGGATTTGAGAGAAAGAGCCCGATCCCTACAGAACCATCATCAATTTCCCTTCCCTTTTGTTGAACTGGCTGATCAATTAGGAACAGGGGATGATCTGATATCTGAGCTCTCTGGCTGGGATCAGGCTAGAATCTTGACAGATGCGGAGCCCCCAGCAGATTACCGAGGTAACTCGGTCTGAATTCTCAACGGCAGCCTACCGAACCCTAGCCTCTTTACAGGAGTATTTGTTGATCGATCCTGCTCGACTTTATCTGGAGCATTAGATCAAACAAGCCAACCATCAGTGGTTACTCACTGTCTATGACTCTCCAGAGTCCCAGCTCCGACTGCTTTTAATGGGGATGGATCTCTCCTGATCAGAACTCTACGAGAACATCGAGCTCACCGATCCAGCAACTTCCTGAAGTCAGGATCACTCCCACTCGATCGTCCCTGGCGGCTTAGAGGTGACATCGTAGACCACTCGATTGACCCCTGGTACCTCATTCACAATGCGATTCGAGATCGTCTCCAACAACTCATAGGGAACCTTGGCCCAATCCGCTGTCATGCCATCCTCACTGCTCACCATCCGTAACACAACAGGACAGGCATAGGTGCGCTTATCCCCCATCACCCCCACCGATCGCACCTCCGGCAACAGCACTGCGAAGGATTGCCACAGGTGAGCATACATGCCAGAACGATTGATCTCCTGACGCACGATCAGATCCGCATCCCGCAGGGTATTTAACCGCTCTGCCGTCACCTCACCCATGATCCGGATCGCCAACCCCGGTCCTGGAAAGGGATGCCGATTGACGATCTCCGCCGGTAAGCCCAGGGATCGCCCCACCCGTCGCACCTCATCCTTAAACAATTTCCGTAAGGGCTCCACCAGCTTGAACCGCAGATTCTCCGGCAGACCCCCCACATTATGGTGACTCTTGATCTTGACGGCGACTCGCTCCCCTGTCTTCGGATCCACATTGGTATTGGCGGACTCGATCACATCGGGATACAACGTTCCTTGAGCCAGATAGTCAAACGGTCCCATCTGCTGGGATTCCTCCTCAAACACCCGGATGAATTCATTGCCGATCAGCTTGCGTTTCTGCTCTGGATCCGTCACCCCCTGTAGCCGTTCCAGAAAGCGCTCACGGGCATTGACATAATGAACTGGGATATGAAACTGTTCCTGAAACAACTTCAGCAATCGCTCCGGCTCATACTTACGCATAAACCCCTGATCGATGAACATACACAGCAACTGATCCCCGATCGCCTGATGCAATAGAAAAGCCAATGTCGAGCTGTCCACCCCACCGGAGAGCGCCAACAACACTTTCTTCTCCTGAACTTTAGATCTCACCTCCTGGATCGCTTCCTCCACAAAGGTAGCCGTCGTCCATGTCGGATCACACTGACAGATGTGATAGACAAAGTTACGGATCAGGGCCTGCCCCCCCTGGGAATGAACCACCTCAGGATGGAACTGCACCCCATAGAAGTGACGCTTTGGATCAGCAATGGCGGCAAAGGGACTATTCTCCGTGAACGCCAACACATCAAACCCCTCAGGCAACTGGGCCACAGAGTCCGCATGGCTCATCCACATAATGCTGCCATCTTCGACATTGGTGAGCAGATCCGTTGGATCTTTGATCTGTAGGGGAGCACGACCATATTCTCCTTTAGCCGCGAGCTCCACCGCACCTCCCAACTGTTGCACCATCAGCTGCATACCATAGCAAACCCCCAGGATCGGGATCCCTAAGGTCCAAATGCTCGGATCGCAGCTGGGGGCACCCGGATCGTAGACGGAGCTAGGTCCCCCGGAGAGGATGATCCCCCTAGGCTGCATGGCCTGGAGATGTTCAGCTGGGGTGTTGTAGGAGAGCACCTCGGAATAGACCTGGGTCTCGCGAATCCGTCGGGCGATCAGCTCCGAGTACTGGGAGCCGAAGTCCAGGATCACCACCATCTGTCGCTGGCGAGGGGCCACCGGAGCTTGAGGATAGCTGCTAGCAGGCTGGGTTGCGGTTGGGGAGTTCACGGGAGAAGGGGGGAATTGATCCCTGAGGGTTGCCCTTTATGCTAACAGGTCGGTCCCGGCCTGGGGAATCTTCACCTCAGTCAACCTGAGAGTCAGGTCCTACCGTTTGGGAAGGAGTTCAGCTACTGACGAGCCTGGGAAACAACAGCCAATCTGGCTTGCTCTGAGGCATCGATCAGGGCATTGACTCGATCAGGCACACACCGAGTTGTCTCCATCGACGTGTGCAGGCTCTGATACATCGCGTTGGGATCGGATGCATAGGTCCTGCGAATCGTAGTAGAGATATCCCTCCCCACATCAACATGCTCTGCCAGCAAACCCTCGACCTTTTCCAGGTGAAAGTACACCTGATCCAGGTTCTGTTGACGGGTGGGCACCTCTGTCGCTTCAATGGCACAAAGCGTTGCCGCCATCTGGCTATTCTCACCCACTCCAATGCCCTGCAGATCCTGGATTAACCCCTGTGCGAGCTGGGTCGTTGCTGGGGGATCAGCGAAGATCGCGGCCACAACAGGCGTGTTGCTTGACAGGGCTTCCACAAAAGCTAGCTCGCGGGCCTCTATAAACCGGATCTCGGGCCTTTGAATTGGGGAAAGGACACCGATACGAACATCCAGCGTCTCCTCCTGACCCAAAGCAGCCCCTGGACAAATAGAGCATGCGATCAGGCCCAGACATGAGGCAGCAATCAGCATCTTTCCATTCATGAGTTTACCTCCAAGACAGGACATCAATTCATCTCAGCAAGCTGACCTTCTGAGCGCTCGATCGTCCAACATTATCTTGTCAACTTACCGATAAACTCCTCACATAAATCTCTAGCATCTTTATATAAGCTATCATTCCCTTGAACTATTGAAATAGAGGCGATATTTTTCTTAACTTTAGATCAGGTTTATGTTCATACCCTTCTAGGTGATCGATTCGATGACTGGCAGAGGAGAGAGGATCTCTGCTGATCGGGATGTTAAGACAAGGAAGGTTGCCCTGCCGATCTGCCTGACGGAGGTTCCAGCCTGAGGGCAGGGGAAACTCGCCAGGGAACAGACCCCGTTATCGTTGCTGTCTATTAAGATGTGACAGGCTGAGTGATGTTGCAGAAGGATCGGGCGAATCGATGCGGGGTGGATCGGTAGCTGTGGCGGAGAGTTTTCAGGAATATGTGGCCCGTCGGCAGTCGGAGATGGCACAGCGCTCTCGGCATCACCATGGGTGGGGTCTATTGCTGGGGGCGATCGCGGTTTACATCGGCCTCTGTTCTCTACTGGCGATGCGTCCAAAGGAGATCGTGTTCAGCCATGCCTGGGTGGTGACGACGGTGCCCCTGACCCTGATCGGGGTAGGACTTTATCTGTTTGGGGCCTATCTGTTGAGCCTATCTCGCCAGATGCGGGATCTGCGGTGGCAAGGGATGTTGCGTCTTTCTTTGGTGGGGGTACTGCGACAGTCGGTCAGCCTACCCCATTTGGCGATGGCGGCCTCCCTATGGCTAGGGTTGGGGATCTGGGGGGAGATGGTGTCGCCGTTTCTGATCCGGCAGGGACCGCAGTTGAGAGCTGGGGTGGTGATCAGCTTGGCTTTGGCG
>CAYSEO010000182.1:0-9032 GCA_964429885.1 uncultured bacterium
CCAATTGGTCAGATACACCTAAGCTAGCCAAGGATCTACTGGAACGGAAGTTTAGTGGTAAGGCTGTACTGACGATTGAATAGCATCGGTTACACTTCCTCTAACGTTGCCCAGTTTCCAGGAAACCCTCGTCCATGATTGACCTCGCTCTATCCGGATCAGGGACCTCTGTTCTCTCCTCTTTCCCCAGATCAGTGATAAGGAAAGATTGGGTTTAAGTTCCCCCTGAGCCTATTGTTAGCGGGGTCAATTGTGCTGATCTTTGTTTGTCCATAGATTCTTGTCTATTTATCCAATAATCCCTTATTACCCTATGAGCTGATTTAGGGTGCTAGGCTGATAGGACTCCTAGTTGAGTCCTGTAGCTTTTCACATCCGTCGTTTCAGAGATCCTTATGACAGCTTCTCTCGGGTCGCTTGCCTATCACGAACTCCCTCATCAGGAAGCGATCGACTCCTTGAAGAGTCACGGTGTGAATGGACTGGTCGCAGAGGAAGTTGCGCTTCGCTACGAGACCTATGGCTTAAATCAGCTGCCCATCAAACCCGGTAAGCCAGTCTGGCAGAGGTTTCTGGTGCAGTTTAATCAGCCGCTGCTGTATATCCTGCTGATCGCTGGTGTGGTCAAGGCCTTTCTAGGATCCTGGACAAACGCAGCCGTGATCTGGGGAGTGACGGTGCTCAACGCTGTGATTGGCTTTGTACAGGAAGCTAAAGCTGAAGGTGCGATCGCTTCCCTGGCTAAGGCTGTGATGACAGAAACAACTGTAGTACGAGATGGCCAGAGGTTGCAGATTCCTTCTAAGGATCTGGTGCCTGGAGATATTGTGCTATTAAATTCTGGTGATAAGGTGCCCGCTGATCTGCGGCTATTGCAGGTGCGTCAGTTGCAGATCGATGAGTCTGCCTTAACGGGTGAATCAGTGCCTGTGGAAAAACAGATAGCTGCTTTGCCGAAGACAACTCCCTTGGCGGAACGAACGAATATGGCCTACGCGGGTAGCTTTGTTACCTTTGGGCAGGGTACCGGCCTCGTCGTGGCTACAGCCGAGGCAACTGAGATAGGGCAGATCTCACAGTCTCTGGAGCAGCGGGTCAACCTCAGCACGCCCCTAACACGAAAGTTTGCTGCCTTCAGCCGTCTATTGCTCTATGGCATTCTCACCCTGGCCACCTTGACTTTCGCCATTGGACTGGTTCAGGGAGAGTCCTGGATCTATATGTTTGAAGCTGCTGTTGCTTTAGCGGTGAGTGCGATCCCTGAGGGATTACCTGCTGTAGTGACGGTGACTTTGGCCATTGGCGTCAATCGGATGGCCCGCCGCAATGCCATTATTCGTAAACTCCCAGCGGTGGAAGCGTTAGGTAGTGCCACGGTGATCTGTTCTGATAAAACAGGGACCCTGACGGAGAATCAAATGACGGTCCAGGCGATCTATGCTGGGGGTCAACACTTTCAGGTGAAGGGCAGTGGCTATGGGCCTCAGGGAGAGATCCTTCCGACCCCATCTGGGCAAGCAGAGAACTCCTTTACAGACGGTCTTCCTCCTGCTTTGGAAACCTGTCTGATGATTGGATTGCTCTGTAACGATTCACAACTTAAACAGATGGGTGAATCTTGGGCGGTGATCGGTGACCCCACTGAGGGGGCCTTGATCACCGCTGCAGCCAAGGCGGATCTAAACCAAGCTCACTGTCTGGCTGATCGTCCGCGCCTCGATTCGATCCCGTTTGAATCCCAGTACCAATACATGGCTACTTTGCATCAGGGACAACCTCACCGCATCTATGTCAAAGGATCGGTGGAAGCCTTATTGGGTCGTTGCACTCAGATGATCGATCCCCATGGGATGTTGGTGCCCCTGGAAAGATCCCAGATTGATCAAGCCGTTACCACCATGACAGAGCAAGGGCTACGGGTCCTAGCATTTGCCGAGAAAAGTGCAGCAACTCATCAACATTCCCTCACCCACACCGATCTTGATACCGGGCTAGCCTTTGTTGGGTTACAGGGCATGATCGATCCGCCCCGACCTGAGGCTATTAGAGCTGTGCATGTCTGTCAGCAGGCTGGGATCCAGGTGAAGATGATCACCGGTGATCATATCGGGACCGCTCAAGCCATCGCTCAGCGGATGGGCATTGGCAAAACAGGTCAGGTACAAGCCTTTGAAGGACGACAAGTGGCTGAGATGGAGGATCGGCAGTTGGCCCAGGTAGTCGAGTCAGGGGATGTGTTCGCGAGGGTGGCACCGGCACAAAAGTTACGGCTCGTGGAGGCGCTACAGGTGAACGGGGAGATCGTTGCCATGACAGGAGATGGGGTGAACGATGCTCCAGCTCTGAAACAGGCCGATATTGGTATTGCTATGGGGAAAGGAGGTACAGAAGTAGCGCGGGAAGCTGCCGACATGTTGCTGACAGATGATAACTTTGCCTCGATCGAAGCTGCGGTTGAGGAGGGTCGGACAGTCTACCAGAACCTGCGCAAAGCCATTGCTTTTCTCCTACCCGTGAACGGTGGAGAGTCTATGACCATCTTGATCAGTGCTCTCTTAGCTAGAGACTTACCTATTCTCTCCCTGCAGGTGTTGTGGCTTAATCTGATTAATTCTTTGACCATGACCGTTCCCCTCGCCTTTGAACCCAGAGCCCAGGGATTGATGCAGCAAACTCCCCGCCCTCCTGGAGAACCTCTGATTACAGGGCAACTGTTACGACGGATCGGTATCGTTTCTCTCTTTAACTGGATCTTGATCTTCGGTATTTTCGAATGGGCGAGATCCACCACAGGTGATCTGAGTCTGGCTCGAACCATGGCCATACAATCGTTAGTGGCGGCTCGGGTTATCTACCTGCTTAGCATCAGCCAGTTGGGGACCAATATTCTTCGGGCTATTCGCTATAAACACACCCTAGAGATCAACGCTCCTATTCTTCTCTCTGGAGTTGGGGCAGCTATAGCTCTGCAAATCCTGTTTAGTCAGTGGGATGTGATGAATATTCTGTTTGAGACCGCCCCCCTGAACTGGAGACAATGGGGGATCTGTCTATTACCGATGATCCCGATGATCCCTGTGGCACTGGCGATCAATGTGATGGAACGATCCCAATCCAGTGGATCCAACCCCTCGGGGAATCCTGATCAGGCCCAGGGAATCCATTCATAGCTTACTTCTATAGGCCTTCGGAGTCATATTGCTATATCGACGAAAGATCTTTGTAAAATAGCTCTGATCACGAAAGCCCACCTGTTGGCAGATATCGGCGATGGCCAGCGTCCTTTTCGCCAGCAGTTCCTTCGCCCGCTCGATGCGGCACCGCGTGATGTATTGCAGCAGCGTCTCACCCGTACTCTGCTTAAACAGGGTGGCAAAATAAGGGGCACTGAGTGGCACAACGCTAGCAACCTCCGTCAGGCTCAGATCGTCCGCCAAATGCTCGTGGATGTAGGCCATTACCCGCCTTAAGCTCGACGGCGACAGCCCCCCTTGCACATGGTTTTGCACCAGTTGCTTCGTGGTTGAGTAGTGCTTGAGCAGGTGCATCACCAGCGTCGTCGCCATCGACTCCACATAGAGTTGACTGTTGATCAACGACGTCCCACCCATGCCTCGCTCCAGTTCAGACTTGAGCAACAGCCCGATCTGCCGCAAAAACGGGTCGTAGATCCTCCGGTGGGAGATGATCTCAACGCGGTCGGGATCGACAAACTCAGAAGCAACGCAGGTGAGAAACGTCGGCTCTAAGTAGAGATCAATAAACTCAGCATCCTGGGGCCATTGCTCTTGAAAGGTGCGGTTCGCCGGGTAAATGCAGGTCTCGCCACAGCCTGAGATCGCTTGTCCGTGTTCATCCCTCTGGCGGACAATCGCTCCAGAAGGTAGCCCTAGATCGGTGCCAATGATGTACTGCTTGGAAGCATGTTCTGGCGTTTCATGGGCAGGTAGCTGATAGTGTCCCAGATGGAGACCCTGCCAGGCCGCGCTCTTACTCGACAGTAGGGGCAAGCGGGGGTACACCTGCAAAATGTGGTCGTCCTGGGTGTAGTCGATCTCGGATGGCATCTGCGGGAGCCCATTGGGATATCACGGCAGTTTAGCGCTTCCCCGTAGGCTACCACGAATCAGATTTCCTCAGCTTGCTGATAAAGCGCCAGCTATAGACGGTAGCTGCTGTCGTTGCCCCCAAGTAAAAGCCGATCCACAACCCTTGTACCCCCAGTCCAACCCAGAAACCTAGGGCATAACCGCTGATTAACCCCACCCCGAGATAGGCCAGGATGTTGAGCAGCACCGGCACGCGGGTATCTTGCAGCCCATACAGCGCCCCAAGTGCCGTCTTCTGAATCCCGTCAAGGATATTGCCCAAGGCAACAACGATGATTAAAGGCTCCACCAACTTGATCAACTCGGCATTCTCAGGATCGCTGAGGTCAACATAAAGCCCGATCACAGACCGCCGAAACAGCAGCAGGGCGATCGCCACTAGGATTGTCAGGCCCACGATTGTAATAATGCTGATGATCCCAGCCCGTCTCAAGCCCCGCAGGTCCTGCCGTCCAAACCACTGGCCCACCAGTGCAGTGGTGGCAAACGACATTCCTATGGGGATCATGAACACCACAATGGCTGTCTGTAGGGCAACTTGGTGGGCCGCTAGCGCATCGGTCCCGAACAGGCCAATCAGGTAGCTCAATACCAACATCAGACCATACTCAAACAAGATCGAAACACCGATGGGTATACCAATCAACATGAGTTCCCACATCAGAGGAAACCTGAGTCGATACCACTGTTGAAACAGCCTGTAGACCTTGAGATTTGGATTCCAGAAGAGGTAGATCACCAGCGCCAAAAACATGCCCCACCAAGCTATCGCGCTGGCCAGAGCCAGCCCTGCCAGCTCCAGACGGGGTGCGCCAAATTTGCCAAATCCAAAGACATAGTTGCCTGCAATGTTAAACAGTGTCCCTACGACCACAATGGCCATGATCGGTCGGGCCTGGGACAGACCAGAGACCACACCACGGAACATAGCGAAGCCCACCGCTGGAAACAGCCCCCACAGCACCACATTGAGATAGCTCGTTGCCAGGGCAACGGTTCTTGGATCCTGACCTAGCCCTAACATCACAGAGTCCATGTGGCTCATGCCCACCATGGTCAAGATAGACAGCCCTGCTGTAAACAATAATCCTTGCTGTGTCACCTGCTCAATTCGCGTTTTTTGTCCGGCGCCGTAGCCAGCAGCCACAAGTGGGCTCACCCCCATTACGACACCAGCCAGGGTATTTAGAAACACCTGAAAAGTAAAAGATGCCAGCCCACCGGCAGCCAGAGCTTCTCGCCCTAAGTGCCCCATCATCACAGTGTCAACAAACCCGGTAGCGGCTTGGGCAATTTGAGCACTGATGAGAGGGATGGCGAGCTTCAGGAGCGCTTTGATTTCGGTCTTGGTTGAAGAGATGGAAAGAGTCGTCATAGGGTTTAGGCGATCACTCACGAAGAACTCAGGTTTGAAATTAGGGCAGGTGCCCTATCAACTCATAGTCACAGCCTCAAAAACTCTGCAAAGCCATGCCATAACATCAACCTAGAGCAGCTCGAAACAAAAGTCTGGTAGATTCTTCCTGAAAATAGGACGATCCTCAGAGGATGTTTGGAAATACGGAGAGTGAGCAAATGATCAAGCCAACCGCTTCACCATCAGCCGAATCATGGCAATGTAGATGAAGCTTCCTGCTTCCTGATGACTCAGGCAACCTCTCATAATCCACATTGAGACGACGGTACCAGTGCAGCCATCCATAAGTCCTTTCCACCTCTGGAGTTGGGGCAGCTATAGCTCTGCAAATCCTGTTTATATCACCGGGAGAAAGGGACTAGGCCCCAATTCCTCAAGGCCGGAAATCGGGTGCGATCCGTCAGATTGGGCTGCAGGGGTGTGATGGCAATGTAGTTCTCCTGTAGGGCTCGGATATCGGACTGCGGATCCACACCATCCTCAACCACCTCCCCCGCCAGCCAGTAATAGGTCTTCCCGCGCGGATCGACACGTTTCTCGTAGATATCGGTGTACTTGCGAATGCCCAGGGGAGCCAGCACCATCCCTTTGATCTGATCGCTGGGCACGGCAGGCACATTGACGTTGAGTAGGGTGAGCTCCGGTAGAGGCGACTGGGCCAGTTTCTCCATAAAGGTGACCACGAAGTCCGCAGCCGGTTGAAAGTCCTGGACGGTAAAGCTAGCCAGACTGATGGCCATGCTGGGGATCTCCTCCAACAGTCCTTCCATGGCGGCGGAGACGGTGCCGGAGTAGAGCACATCGGTGCCCAGGTTCGATCCTTGATTGATGCCCGAGATCACCCAGTCCGGGGGACTATCCATCAATCCATCCAACCCCAACTTGACGCAATCGGAGGGGGTGCCGGAGCAGGACCAAGCGTTGATGGAGGGCTCGAACCCTTCCTGAACCGGGTCGGCTCTCAGAGGTTTATGGAGGGTGAGGGCATGGCCTGTGGCGGAGCGTTCCCGATCGGGGCAGACGAGGGTGATCTGATGCTGATCCGTGCGAGCCAGGGTATTGGCCAGACAGCGGACACCGGGGGCGTTGACGCCATCGTCATTGCTGATCAGGATCTTCACTCAACCTCCAACGGCTCTTGCACGATCTTTTCCCAGAACCACCCCTAAACCTAGCCCACCCAACACCTGTACACAAGCGATCAGAAGGGAAAGATGAAACCTAGATATGCTTCTCCCTCCTTCAGATCACATCATCCAAAATTGCCAGGTCCTCCCCAAGCTGAATAACACAGCCTTTGGAATCAACAAGTTGAGTATCCGGTGAGAAGACGAGGATTGATCCGGAGAGAATGTCAGGAGACGAGGAGGAAACAGCTTGCATTGTTGCTGCTCCCATGGCATACCTAGGATGCGATCTCATCCAAATTTGAGGCTGTTATGGCAACCGATCGGATCCCACAGGCAAAACCAGGGAAAACGATAATCCCTACACCCTCAGGGAGCAGCCTTTTTCAACCTCAGGGTTTCGCCGATCCTCAGCAGGAGGAAGTTCAGCTTAGTGGTCAAGCTCCTAGCCTTCAGACCCAGATGGAGCGGGCAAGCCGCCTCGGCCACAACTTCGCCAACATCCAGATCCTATCTCACCCCCCCGAAGTGCAGCACCAGGCCGCCCCTGAGAGCGAGACAGACAAGGAGGCGATCTCAACGGAGCCAGACCTTCGCGACTTTGGAGGAGGAGCTGCGGGAACTTCTAATAATCAGGGACCCTTATTACAGAGCAAGCCCGCAGAGATTCAACCTCAGGAGACTTCATCCGATCCTGCCCCTCCTTCCATAAGAAGCTCCTACAAACATGAGTTTCCGGCTTTCGATATCATTCCCAAGAAGTTGCAGCTCAAAGCCTCTGTCAGCATCAGGCCTAGAGCAAGAGACAGTGAGGTGCCCAGGGATTTCTTAGAAGGACCCCGCCTGCGAACTGAGTTCAGTGATCTATTCAGCAAGACAACTGTTAAAGCAAGATTGGCCAGGATCAACATCCTTACCCCCGAGGAGTTCAGATTCGAGCTCGGTAACGGGTTCTACCTGACCTTTATGGTGATGACAGATCTAGGGACATTCAAGGTATCCCGAGAACCCTCTGGCACCCCTGGAGAACCGAAAATTAGCACTGCCCTGGAGATCATCTCCCTCAAAGCTCGAGGCGGGATCAACTACACTCCCAACCCCCAAACTAGCCTTCATGTCGCGGATGTAGAGATGTCTCTCACCTACCAGGAAGACCTGGCCAAGCAGGTGAAGGATCAATTAACCAAACGGATGGCGGCTCGAGGGGCCACAGCAGTGGCGGGTCAGGCAGCGAAACGATCTGCCGGGGGACTGTTGATGCGGGGAGGAAGCTTCTTGCTCAAGCGGGTGGTTCCCAAGGCGATTCCCGGCGTTGGCTGGGCTCTTTTGGCCTATGACGTCTACTCCGTCGGCAAATGGGCGGTGGATTCTTTCTCCAACTCCGCCACCCCAGAAGAGGAAACTGCAAATGGCAACCAGGCGGCAAAGGGACCGACGGAAACAGAGTTACATGTAGCTAAGTCCGGCAGTCAACTCTCGGAGGGAGGCTATCTGTACATCTTTACCCAAGAGGATCTGTCTACGATCTCAGGTCAGTATGAGGGCAAGCAGCTGAGCTTTAAAGATCCGGACTCAGGAAAATGGGTGGTACTGCTGGTTCAATCGCCACAAGCTATCGATGTCGAGGGTCGGCCAGGTGTCGTCTTCGAGCTCATCCCTACGGCTACCATCAATGGGGAGGTAGACCTTTAGCAGGAGCCCACCTTCATACAAAAAGAAACTAGCTGGCTAGGATCTCTGATCCCCAGTGCCAACCCAAGGCAACTGATCCTGTTGTAATGAGGCCAACATCAGTTGATCGATCCGCAACCCTAACTCCAGATCCGCTGCTGAGTTCCGAGCAGGGATCATCAGATCGCCCAGATCCACACCTCCCTGTAGATTGGCGATCACCGCAGCGACACGATCTGTCTCTCGGGGGGTTAGATCAGCAAAGGCTAGGCGTAACTCTGGTAACACATGCAGAAACTCATCCGGATCCCATTGCTCCAATCGATCATTGATGGCTTGCAGTAACTCTGGAATACTCCAGGCCACCTCTCGACAGGTACTCAATACGCCTCGCAGAAATCCCACCCCTGCAGCTGGATCCGCTTGGGCACTATCCAGGTAACCTGCCGTTAAGGTAATCAGATCCGGGATCGCTACTGTCCCCGCAATGTGAAGGATCCCGGCACTCCCTCCCAAGATCACTGGATTATGTTGGGGATTGGAGAGCAGATCTAATAAGGCTGAGATCAACAGCTCCGGATCGAGGCTCTGAGTCTGTTGATGATTGAGGATCTCCCAAACATGATTGAATCCAGAAATGATCTCATTAGCTTTCTCATTGGGCTCGCTTCCTAGTTGAGGGATCTGGTAACAAGCCCTACTGTATGG
>CAYSEO010000183.1:0-8949 GCA_964429885.1 uncultured bacterium
GAAACAAATATAGAAATTCTTCTGTCTTGATTCGAACGAAGCAATAGCGGTCTTAAGTCCCATATCTTCGGTTTCAATAAACTTCTCTTGTAAGTGTTTAGGACTTGCCTTGACCAACGTCGATCCCTGTGCACTATCCGCAAAAAAGGAGATATGAATGTCTGGGGAGCAAATGCAATGGCCTCTCCTGTGCCAATGAGGCAGGCAAATAGAATTGCAGCATATCCGCCCATTGAGTTGCCAACGAAGTACACTTTCTCTGGCCTTATATCCTCAATGTAATTCCCTATGTGTTCTGCCGAGGAGTAGATGTTATCACCAACTGCAGGGAGGCCATCCTGATACCAACATTGCGAAAGGTCTCTTATGAATATCTTATGCTCATCAATGATTCTTGATGCTTTGTAGAACTCAAAAGGAGGCATCGCGATTTTGGCTGCCATGCCTCCGAAGAAAATGTAAAGCTTTTCGCTGTTATCGGACAGGTTGACTTCTATTGGTTCATACATATTATTCTACCCGCGAAACATCTAGTCCTTCATTAGGAGTCAGAGCATAGACAAGGCCGCTGTACTTCAATCAAGACTTTGGTCGCTGGATTCCCTCCGTCAAATCAACTTAGATATCTTACCCTCCCCGGATCTAACTGGTCAAGCCCAGCCTTTTGCCGGTATATACCCTGCCCTCCAGATCCCAGAGACTTGTCCAGATTAGGCTTAGACTCTAGTCTATGGATCGGCTTCCAGTCTGTTTTGAAAAGGGTGGTGCTGATGAATTCACTAAACCCTCATCTCTTGATCAGCAAATTTGAAGGGCAGATCTCTCCAGTTCTCCACATTAGCCCAGAGAGTTGAGTTCCCATCTACCTATTCTTGACTCATGCTGCTGAATACGTTTTCATCAAACAAAGCTTGACAAGCAGAGATCGCCTCACCACTGGTCTCCATGCTCCTCTACAGGCTTTTAAGATCAGATCCATTCCCTCCGATCCGTGCACCATGACCCCACCTACCCCCACTGATCCTCTAGAACAGGCCTGGCTAGACTACTTCCGTACCCCCGCCGCCGCCGAACTGATCCTGCACTTCTCCGACGGCAGCACCGATCTTTGTCCTGTAGGTGAGTTCTTTCGGGATCCAGAAGCCTTCGAGTCTCAGGACTGCCTCGCCCTTGAGCTCTGTCAGGGTCAGATCCTGGATATCGGAGCTGGCTGTGGTAACCACTGCCTCTATCTGCAAGCCCAAGGAGCCCCAGTCTGCGCTCTGGATCGCTCCCCTGTGGCCACCTGGATCATGGCCCAACGGGGGGTGAACTGTATCTATCAGGAGGATATCTTTAGTTTTAAGGCCCAACAGTTCGATACCTTACTGATGCTGATGAACGGGATCGGCTTAGCGGGATCCCTGCAGGGGCTGGCTCAGTTGCTCGATCACTGTCACCACCTGCTAACTCCTCAAGGACAGATCCTCTTAGACTCCACCGAGTTAGTTGCCATTGACACAGGCCAGTCTAGTTATGGGGGCGAGCTATCCTGTGCCGTAGAGTATGGAGGCAAACGCGGAGATCCCTTCCCCTGGCTATTTGTAGACCCAGACACCCTGGAGCGGGTCGCAGCTCAACAGGGCTGGTTCAGTCAGGTGCTGTATCTGGGACCCGAAGGACAATACCTGGCCCGTCTGATCCAAGCTCAGCAGCTTGCAACCCCCTGACTGCCCGGCCTAGACCAGGTCAGCCCATTCACGTCCGGCAGATCACAGAGATCGATGACATTAACCGTGATAATAGCTGATGTTAGCTTGGGTTTCTTGATATCATATATCGAAAGTTTCCTTAGTTCTTGCTGACTCCGTTATCGTTGCCGCGTTGGGATCACCTCCGATGAGCTACCATCAACATACCCAGAAGCCTCACCTCGCCGCCGATATCCCCGGTCTACAAACCTCCGTGCCCGAGCGATCCTTTACCGCAGAGATGGAGACAGCCTCCTTGGGAGAGGGATCTCTGCCCTTACAAGCCAAGCTGGATCGGGCCAACCGCTTCGGTCATCACTTTAGTCGAGTCGGGGTGCTCTCCGCTGCCTCCATCCAGCCCAAGCTAACCATGGGTCAACCGGGCGATCAATACGAGCAGGAAGCGGATCAGGTGGCAGCTCAGGTAATGTCCATGCCCGAGAAGCAGGATGAGTCGGTGCAGCGCTCCGGTGGTTTCCAAGAGCCGGAGGAGGAAGAGTTGCAGATGAAGCCCCTGGCCGGCTCCATCACTCCCCTGGTCCAGCGCAACGCCTTGATGCCCCAAGAGGAGCGCCGGGAAGAGGAACTGCAAATGAAGCCTCAGATCCAGCGGCAAGAGATGCCCGAGGAAGAAGAGGGACTGCAGATGAAACCTCAGATCCAGCGGCAAGCCTCACGGGCAGGAGCTGTGGATGCCGGGGGTTTAGAGCAAAGTCTCTCTAGCACTAAGGGAGGTGGCAGTCCTCTACCCAATGAAACCCGAGCCTTTATGGAGCCCCGGTTCGGTGCTGACTTTAGTGGGGTCCGGATCCACACCGACACGTCCGCTACTGATATGAATCAATCGATCCAGGCTCAGGCCTTTACCCACGGTAAGGATATCTACTTCAACTCCGGTAAGTTCGATCCGGGCTCCAACTCCGGCAAATCTTTGCTGGCCCACGAGCTGACTCATGTGGTCCAGCAGACAGGTCGAGCTTAGGGAGATCTATTGCGATACGGGGTATACTGACCGAAATAGTTTTCCCAGAGTGAGTAGGGGTGTATGGATAGCTTGGTCAGTTCCTTCTCCATCGTACTGGAGACCGAAAACGTCAGCAGCATTCCCGTTGAGCAACTGATGAAAGCGATCAGCTCTCTTGAGCATCAGACCCTCTCCCCAGATCAAGCTAATGAGGTTCTCCTGATCGCTGAGTCCTACATCCCGCCAACTCAGATTGAGATTCTGACACAACGGTTCCCATGGCTCAAGATCCACTTCCTGAGAAAAAGTCTCAGGTATTATGAGACAAAGATGCTTGGAGCCAAGCTGGTTACAGGTGATATCCTTGTGTATTTTGACTCTGACTCTATCTATTGTGAGACGTGGTTACAACGTCTACTGACTCCCTTCGCGGAGAACCCTGAGATTCAGGTAGTGGGAGGACAAACCGTAACGGATTCTACTGGCATCTATGGAACGGCACTCGCCATGACCTACATCTTTCCTCTAAAACCTCGGCCTAGAGCCAGCCTAAAGACCGGCATGTACACTATGAACAATGTGGCATTCCGCCGATCTTTTCTGCTCGACCATCCTCTACCTCTCGATCTACCCATCTTCAGAGGGAATTGTTACATACACAACCTCATGGTGATCAAGTCGGGATACACAATCTGGCAAGATACGGAGGCAACAGCCATACATCCGCCTCCTTTAACCATTGACTACTTCTTTTGGAGGCATCTACTGCGGGGGCATGATAACTATAGGATCAAGGCCCTCCTCTCCCAGTATTTGGAGATGATTCCATGGGAACCGAACAACTCCGGGCCCTATTCTGGAGAAGATAATCGCCCCAAGCAAAACTCCTCCCCGTCTAGCTCCACCCAACTAGGGCTACTGGGAAAGGGATTGTGGAAGCTGGGAACGATCTATAGTAGGGCAAGAGAGATGATCAAGTCTGATGTTGCTAAGGCTCCTGAAGTGATCCTAAGCCTACCGATTACGATCACGACTGAGCTACTCACCACCCTGGGATGGCTGATCTGTTACCTTAACTCGGATATCATTCTCGATCTCTATCTCAAAATCAATGGGTACGAACCCATTCCTGACAGAAATGATCGGCCCCCTGAGTCAGAGGAAACTATAACTCTCCAAGGCACCCAAGAACCCAGCCAAAATTAAGGTTAGCTGATCTCGTTGCTCTCTGATTTTCTCCAATCTGAGGT
The DNA here is from genome assembly GCA_964429885.1 of uncultured bacterium. Classification (GTDB taxonomy): domain Bacteria; phylum Cyanobacteriota; class Cyanobacteriia; order Thermostichales; family Thermostichaceae; genus CAYSEO01. Next base: position 3,945 of record CAYSEO010000183.1, read on the forward strand.
GAAGAGGGAGATGGCCTTTCTAAAAGAATAGATACACCAATTAGCTTTGTTTCGACTTCTCATGCGGATTGCCTCCGTCAAAGCTTTAGCTGAGGTCTTTAGAGAGACGAGAGGCAGGTGGACTCGGTAATAATGACGACGAGCCTGATCAACGACCTTCCTCTGATCCGGGGGCAGCTCAAGCTCTCTCCATTTCTGCCTGAGCTTCTTGTAGGCTTCGGGTCTGTTGGGGTGATAGGTCAAGGAGTCCCTATGCTTTTGCTTGAAATAAAGCAGCTCAGGGATCTGATGGACCTCGGAGATCAAAGACAGCTGGCACAACATGTCAACATCATTGAAGGCGATCAGGGTTTCGTCATAGCCCATTGTTTTTTCGAATTCTGAGCGACGAATCAAAAAGAAAGGTCCTGCTCCTGAGAGACAGAAGAAACAAGCAAAAGGCGTTCGAGGCTGGTTGTCAGGGATAGGACGTGCCAACGGGAAGCTAGGCTGCCAGCGACGATGAAAATGGTTCTCCATAGTGCCTGTCTTCGTGTTGATAACCTTGTACTTACTCGCCACAGCTCCTACGTGCTGATGCTCATCCAGATAACGGCACAGGATCTCAAGGGCTCTGGGATCCAGGAAGTCATCACTATCTAGAAAATAAAGGTACTGACAACTGTTTGGAACGTGGCGGAAGCCAAAGTTTCTGGCGGCAGATGCACCGCCATTAGCCCCCTTTCTGTATAAAACGAATCTTTCGTCACCAGTGATCAAATCCTTTGCGATCTCATAACTGTCATCCTGGCTCTGATCATCCACAATAATACAGATCCAATCTTGAAAGGTTTGTTGCTTAACGCTGTCGATCGCTTTTTTGACCAGCTCCGAAGCATTATACATCGGAATCACAACAGCAGCTTTAGCCTTTGATTGCATAGTTGACTGGCTCCGATGATACTATCATATAGTGCCACACAATACCACGAGTTCCCGACAAATGCAACATAGTTAGAGCTGTTCTGGGAAATGCAGGTTAGTCATGGTGCCCCGATGAGTGGATGTGCTGGTTCTTCAAGGACGAACGATTTCCAAGGTGACTTGACCCGTCAGATCAGGCAATGGAGGATGACATTTTGTCAGGCGAACACGGGTTTGAGGAGCCCCAGTTTTCTCTAAGATCAATTGAGCGATCTCCTCTGCTAGGGTCTCGATCAGCTGGAATCGACTGTTGCGGACCAGTTCCGCGATCGCGGGCACCGCCAGGGTGTAATCGAACGTATCCTGTAGCTGACCGCTGCGGGCCGCCGGTTGCAGATCTGCCCATAGTTCAAAGTCTACCTCGAACCACTGACCCAATTCTCGCTCTGCCGGTTCAAAGCCAGTGTAGCCATAATACCGCAGCCCCGAGATCTGGATCCGATCCCGCAACGGGGTGAGGGATCCCTGGTCATGATCAGAGCTCGCTTCTGGAGCGGTGAGGTGTGCGGGGGAATCTGATGAGGGCATCGGTAATGTCCTAAGGGTGGCCTATCTTGAAGACAGTTTTGGAGGAACATAAGGGAGAGTTTCAGCCTCCATCCCTGATTAAAGCACTGGAGACAGCACTCGGATCCCTGGCTCTCCTGCTAGACAACGACCGATCACTTCAGCCGACGAGAACCCTTGCTCGGATAGCGACTGCAGCACCGCCTCCGTGCCCTCCGGATCCACGGCCATCAATAGTCCTCCACTCGTCTGGGGATCGGAGAGCAACAGCTGTTCCCACTCCTGCAGCTCGGTAGCCTCAACCCCCTCATAGCCCTGCCAGTTACGCCGCGCTGCTCCTGGAAAGATCCCCTCCTGAGCTAACAGTTTGGCCTCAGCTAAGACCGGAACCCGTTCCTGATAAAGTTCTGCCTGCACCTTGGATCCTCGACAGATCTCCAACACATGACCCAACACTCCAAACCCCGTTACATCGGTCAGGGCATGCACCATCGCCATGGCAGCCAACTGGGGGCCAACGGAATTCAACTGAGTCATGATCTCAAGAACCTCTGCATAGCCCCCGTCACTCAATCGTCCTTGCTTCAGGGCTGTGGTCATCACCCCGATCCCAATGGGTTTGGTCAGGATCAACTCATCTCCAGGGTAGGCAGTGGCATTGCGTCGCACCCGCCGAGGATCCACCAACCCCGCTGCCACTAACCCAAAGATCGGCTCAGGGGAATCAATGGAGTGACCTCCTGCCAAGGGGATCCCAGCCTCCTGACACACCTTAGCTCCCCCCTGCATGATCCCCTGGATCGCTTCCATGGGCAGGGTATTGATCGGCATCCCCAACACTGCCAGGGCCAGGATCGGGGTGCCCCCCATGGCATACACATCTGAGAGGGCATTGGTGGCCGCGATCCGACCAAAGTCCACCGGATCATCGACGATGGGCATAAAGAAATCCGTGGTCAGAGCCAGGGCCTGAGTCTCATTGATCTGATACACCGCCGCATCATCACTAGTCTCTGTTCCCACCAGCAGGTTCGGATCCGCCACCTGCAGAGGCAGATGCTTGAGGATCTCCTGGAGCTGGGCTGGAGCGATCTTGCAGCCACATCCTCCCCCATGGGAGTACTGAGTCAAGCGAATCATCATCAACCTCACGCAACGGACGCCCTAGAGAGGGCTGGGACCTTGGGGCTTAATCTACCTCAGCGGTGGAGGAACTCCGCTCGGATCGCACCCGGCGGATCGGCAGATTGGCGATCAGGGCCGTCGTCCCACCTTCACTGGCCAGATCGAACTCCAGACCCTCATTATCCAACTCGACATAGCGAGATACCACCTCCAGGATCTCCTGCCGCATGGATTCCAAGGCCGCCGGGGTCAGATCGGCCCGATCATGAGCCAGGATCAATTTCAACCGCTGCTTGGCCTGGGAGCGACTGGTGGGCTGGCGGGAGAACAGGTTCTCAAGAAAATCGGTCAGCATAGGCATGGGATCGGCTCAGAGCTGGGGATAGGGTGGACACTTCACATCACCTTCTGATTGAGGAATTTCTTCAGGCGACCCAGAAATCCAGAGTTAGCATCCTCCAGATCGAGAAAGGGTACGGTCTCACCGGTGAGGCGACGGGCGATGTTGGCGATGGCCAAAGCCGCCAGATGGGGTTGTCCTGAGAGCACCAATGGCTCCCCTTTGTTGGTGGACACGATCACCTCCTTATCCTCCGGCACCACCCCCAATAAGGGAATGGCCAGGATCTCCTCCACATCCTCCACCGACATCATCTGTCCGGTCAGGACCATCTCTGGTCGCAGGCGATTGATCACCAGTTGGGTGGGCCGGATCTGAGCCGCCTCCAACAGTCCCACCACCCGATCCGCATCCCGAGCCGCTGAGATCTCCGGATTGGTGACCACCACCGCCTCCGTCGCCCCCGAGATGGCATTGCGGAACCCCTGTTCGATCCCAGCCGGGCAGTCCACCACCACCAGATCGTAGCGGGCGGCCAGATCCTCGATGATGCGTTTCATCTGATCCACACTGATGGCCAGCTTGTTACGGGATTGAGCGGCGGGCAGGAGGGCCAGTTTGGGATTGCGTTTGTCCTTGACTAGGGCCTGCTCCAGACGACAGTCCCCATTGATCACATCGGCTGCGGTATAGACCACCCGATTCTCCAATCCCAGCAATAGATCCAGATTACGCAGGCCAAAATCAGCATCCACCACCACGACGGAACGCTCCAGTTGGGCCAGGGCAGTACCCAGGTTGGCGGTCAGGGTGGTCTTGCCCACGCCTCCCTTGCCTGAGGTGATCACGATCACACGGCTCATACCCGTCCTTTGAGTGTCTTAACCACAGCTTGGAAGTCGGGAGCGCTGACGATACAGATCGCTCCCTCCTTTAGGTAGGCTACCTCAGGGATTGGGTGAGGAGGAGCCCCCTCCGGTGCCCGTGCCACATGATCGGCGATCCGCAACTGAGTCGGACTGAGTTGTAGAGCCATGATCACGGCCTGAGCGTCCCCCTGGCAGCCTGCATGGGCGATCCCCCGTAATCGACCCCAGATCAGAATATCCCCACTGGCCATCACCTCACCCCCTGGATTCACGTCCCCCAAGATGATCACGGTGCCCCCATGGTGGATCTCGGTGCCAGAACGGACGGTTGTGTGCAGATACATTGGCCCCGGATCCGTGATGGGCGGAGGGGTCTGCAGCGGTGGGGTTTGATCGACGGAGTATCCTAGGGAGGCGGCAGCCACAGCGGTGGTGCGGTGCTCTGTCTTGATGGTGTGCAGGATCAGATGATGGTGTCCCAGGATCGAGGCTAGAGACTGCAACTGATCCGCATTCAGACCCCGATTGGCGACGGAGAGAATCACACCTGTGCCTTCAGTCGAGAAGGGTCGGCTGGTTTGTAATCGCTGCCGCACCTGTTCCCAGGCTTCAGACCAATCCAGAGCAGGGGGCAGATGCAGATGCATCCCTTCCGGATCGGCATAGAGGGTGATCTGGGGGGGGAGTGAGGTGGGCAGGGCAACCATTATCTGAGGCGTGGCCGAGATGAACCAATGTATCTCCCTCAGTGTACCGAGATCGGAGGGGATGACAAGGCTGTGGAGGGATCCTATTGTGTTGTGGAGTAGGGCGTCCTCGGGAGTCAGCGAGCGGGGCTTAGATAGAGATCGAGGTCGGGAGTCCAATGACTCGGATCGCCAGCCCTCGGGTTCCAACGGCAGACATAGCACCTTAGATTCAGGGTTCACAGCAGGGGGATATCGGGGTCAACGGATCGCCACCTGGAACCGGGCTCCCCTCTCCTTACAATCTGAGGAAGAGCAGCAAGTACTAATCAACCACAGGTGCAATGGACTGATAATGACATCATCGCTGAATTTCTCAGAAGTATTAGGGGTAGACTCACAGGGCCAGAAAGAGTTAAGAACCCAGAAGATCTTGGACAGGGTATAAACCCAGATGGCTCAATAAGTAGATCAGCAAAAACATTTATACAGTCTATATAGTGCGTGTCAAAGCA
>CAYSEO010000184.1:0-8924 GCA_964429885.1 uncultured bacterium
ACCCTGCAGAGAAGGGCGCCTGCGTCCCCGCTTGAGTTGTTCTGCCTCTGTCAAGATCCAGTGCAATTCTCCAGGGGAGAGATTGGCCAGCGTCAACAGATCCCGTCCCTGCAACGATTTCATCCCCACCCTCCAAACAATGACATTGGTCGATCATAGGCGATTGCCATCGGCAGGAAAAGCGATCGGTTTCAATCTGACAGCGATCTTTCGGGACTCTTCTCGATGCAGGCATCTGGCTATACACGGGTCTCAGGTCGGGATAGAATCAGGGTCTGTTGCGGATGAGCTAACCATGGCATCTCTGGCGGCTGAACGGGCGACGACTCTCAAATCCTATGGGGATTATCCTCCCATGTTGCAGGATCTGAATTTCGTTCGGGATGCTTATCAGGAGGGAGTTCCCTATCCACTCTTGATCATTCTTCCTGACTATGCCTTGACTCGGTTAGCCAAGTTCGCTCCAGATTTTTGGGATTGGAGATCAGGAATCTTTCTATTTAAGACGACTCAGGAGACTCGTCAGGCAGCATGGGATCAGGCGATGAGTCGAGATCGGACTCTTGAGAGGATCATGCCTGAGTTTAATTAAGATCGGGTAGATCTGTATCTCAGGTTAATTGAATCGTATATTCTAGATCGTCAATTAGAGACCGCTATCGGTTGGGCTAAGCGTCTCCTGGATCTATCCCAGAAGGTTCAAGATAGGAAGAGAGAATCAGAGGCACTGCATTGGCTAGGGAACTGTTGGCTCGATCAAAGGGATTTCGATCAAGCTTTGGTGGCGGCGGTAGCTCCGATCATAGGTTTATCTGAGTCGGAGGTGCGATCGAGGTTTGAGGCGGATCTGGGGGGATCGGCGGATCCGGGCGGATCGGGATCTAACTGAACCTCTCAAAGCTCCCTCTCGGGAGGGGGTTGGGGGTGAGTCGCCTGCCCTCAGGCACGTTAAACGAATCGAGAGCTCAAGTTTAGAATTGCTCCTGAGTCAGCCCTCTAGAGGCCAATCCAGGGCATTAGCAATGTGTTGGGCTAGAGTGATGGGCTCGAAGGGTTTGGAGATCACCGCTTTGAATCCCAACTGTAGGAAATGCTGCCGCTCGTCGGGATGGAGCTTGGCTGTGAGCAGGATCACTGGCAGAGCTTGGGTTTGGGGATCAGCCTGCAGCTGGGCAAAGGTATCCCGCCCATCCAGGTCTGGCATCATCAGATCCAGCAGGATCACGTCGGGGGCATGGTGGCGAGCCAACCCGATCCCTTCTGTTCCCGAGCGAGCGCTGAACACTTGCCAACCCATCATCATCTCTAGGGTAATCCGGATCGCTTCCTGGATGCGGGGCTCATCATCAATCACAAGGATCTGTTTGGGGCTCATCGGTGTCTCGATCTAAAGATGAGGTAAGTGTGGGGAGATCAGGTAGGGTGAAGGCAAAAGTGGTACCGGTGGCGGTGCTGGTGGCCCACAGGCGTCCCTGGTGATGATGAATGATCTGGCGACAGATGGCCAGGCCCAGTCCAGTGCCAGGTTTGGGGCGAGCATCGGAGCTATTCACCTGTACGAAGGGCTCAAAGATGGTCTCCAGCTGATCAGCTGGGATCCCGGGTCCCTGATCGGTGACTTGCCATAGTATCTCGTTGGTGGACTGGCTGACTGTGATCTGGATCAGGCTTGGACCTGAGGAGAACTTAATGGCATTGCCCACCAGGTTGGTCAGGACTTGCAAGATCCGATCGGGATCAGCGTAGATCTGGGAGACATTGGTTTGGGTGTGGATCTCGACAGCGGATTGTTCGGCTAACGGCTCGATTCCCTGCACCAGTTGGACCATCAAGTGATTCACTTGGCACCATTGGTGATGGAGTTGAATGCTTCCACTTCTGAGTCGTTCCAGATCCAGGATCTCGTTAACCAGTCGTTCCAGGCGATCGGTATCCAAGATGGCAGCGCTGAGCAGATCCTGGCCTCGGGGAAGCAGGGTGCCCAATCGACCCGTAGTGAGTAGCCCCAGCAGAGCTCGGATCGAGGTGAGGGGGGTGCGCAGCTCATGGCTGACGATGGCGATGAACTCGTTGCGTTGCCGCTCGATCCGTTGCCGCTCCAGAGCGTTGGCCAGGATCTGGCTAAAGGTGGTGAGCAGGCTCACTTCATGGGCGGGCCACTCCCGTTCCTGACGAGAGCTCTCCAGACCCAAGGTCCCCAACACCTGGGTGCTCCGCAAAATCGGCAGTAAGGCCACAGAGCAGGTCTGAGTGTTTTGTAACAGCTGTCGATCTTCCGTGCCCTCGGGAAACAGATCCTCGATCCGAGAGATCCAGAGGGATTGTCGTTGCTCGATCCAGGTTCTGATCTCCGGTCGTTCCATCAGGGCTGGATCCAAATTCACACAGGAGGTTGGAGCCTCCAGACCGTAGCAAGCACAATAATCTATCTGGAGTTTCTCGCCGTCCAATAAGCCAACATAAACTCGATCCAGGTCCAGAAAGTCGAGGATCTGTTGGAGAGACCGCTGAATACCCGTCTCGATCTGTTCTGGGGGTAGTCGGATAAAATCGGCTGAGATCTGGGTCAGTAAGGATTCAAACTGAACCCGATAGCGCAGATCCTGTTCAGTTTTGATCAAGGCCATCTCCATCAGTTGCCGCTCGGTGACATCGCGGGCCGCAGCGTAGATCAAGTGACCGTAGGGGGAGCAACGCCATTCGATATAGCGATAGCTGCCATCTTGGGCTCGATACCGGTTGACGAAGTTAAAGATCTGGGTGCCCTGGCGTAGCTGTTCGATGGCCTCCAGAGTGGATACTTGATCTTCAGGATGTACGAGATCGAGAAAACATCGACCTTCCAACTCGTGCTGAGCATAGCCCAGGAGCCTCCCCCAGGCTGGGTTGACCCGGTGGAAGCCCCCCTCCAGATCGACGATACATAGGAGATCGAGGGAGACCCGGAAGAACCGATCCAGCTCTATCTGCACCTGTTTGCGTTCGGTGATATCGATGCCGATACCCATATACTTGATGCCTTCAGTGGCCTCGGGCACGGTCATAGTGATGCGATGGAAATAACGGGGCTGACCGCCGATCATCTCGGTGCTCTCCGACTGGATCACCACTTCCTCTAAGGCGCGCCGCATTAAGGTCTCCCAGCGGGCCACTCGATAGGGGGACAGGTTGCTCTGATCCGGACGGGAGCCGATCTCGTTGCCGTACAGCCGCCGGTTGGCCTCATTCTGGATCACCAGCCGTAGATCCGTATCCCGTGCCCAGACACAGAAGGGAATATTCTCGATCAGGGTGCGCAAGCGGGCCTCGCTAACACGCAAACTCTCCTCCGCGTGACGCCGTTGGGAGACATCCATTTGCACACCGATGTAGTGGGTGATCCGTCCAGAGGGTTCCCGCACTGGGGAGAGATACAGCTCATTCCAGAACAGCGTGCCATCCTTGCGATAGTTGCGTAAGGTGACACAACACTCCTCCCCTGCCCGCAGAGCAGCCCGGATCTGGCGGATCTCTGGTTGATCCCGATCGGAGCCTTGTAGGTGGCGACAATTGATCCCCTTCACCTCCGCCAAGGTGTACCCCGTCATCCGCTCAAAGGCTGGGTTGACATAGATCACCGGATGATCAGAGTTCAGAGCATCGGTGATCACCACCCCGTTACCGCAGGCCTCGATGGCTTTTTGGAGCAGATAGAGACGATCTTCTTGATCCTTTCTGTCTGTGATGTCGACGAAGATGCCTCCCAGACCCACCAGCTGTCCGACTGAGGAGAAGAGCGGAAACTTAATGGACAGACAGTGACGGACCTTCCCAGTGCTGATCCGAGTGGTTTCCTCAAACTGCATGGCCTGCCCCTGACTCATCACCTGCTGGTCGTGGGCTTGCAGAGTGGCAGCGACCTCTGGGGCAAAGAAATCATATTCAGACTTGCCGATGATCTGGTCTTGAGGCTGCTGGGTGGTCTGTTCCTTATATCGATTGACCCAAACATAGCAATGGTTCGGATCTTTGATCACGATCCCCATGGGGGCATTATCTAGAATGATCTGAAACTGATCCCGCTCCATCTGCAGATCTTGACAACGATGGCTGAGGTCCCACTGCCGTAAGCCGATCGAGGCCAGATCCTGAGCCCAAGCCAGGACTTGATCTCGATGGGGATCGGGATTCGTAAGATCACAGGGGGAGAGACTCATCCAGCCCAGGGGCTGAGCAGCAGTTGGCAAAGGGATCCACTGCCACTGTGGATCGGGAGCTTCTGCCTCGCCGGGCTCCCCCAGCCCAAAATGACAGGACACCCCTGGCAACTGATCCTCAACCCAACCCGAGAGTTCCGTCCAGATCCGCTCAGGTTCTGCCCCAGAGGCGATCAGAGCTGGGATCCAATGGGGATAGGTAGGGAGGACATCGCGTTGCATCGGATCAGTGTCGCTTGGCATCGGCAGAAGAGGATCCCTACCTGACGAAAGTTTCTTTTAATCTAGATGAGGTGGATCTGAATCTTAAGCCCAATATGAATTACTACTATAAGTCAAGCATCTAAAGATAATCTAAAGGCCCAGACGGTTTTAGGGCACAGGGTGCTCTTAGGATCCTTTCTCAGAGGAGATGGGATCTGTCCAGAAAGGATGTCCCAGGCGCAGCAACAGCCGGGTCACACACTCCAGCTGCTGGATCGGTTTATAGATAAAGTCCGAGATATCAAGCGCCACCAGTTCCTGGAGCACCTGCAGATCCGCCCGATCCACCAACGGGATCACGGGCACCCCTTTCCAATCCTGGTGTCTCAACAGCTGTCGGCAACACTCCACCCCCCCAGGAAATCCCGTATCCACCAACACCAGATCCGAGACCATCGTCGCCGCCGCCTGGAGCGGGGACTCCGGATCGACACAGGGACTCACCTGCAAGGGATGATCCTGTAACCACTGCTTGAGTTGTGGAGCCAACTCCGGATCAGTACTGATCACTAAGACCTTGGTCGTGAGAGGCCGATCCCAGTTGGGTTGCTCCGCCAAGATCTTCTCTAAAGTCTGACTAAGGAAAAGGGCACGGCGTTGCTGTCCCAGGCTGAGGGGCGGTTTGGACCGTAACAGATCCTCTAACCGTTTGGCTGTGGTCGAGCCTGTGGGTAGCCCATAGGTCCCTAATAATCCTTTGAGTTGATGGATCTGTCGTCGTAAATCCTCTATCTGTTCTCCCGTCAGATCCGAAGCCTGCTGTAAGCGCTGCGTGATCTGCTGCACCTGTTGGAGGGTCTCGGGCCGAAAGTGCTCCCAGGTGGAGGCCAGAGCTTGTAACACCTGTTGGGATCGAGATTGGAGTGTGGACTCGGAATGGACAGCCTCAGATCCCTCTGTGGCGGTGGCACTAGAGAGAGTAACCTCAGGATCTGCTGAGGACCTGGAGGGCTCCGGTACTGGACCCAGTCGGTACCCTAATCCATAAACGGTCTCGATGATCTGTTTCGGTACCCCCGCTTTTTTCAGTTTCTGGCGCAGACCCCGCACATGCACCCGTACCGTCTCCTCACCGGGGGACTCCTCAAACGACCACAACTGTTCCAGGATGGCCTGGAGGCTAAACACCCGACCCTCATGGCGCAGCAGCAGCTCCAGCAAACCATATTCCTTGGGGGTCAGTCCGATGGGCTGTTGCTCATAACACACCTGACAGCTGCCCGGATCCAGACTCAGATCTCCCCAACGCAATAAAGGAGAAGCTGTGGAGGTACTACGCCGCAATAAAGCCCGCACCCGAGCCAACAACTCCTCCAGATCGTAGGGCTTGACAATATAGTCATCCGCCCCCGCATCCAGACCCCGGATCCTCTCCGTCCGATCCTCCCGAGCCGTCAGGATCAAGATCGGGGACTCGTACCCCTGAGCCCGCAGCTTCTTACAGAGGGAGAGCCCATCTAGCTTGGGCAGCTCAACATCCAAGATCAGGAGGTCGTAGGGACCCGCGTCCGCATAGGCCCAGCCACTCTCACCATCCTCGACCCACTCCACCACATGGTTCTGTTGACGAAGGGTTTTGGTCAGGAGAGTTGCCAACCGCTGATCATCTTCAACCAGAAGCAGCCTCATCTATCCTCCGACTCCAAGATTTAACACAATCCTTGCATTACCCTGCCCGATCCTATTCCAGTTCAACACACGGATCAGGAACAGTTGTGTATCAACTCTGACGTATTGCTACTGAGAGCTAGTGTAACACAAAGCACTGACTCCTTCCGGGGTTACAAGATAAGCGAATATGCTTAAAACCTACGTGTTACTTCTTAATCATTCTTTACGGCTTCTTTAGATTCCCCCGATAAAGTAATGACAACCTGGATCCTCCGGATCTAGAAGCGTCACAAAGTAACACCCAGTCTCCGTCCTAACCCCGAACGATGAACGATCGGCAAAACCCAACGGGTGAGTTCTCTACGGTGTTGCCTTGCTTCCCTGTTCTCTATATTCTCAGCGAGTTCTCCTATGATTGTTCCCGCCATTGCGTCTCATTCCCTACCCTCTACCCCAACATCCCTAGGGGAGCCCTTGGCCCAACAGGCTTTTCAACAAATGCCCTGGGCAGCTCTTCTAATCGATGCTCAAGGGCGGTTGATCGAGGCAAACGCAGCCTTCTGCCAACAGTTGGGCTATCGTCGCGCGGACCTGATAGGGCAGCTGTTCACCACCCTGATCCCCTCTGCCCACCTCAGCAGCGAGGTCCAGGAACATCTAGTCTTCTTCGCCCATCCTCCCACCCATCCCACCCATCGCTCCGCCCATCTGCTCGGAGCCGATCAGCACGCCCACCTAGCAGAGATCCTGGAGTCTCGCATCCAGAACACTAGGGAGGAGTTCTTTCGTCTACTGCTGATCCAGGAGCTCTCCGACTGGCATCAAACCGGTCTGCGGGAGCCAGATCAGGAATCTCAAAAGCTATTACAGGAGATCGATAGCCTGCGGCAGCAGAACGCCAAACTCCAGGAACAGCTGCAGATCAAGGATACATTTTTAGCCACTGCGGCCCATGAGCTCCGTTCCCCTATGTCCAATATCAAGATCGCCGCCCAGATGTTGCGGTCCTGTTGCCAACCCGAGCGACAGCAGACCTATCTGCGGATCCTGGAGCAGGAGTGTGAGCAAGAGATCACCCTGATCTCCGATCTGCTAGATCTGCAATCCATGGCCGCTCACGCCTCCACTCCCGTACCGGAGTTGCTACCCCTTCAAACCTGGATCCGTTCCCTGGTGGAGCCCTTTCAGATCCCAGCCCAACAACGTCAACAACAGATCCAGTTGAAGCTCGCCCCCAGCTTGCAGAACGTGATGCTAGATCGCAAGCTCTTGCAACGGATCCTGTGTGAACTCCTCAACAACGCTACAAAATATACTCCAGACCGAGGCCAGATCTGGATCCACACCCAGCCTCACCCCCAGCGTTCCGATCAATGGCGGCTGCAGGTTCGCAACTCCATCTCCCCCCTGCTCTCCTCCCCTGAGCGTCTGTTCGAGCCTTTTTACCGAGATCCCAACACCTCCTCCCAAGCTGTGGGAAGTGGCCTAGGGCTATCCCTGGTCCGGCGGGCTGTGGAGACCTTGGGGGGCACGATCTCGGTCCAGAGTGAGGCTGACTCCCTTTGCTTCCAGGTGGATCTGCCATTACAACTGGCATCCTAGGCCCTGGTCCAGCAACGCCTTGTTTTGATCACCAGCAATAAGTAGATCGGCAAAATTGCTTTGACATGCACTATATGGCCTGTATAAACGTTTTTGCTGATCTACTTAGCTCACAGCGATCGGCAACCTGTTCCTAAGAGGTGGGATTGATTTGCACGGCTTCCTAAAGAAATAACTCGAATCCTCAGAACGGGCTTGTTACCCCCGGCGGCAGCGGATAACCTACAATGACAGCACAGGTTGAAGCTTGAGCTTCCACCTGATCTGACCTAGAGCCTCTGCTTCAGCTGCTTGAGACTTGATTCTGGTGTTACTTCATGAGCTCAGCCCGTCCTCGTTGCCCCAGGTGTGCCTCTCCCCTCCACCGTCGCCATCGATCTGGAATTGAGAGACTGATCAGCCACATCAGCCATCAGCGTCCCTACTATTGCAAGCAAAACCATTGCCACTGGCAGGGTTGGCGACCCGTACCTGCCGAGTCTACACCCGACTTCAACCCAGGCTTCATCCCACCAGCAGAGGTGATCGAGGAGGGCAAGTGGCAGCGACTGAGCAAGGCCACCCTGCACTATCTCCCCCATCGCTCTGACCTGTAACCCCGTCTCTGCCCCGTTCAGGTCAATAGGATCTGCTGCAACGCTGCGCGCAGATCAGGATACTCAAAGGTGAACCCCGCCTGTTCTGCCTGGGTCGGGAGCACCCGTTGTCCCGTTAGCACCACCTGAGCTGCCTCCCCCAACAACAATTCCAGGGCGAAGGAGGGCACCGGCAGCCAGGAGGGACGACCGAGCACCTGTCCTAAGGTCAGACAGAATTCTTGCATCTTGACCGGCTGTGGGGCGGTGCCGTTGAAGGGGCCAGAGCAAGGGTCGTGATCGAGGATAAAGATCATCAGCCGGACCTGATCCTCGCGATGGATCCAGGACTCCCACTGCTGCCCACTGCCCAAGGGTCCCCCTACAAAGGATTGAAACGGACCCAGGAGTTGATCTAAAGCGCCCCCACCCGGTCCCAACACGATCCCAGTGCGTAGGAAGGCTAGCCGCACCCCCAGATCCTGTACGGGCGCCGCTGCCGCCTCCCAGTCCTGGGAGAGTTGGGCCAGAAAGTCATCACCGGGTGGGGTCCGTTCATCCAAGCTCTGATCGGAGTTTTGAGGACCGTAGTAACCGACGGCAGAACCACTGATCATCACCTGGGGACGGGAAGAACAACTACGGATGGCCTCCACCAGAACCTGCGTGCCCTTGA
>CAYSEO010000185.1:0-8804 GCA_964429885.1 uncultured bacterium
CTTGAATAAAGTGTTTGTCATAGGCTAAGGCTTCAGTAATTCCGTATTCTTCCATGATCTGGAAAGAAGTGCAGTCAGTCAGACTCCAGCCTTTATCAGGACGTTGGCTATAGAATGCCAAAGCAACCTGAAGCTGCTGACTCGTTTGTGGAATGATGCTGTTGATGATCCAGAGAGTGCCATCTCTAGGGTTGGACAGGATGATCGGAGAACAGCAGTGGGGCGATGCCGACGGCGGAGTTAAGAGGGATCTCCTCGTTGATCTCGTAGGAGTAGAACTGATCGAGACGTTTACAGAACCCCTCTGGAGTCAGGGCTTGCACATTGGAGCTGATGATATAGCTCTGAGAAGGTGAAGAACGAAAGGATCGATAGGCTCGTTCACAATAGCGTTGCTTATCCACCGGATCGGCAATGCGCCAGTCTTCCCCGATCATGGTGCCACTGATCTTCTCAGGAGGTGTGGGGCGTTTGGCGGCCAAGACGGAAGGGGCTGTGATCCCCAAGATCAAAATCAGGATCAGCAGCCAGCGGCTCAGCTTGCGTAACCATTGGGAGAGAGGTGTCATAGCAAAAGGCATCGAGTCAGATCTCAAGGGTTAGGTCTGGAGGTTAGGTCTAGGTGTGCTGATAAAGAACAGCGCTGAGGGGGGGCAAGGTAATCAGCAAGGGCTTATCTACCCTTTCCGGTGCTTTGGATCCAGGCCCCTGCCACTGGGTTGCTGCAGTATCTAGGATCCGGTCCCAGGATCCCACAGGGAAAGGTGGGGTGACCTCGACGGGATGATCCGGACTGAAATTAAGCAGATAACCCACTTGAGAGGATCCTTGCCAACGATGCACCCAAAGGGTCTGCTCCGGATCCCACCGCTGGGTCCAGAGGGAGAATTTATCCAAAGTGGCTAGGGCTGGGATCGTCCGTCGCAGTGAGATCAGAGTTTGATGGAGAGTCCAGAGGATCTGATGATGGCCTTCCGATCGTTTTTCCCATTGCAAGGTGGATCGCTTAAAGGTCTCCTCGCTCTGAGGATCGGGCACCTCCCCCTGCCATGAGAAGCTCTGAAACTCCCGCTTACGTCCCTCCTGTACAGCCTTGACCAGATCCGGATCTCCATGGCTGACAAAGTATTGGAAGGGATGATCCTCGGCATACTCCTCTCCCATAAATAACATGGGCACGAAGGGAGAGAGCAACAGCGTAGCCGCCCCCAGTTTTAGACCCTCGAATGAGATCAGATGAGTCAGCCGATCCCCCATCATGCGATTACCCACCTGATCATGGTTTTGGATACAGACAACAAACTGTTGAGCAGGCCGATCTACAGAGCTATTACCATGGCGACGTTGACGGGTTTGGGAATATTGTCCCGAGATCACATAGCCCTCCTGGTAGGCTTTCTCCAGATCAGCCAGTTGCCCGTAATCGACATAATAGCCATCCTGCTCATGGGTCAGCAGGGTATGCACAGCATGGTGAAAATCATCGCACCATTGACTATCATGGCCGAAGCCACCCAAGTCTGGAGGATTAATGATCCGGACATCATTAAGATCGCTCTCTGCGATTAGATATCGTTTCCAGCCAGAGTCTTGAGAGAGTTGTTTGACCCGATCTGCCAGCTCCCTCAGGAAAGGATAGGCACTCATATCGTAGATGGCATGGACCGCATCCAATCTCAAACCATCGATGTGATACAGATCTAGCCAATAGAGAGCATTCTGGATAAAGAACTCACGTACCCCATCGGAGAAAGCATCATCAAAGTTGACAGCACTGCCCCAAGGGGTATGGTATTTATCGGTGAAATAGGGGCCAAAGTCCCGCAGATAATTGCCCTCCGGACCCAGGTGATTGTAGACCACATCCATGATCACCGCGATGCCGATCTCGTGACAGGCATTAACCAGTTGCTTCAACCCCTCCGGTCCCCCATAGGCACTCTGGACTGCAAAGGGATACACCCCGTCATAGCCCCAGTTGCGTCCCCCCGGACATTGGGCCACAGGCAAAAGCTCGATGGCGTTCACCCCCAGATCTTTCAAAACCTGCAGACGGGGAATGATGGCAGCAAAGGTACCCTCCGGGGTGAAGGTGCCCACATGCAGCTCATATAAGATCATCTGCTCCAGCGGGATCCCGGACCAGGAAGTATCCGCCCAGAGGAAGCTATTGTGATCGACCACCTGAGAAGCGGTGTGAACGGTCTCGGGTTGGAAATGGGAGGCAGGATCCGGGCGCTCCGTGGATCCATCCAGTTGATAGACATAGCGACAGTCTGGGGGCGGATCAGGAATGACGGTGTGCCAGTAGCCCTCCGGTTGCCGAGCCATAGGGATCAGCTGCTCGGTGGGGGCACAGATCTTGAGGGCGACCTGATCGCGATGGGGTGCCCAGACGATGAACTCACAGGTGTTGCCCAGATGGGTTGCGCCGACCTTCATGCCTGACCTCAATAACTCAATAGGGATCCGGGATCCTTTCTTAGGCTAGCTGATCTAGAGCACCCATTTAGTAAAGACACTCCTTAAGATCCACTGCTGGCCAATTCCTCTACCTCGATCGTCTCTGTGGCCGGGAGCCACCTGCGCATGGTTTGGACCCGGTTCATCTCCCGCAACTGTTGACTCAGGAAGCGACAGATCTCCAGCAACATATTCGGTCTCTGGGTCACCAGACTGATGAAGTTCTTCTTGTCCAACTTGAGCAACAAACACTCCTTGGTGGCCACTGCACTATTCCAATAAGGAGAATCATCAAATAGGGCCACCTCACCAAAATGCTCCCCAGCAGAAAGCTCCTTAAGGATCTGTTGCTCCCCCTCCAGGGTTTTGATGATCTGGACATTGCCCTCAGCAATGATGTAGAGATAGGTGCCCCAACTGCCCTCCTGATAGATGGTATCCCCGGACAGAACCTGCTCCTGTTCCAACATCTTATCGATCAGCAATAGCTCATCCAGGGTGAGGTTGGTAAATAGCGGCACCGTCTTCAGCAACAGGATGCGATTCATAAAGGTCTTCTCGGCAGATCGTTGGATAATGGGGAGAAACATTTGCTGAGCTACCGTCTTCACCAAAGGATCCGGATCCCGCATCAGGGCGGTGGGCACCATGGCAAGGGCGATCAGTGCCCCGATCGTAATCCATCGATCACTGGACTCCAAGGTCTCCATCAACAACTGATAGCCTTTGGTCCGCAACCACTGGCGGGTGGCCCGCAGTCGGCCTTTGGGGCGTGAGTCCACTGGGGTGCCCAACTGCTCCAGGATCGGTAGCAAGGGTAGCACGAAGCGTCGGTTACTGAGGGAGGCCAACACCTCCACCGCATTGGCGGCTTCCTTGGTATCGTTGGCATTCAGGATCCGGTTGACGGTGGTGACGGTGCGGGAGTGGCCCAGGCAGGCGAGCACATACAAAACCTTCTGGATCAGGCGCTGATGATAATCCTCGATGGCCACCGCTAGGGGCTGCCAACCGGGCTCGTTGCGAGGGATCTGTTGTTGCCAGCGGATGGTGAGGGCCACCTGTTGGAAGTCGGGGGAGAGGTAATCGAACAGGATATTGCTGGCCTGCTTAGTGCGAGCTTGTCCCAGAGCCGCGATCGCCGTCTTGACCACCTCCGGATCCGAAGAGGACAGACCATCCTGAGCCAGAGCCATGCCCTGCTTGCCATAGATCGCCAACACCTGAGCCACACTCTGACGCACCCTGGGATCCGGATCCCCCAGCCCTGGGGCCACATGTCGCAACATACCCTTACAACGGGTGATGCCGACCAACTTAAAAGCGGCTGTCCGCACAAGGGGATCCGGATCCTTAAGTTCCTCCACCGCCAGCTCCGCACACTCTAGATCCCCAGCTCGGGTGAGGCTGCCCAGGGCCTCCAGAGCCCCCCGTTTGGCCTCAGCGTTGCCCAACTGCAGCACCTGTTGTAGCAATCCCATCAGATCCCGACTTTCACTGCAGGAGATCACCCTGACGATGGCCTTGGCCGCATCCTCCTCTAACGCCTCCTCACGCCAGACTCGATCACAGGCCCGCTGGATCGTCATATCCTCTGTGGCCTCCAATTGAGCCGCCGCTACCGCTGCTAAAGCTCGGATCTGTTGATCGGGATCTTGGAGCAAGGTCAGGAGTTGTTGATCGTCGAAGCTATAGCGACTGGCGGTCAACACTTCCATGGCCGCATCTCGGGAATCATATTCCCCATTGGAGAGCAGGGTAAGGAAATGCTGGATCGTCCTGGGCTCCGGGGCTTTGCTGAACACCTTGAGGGCAGCCTGGCGGATCTCATTATCACGGGTCAGCAGTAGGGGCTCCACATTGGGCAGAAACTGGGTGGGATGGCTAAAGGTGGCCGCCAGCTCTAGACCTTTGATCTGAGCGTAGCGATCCCCCTGGGTGATCAGCTCCTGGATCGCGGATCCCGATTGGGCTGGTAGCTTAGCCCTCAGATCATCCAGGTTGAGGGTGTTGGAGCGGATCATCTCCTCCAAGCCCTCCGTGTAGAACCGCCCCATGGGCACTCGCAAAGCCAGAAACGCTGCCGCCAACCCCACTCCGATCCAGGAGATCTGGGTCATGGATAGGAAAGTATGGCAGAACCACAGCAGGATCCCGGCTAGGGTGAGGCCGATGCCATAGAACACCCCATCACTGAGGGCGCGCACCCGACCGGAATACTCCCCCGGCAGGGCGTTGTAGTTGAGCTGATGGACGGGCACGTTGATGCTCTTGCCCAAGGCATCCCCATTGATATTGAGGGCGACGGCAAAGGGTAAGGATCCCCGTAGGGCCAAGCCGAGCAGAGAGGCCAGGGTGGAGATGGGAAACACGACATTCATGCGGGCTACCCCCACCCAACGCAACAGCGGTCGAGTGAAGCCAAACAGGATCAACACCTGGGCCAAACTACTGCTGACTCGGATCATTCCCAGAAACCCCGTTAGGGTCTCCTCCGTAAAGGTATCGGCGTAGACACTAAACCAGAGAAACTCCGAGACGATATAGACAATGATGGAGAGAAAGGTGGTGCTGGCCAGAAACAAAGCCAAGGGATAGCGCTTGACCACCTCTGGGATCCCCTGAAACGTTTGCCAGAACTTGCGTGGAGTGCTGGGCTTATAGGTCTCCAACCGTTGCTGAGTATTCTCCAGATAGAGCATCTGTAGAAAGGTCAATCCGTGGAAAACGGTGATACAGGCCAGGATATCCTCAGTGGTCAAAAGTTGGGAGAGCAGGACTGTGATCCCCCCACCCAATAGGATCCCCACAGCTTGGCCAACTCCTAATAAGGGAGCATACCGTTTGTACTCCAGGGTCGTGAGATAATCCTTGATCAGGTTGGGATAGAGAATGTTGACGTAGACATCGAACTGGAAGAAGGCCCCAATGCTGGAGAGGAAGAATAGGGCCGGGATCTCCAGATTCAGCACCAAGCGCAAACCTAAGGCAATGGCCGCTGCCAGGATCAACCCATAGCGAAACAACTGAGCTCGACTCACCTGATCCACCACCTGAGAGATGGCCGTGTAGGCCACCGCAGACACCAGACCCAGCAGGGTGAAACAGATCGGTAACGCCTCCGCCCCCAGGTTGCTGAGGAACAGCGAGTTGGCCGCATTCATGGCCATGATATTGAAGGTCTGCATGGTCACCCCGACCAGCAGCAGCTGAGTCAGGCGTCCTACTCTCCAGCCTGAGAGCAGCAGTCGTTGATCTTCCAAGGGGTTTGCTACGGATACCATCAGCCCTTCGCCGCGTGCCTCTGCTCATTATTGCTGAACCCGTCCCCGATCGTCTGGCAATCTTCCTGATCTGATCAGGTTTCGAGTTGATCGGAGGCCATTGGCAATGACTCGTGAGCTGACGCTTCGGTCAAGGTCGGCGATCGAGGCACCGATCGGGTTCCCGCTCGCAGTAGTCTGGATGGCGCAGAATGGGAGTGCACAGGATGTATTCATGACCTGATCGCTCCATGCCTACCTCCTCCGATAGGGATGACTTGTCCGCGTGATCGGGATCTGCTGAGGATGCCGGTTTCCTTCCCCTAGACATCGCTGCTCAGACGGAGACCCAACTGCGATTGCTGGCCAGTGCGGTGGAGCAGACTCGGGATGCGCTCAACTGCGACGGGCTTACGAATCGGAGGCTTTACTCAAACGGATCACAGAAGCGATCCGAGACAGTATGGATGAACGAGAGATCCTGCAGACTGCTGTTTAGGAACTGGGCAAGGCCCTTGGGGCACAATGCTGTGATGCTGGGATCTATGATCTGACCCAACAGATCTCGATGATCCGTTACGAATATATTCAGGGGGTTCCCTCTGCTCTGGGTCGTCAGCTTTCCTTCGCAGATTTTCCCGAGATCTATCCGCAACTCCTAGAGGGGCCAGTTAGCTTAAAGCCAACCATATTTGATCTCAGAGAGCTATTGAGTTCTCTGGAGGCCATGTTGCAGTTAAAGGCACGCTCAAAAGGGTTACTCTTTCGTTTGGAACTCCTCTCGGAGTTGCCTGATCGGATCCAGGCGGATGAAGCCAAGATCCGGCAGGTGCTCACCAATCTCCTGAGTAACGCCATCAAATTTTGGTGGCTGAGGATCAACCAGAGAGCAGTCATCTGTTGGTCAGTTGGCTGCGCTCTTTAGGGTTTGAGGTGCGGGAGGCTCGGGACGGAGAACAGACGTTACGGGAATGGGAGAATTGGGCACCAGATCTGATCTGGATGGACATGCGTATGCCGGTCTTAGATGGCTATACTACGACACGCCTGATCCGCTCCCATCAGGAGCACTCTCAGCCGGTGATCATTGCAGTAACTGCCAGTGCCTTTGAGGAGGATCGATCGGAGGTGTTAGTAGCAGGCTGTGATGATTTCGTGCGCAAGCCACTACGGTTGGATCAGGTTCTTGAGACCATGGCGCATCATTTACCCCTTGAATTGATCGAGGATACCGATGTCTCAGACCTGCGACAAACCCCAGCCTTAACCTCAGGAGATCTGGCTACTTTAGAGGTAGATCTGCTGAGAACCTTGGATCGAGCGGCCACCGATATCAACATCAAACAGCTCCAGGAGGTGATCGGAGATAGCTATCAGGTGGATCCCCAGATGGCTCAAGGGTTAGCGGAATTGGTGGATCAGTTCGAGTTCCAATATCTACAGGATCTACTCCAGGATCTCAATCGATAGGCACCTTCCAAGCGGCCAATGGACTCAGAGCTCTTTCTCAGTAGCCCAGGGCAGGGAATTTTGATGTGATGGGAGGCAGTGAATCACTCTTTAATCGATATTACTCTCCATGCCGCTCGGCTCCACCCATGATCGGATCACCCTTTGGACACTCCCCGCCATCACCCTCGGGATCGGTCTGCTCACCCGTGATGCCGGGATCACCCTGGCGGTCAGCTCGGCCTATTTATTCAGTGGCCTGATGTTCTCGGGGGATCTGGACATCCGCTCCCGACAATATCAACGTTGGCTGGGATTACGCTGGATCTGGCTCCCCTACCGTCGGGGTATGCGACACCGTTCGCTCTGGTCCCATGGCCCGATCGTGGGCACCGTGCTGCGAGTGATCTACCTGGGCTTGTGGATCAGCCTGGTAACCCTAGGGATCCTAGGACTGGGGCACGGGCTAAGGTTCTGGGAGTGGACCCCTCAGATCTGGATCCGCTGGTTGAGGAATCAGATCCTTCTCCACGGCGAGATCCTGCTTTGGATCGGCATAGGCTTGGAGCTGGGATCAACGAATCACTCCCTCAGTGACTGGACGATCTCCAGTTGGAAACGATGGCGCCGTTCGGTGAAACGAGCTCAAGCCCAACCCCTCTCTCCCTCAGGTACCGCTCGCAAGCGATCCAAAACCGCTCATCGATCTAAGGCGACAGTGACAACTCGACGCTCCCCTGCCAGAACTCGACCAAGTCGTTAAGGATCAAGAGAGAGCCAGGCCTGGGAACCTAGCTACCTACTTACGTCGGGGGAACCGCTCGATCTCGGCAGTGCCATAGAACACAACCTTGTGCTCTCGCACCCGCACCCGATCCACCCGCAGTTGGGTGCCATCCAGAGCGAACTTATCCAGATCCAGTAGATCATTGACATGACCCACCAGGGCTCGACTCAGCTCCACGGAGGACTCATCCCCCCCATAGGCCGCATCTACAAACTGGATCTTGTGGCGATCCTCCAACTCCACTTGGGCCGTGAAGTCAATGGACACCCACTCACCTGAGTCCCCCAGACGCGCCTCTCCCGTCACCTGGATGGTGCCCTCATTGCTGATCTTGACGTCGATCTGACGCATATCCAGGGCCTTGCCATCCAATTCCAATAGCCGCAGCCGCTTCAGCACGAAGGGGGTATTGAAGGACTCCGCCAGATCCTGCTCCGTTAACACCACACGCATGATGGACTGAGTCGGCTGACGCAGCTTGACGCGCCCCTGGAAGATCTCACTAAAGTCGATGGAGACCGCCTGAGAGAACAACTCCAACCCCTCGATGCGGAGACCGTTGTACATCAACAGACCCCCAGCGATGAAATCGAAACTGTCCACACTCCCCTGTAGGAGCTTGGCGATGGGCTCGACCCGGATATTGGCCTCGACCCGATCAGAGCGCTTAAACAAGGCAGCGATCGCGGTGCTGACCACCTTGCTGACCATCTGGTCGGCGCCCTGAGCCTGAAATGGGATGCCTGACAACAATGCTGATGACATTCCTATAGTCTCTGCCGTCCCCCCCATGATAGCGGAAGTATTAAGAATGTTTGCGCTATCGACGGCGGAAATCGGCA
>CAYSEO010000186.1:0-8752 GCA_964429885.1 uncultured bacterium
CGATGCCCCGCTTGCTAGGGTTTCTCCTCTGAGCTGATCTTCACATGGACATCCGCCTGACCGTAGAGAGGGCGACGCTGCTGTAAGAGATGCTCCAGGGTGGCTTGGGGATCGGAGGTCGCCAACAAAGGACGATGGGATCGTTCCCGCAGTAATCGCTCCAACAGGATCTCCACCGCCACATCCAACCAGATCACCACTCCATGGTGCAGATAGCTCCAGTTGAGAGGCCGCAACACGATCCCCCCTCCGGTGGCCACCACCAGTCTGGGAAAAGGGCTCAACTGCGCCAACACCTCCGCCTCCAGATCCCGAAACCGTGCCTCCCCCTCCTGGGCAAAGATCTGCGGGATCGTTCGTTCGGTAACCTGCTCCACCAACTGATCCGTATCAAAGAACTGATATCCCAGGGCGTGAGCCAGGTGCCGACCCACCGTTGTCTTCCCCGCCCCCATCATGCCGATCAGATAGAGGTTGACCCCTTTCAGCTTGGCTCCGTCCAACCGAGAGGATCCGTTCATCGATTCAACTTCCACACACGACCGCCTCACTGTAGAGCAGAGATCGGGCTGAGGGCAAAAGGGTTAAGATAACAGCGACAGGACGGCCCTTTGGTTCGCGACCACCGATGAAAGTCTCGTTGGAATACCTGTATCACTTTCGGTGTGACTGCTGTGGACGCTGGTGGAGTCAAGCCGATATCGAGCCCCAGATCGGAGAAATACTCTATTGCCCCGCCTGTGGACAAGCCAATCAGGTGGAGCAGATCCAAACGTTCCGAGATGCCGCCCACAATAGCTGCCTGGAACGGATCCCGGACAAACCCCTCCCCTATCTAGATCCATAGGATTCCAGATAGGGGTATCCTAAGAGGACTTATCAGATAACCTGTTGGATCTTTCAGATCCCTAGGCCGCAGAGAGAGCCGGGACCTTGTGGGTGGAGCGAGGCATCGGTGCTGCCGTCACCTGATCAGCATAATGACGCTCCAGCTGCTGACAAGGGATCCGATCCTCTAACACACAGCCCGCCAGTTCCGGAGAGTAGATCTCCAGATGGCTCTCGGGAGCGGCGGTGAAGGTGAGGGTCTGACCAGGAACCAGGGTGCGCTCCCAATGGCAGTCGGTCAGCTTGAGGATGAGAAATTGGGAAGAGGAGTTTGTATAACGGAAGCTGGCCATCATCATGGGGATGTTATAAACGCAGTACTTCATTAATCTTAAGAGCCCTGCCTCGGCAAGGCCGTCCACTGTGGACAAATCTCCCCAGAAGTTGACAAAAAAGTTGGCGCGAAGTCGGGCACCGTCCCCTGATAGACTATTTGGGCAGGATCAGGTGCGCATCAATCACGACTGGACCCTGATTCCCTGTCTCTGAACACCCGCTGAGCCGTTGGGAGAGCACAACTTATGGATAGCAAGCTAGGGCTAGAGATCATCGAGGTTGTTGAGCAAGCCGCCATCGCCTCCGCTCGCTGGATGGGGAAAGGCGAGAAGAACACAGCGGATCAGGTGGCAGTGGAAGCCATGCGGGAGCGCATGAACAAGATCAACATGCGAGGCCGCATCGTGATCGGAGAAGGGACGCGGGATGAGGCCCCCATGCTCTACATCGGTGAGGAGGTGGGCATCTGTACCCATCCCAATGCGGAGCAGTTCTGCCGCTTGGACGAGCTGGTGGAGATCGATATCGCGGTGGATCCCTGTGAAGGCACCAACCTGGTGGCGGGGGGTCGGAACGGATCTATGGCGGTGTTGGCCATCTCGGAGAAGGGGGGGTTGCTCCATGCCCCTGATATCTATATGCAGAAGCTGGCGGCTCCCCCGGCAGCCAAGGGCAAGGTGCATCTTGACTATCCCCCGGCCAAGAACCTCCAGATCATCGCCGAGTGTCTGAACCGAGAGGTCAGCGACCTGGTGGTGATCGTCATGGATCGGTCTCGCCATGAGCAATTGATCAAGGACATCCGCGAGGCTGGGGGCCGGGTGCGGCTGATCACAGATGGGGATATCTCGGCGGCCCTCTCCTGTGGGTTCTCGGGCTCCGGCATCCATGCCCTAATGGGGATCGGGGCAGCTCCGGAAGGGGTGATCTCGGCGGCGGCCTTGCGGTGTCTGGGGGCTCACTTCCAGGGACGACTGATCTATGACGCTGAGGTGGTGAAGGCGGGCACCTATCTGCCTCCCAAGGAGGAGACCGAGAAGGAGCTCAAGGAGAAGGGTATCGAGGATCCGGCCAAGGTGTTTGAGTGCGAGGAGCTGGCCTGTGGTGAGCAGGTGCTGTTTGCGGCAACGGGCATCACCGACGGGGATCTGATGAAGGGGGTGCGCTTCTTCGGCGGCGGCTATCGCACAGAGTCTTTGGTGATCTCCAGTCAGTCCAGCACGATCCGGTTTGTGGACACGATCCACATGAGGGATGGTCGTCAGCCCAACCAGGTGTTGCTGCGCTAAAGCGATCTGAGTGCCCTGATGGGGATCTGAACTCTTGGAGTCGATCAAGATAGGGAGGGCAGGAGCGGTCCTGGGATCGCTGCTGCTTTCCTGTCTATGGGAGCCTAAAGATCTGACTGTAGTTGGGTTTGAGCCCTATCATAAAACTCGGCAAACGGTGTTACAGAATGTGAGCGAGCTCCTGGATGGCTGTAACAACTCTTCAGCAAAATCGGCGGGATGGCAGCCGATACTGAATTTAGTCGTCGGATAGGCTGTATAGGGGGTTAAGTTTACCTCTACCTGGAGGCGGATCTTCCTCAGGTGGGCAACGGCCATCGGCCTGGATCGGATAACAAACGATTGTTGATCGCAAAGACGTGTGAACACGGTCCTTCGCAAGGAGTTATCAGGGAGAAACATGTTTATCGCAGTCGTCGGTTTGAGCCATCGCACCGCTCCGGTTGAGATCCGTGAGCAGTTGAGCATTCCTGAGGCGGAGATGGAGACGGCTATCACTCAGCTCAAGGGATGTGCCCATATTCAGGAGGCCGCGATCCTCAGCACCTGTAATCGGCTGGAGGTCTATGTGGTCACCCCTGAGATCGAAAGTGGGATCCGCGAGACGATCCAGTTCCTCTCTGAGTCCAAACAGATTCCCCATACTCAATTGCGTCCTCATCTATTCATGTTGATCTATGAGGATGCGGTGACCCATTTGATGCGGGTGGCGGCGGGTCTGGACAGTCTGGTGCTGGGGGAAGGTCAGATCCTAGCTCAGGTGAAGACGACTCAGCGGCTGGGTCAGTCCTGTAAGGGCATGGATCGGATCCTGAATCGTCTGTTCAAGGCGGCAATCACAGCGGGTAAGCGGGTGCGATCGGAGACTGAGATCGGCACTGGGGCGATGTCCATTAGTTCAGCGGCGGTGGAGCTGGCTCAACATAAGCTGGGCACCCTGGCCATGGGCAAGATCACTGTAGTAGGGGCGGGCAAGATGGCTCGTCTGTTGGTGCAACATCTGCTGGCCAAGGGGGCGGTGGATGTGACGGTGGTGAATCGCTCTCTGAAACGGGCGCAGGAGTTGGCAGCTCAGTTCGATCAGCCGATCGCGGTGCAGCCCATGGTGGATCTGATGAGTTGTACTGCGGAGTCTCATCTGGTGTTTACCAGTACGGGGGCAACGGAGCCGATCCTGAATCGGGAGCAGTTGGAGTCAGTGCTACAGCCCGATCAGGATCTGATGTTGGTGGATATCTCCGTGCCTCGCAATATCGCGGCGGAGGTGGAGGCGATCCCTGGGGTACAGGTGTTCAATGTGGACGATCTGTCGGTGATCGTGGCGGAGAACCGGGCCCAGCGTCAGAAGCTGATGTTGGCGGCTGAGGGGATCCTGGAGCAGGAGGTGGAGCAGTTTCAGGAGTGGTGGCATTCCCTGGAGACGGTGCCCACCATCAGCAGTCTGCGTCAGAAGGTGGAGAGCATCCGGGAGCAGGAGTTGGAGAAGGCCATGTCTCGCCTTGGGAAGGACTTTGCTGAGAAGCATATCGAGGTGATCGATGCGCTGACGCGGGGCATTGTCAACAAGATCCTGCATGATCCGATGGTACAGCTGCGGGCCAAGCGGGATATTGAGGCTCGGCGGGCCGCCATGCAGACGCTACACGAGCTGTTCAATCTGGATCCGATGCTGTTGCAGGAGGAGCGCTAACCGCCTACCTGAGTTCTCTTCGCTTAATTCGATTGAGAGGAGAACTGTTGCAGTCGCTACTCCCACCCGGATCAGGTGGAGCCTGAGGTCAAACGATCGTCATGTCCTCAGCAATGGGGCGACTGCAATGCTTACCCATCTCACCCCCCCGATCAGTTCTAGTCGGCGTAGCGGATCCCCTGCTGCTGTAACCGCTCTAGAGCCAAGGTCATCTTCTCCTTAGGCACCGTCAAGGCGATCCGGAAGAACCCTTCCCCAGACTCCCCATAACCATTGCCAGGGGTAACCACGATCCCGCACTTCTCTAACAATAGGGTGCAGAACTCAGCGGAGGTATAGCCCTTGGGTACCGGCGCCCAGACATATAGAGTTGCCTTGGGGGGCTCGATCGGCCAACCCAGTTCCCGGAGCCCTGCCACAATTACATCCCGCCGCTCCTGATACACGGACATCAATGCCTGTAGATCCGACTCCGTTGTGGAGAAACCAGCTGTCGCCGCCTGTTGGATCGCTTTGAACACCCCAGAGTCGATATTGGTCTTCACCTGGCCTAGTCCTTTGATCCCGATGCCATTACCGGTGACGAATCCAACCCGCCAACCGGTCATGTTATAGGATTTGGAGCAGCTGAAGAACTCCACCGCGATCTCTTTGGCCCCAGGCACCTGCAGGATACTGGGGGGCTTGTAGCCGTCGTAGGCCATCTCCGAGTAAGCGTTGTCATGACAGATCAAGATCTCATGGCGCTGACCAAAGGCCACCACCTCCTCTAAGAACTCCATGGGCGCCAGTGCCCCCGTCGGATTGTTGGGGTAGTTGATCCACAGCAGCTTCGCCTTGCGAGCCACCTCTACCGGGATCTCCGATAACTTGGGCAGAAATCCGTTCTCGGGCAGCAAGGGCATGGAGTAGTAGTCCGCCCCCATAAAGATCGAGGAGGTGCGATAGACGGGATAGGCCGGATCGGGCACCAGGACCACATCCCCCGCTTCCACGAAAGCAAGATAAATATTATGGATCGCTTCCTTAGATCCAATGGAGGAGACCACCTCTGTGTCTGGATCCACCTCGACCCCAAAGCGTCGTTGCATCCATGCCGCTGCCGAGATCCGATAGTCCTTGGTGCCCTGGTAAGGGGGATAGTTATGGGTACCGGGATCATCAA
This sequence comes from uncultured bacterium, assembly GCA_964429885.1. GTDB lineage: Bacteria > Cyanobacteriota > Cyanobacteriia > Thermostichales > Thermostichaceae > CAYSEO01. Next base: position 5,309 of record CAYSEO010000186.1, read on the forward strand.
TGGCTTGGTGCATCGCCGCCAACACATGGGCTGGGGTGGGTCGATCCGGATCCCCAATGCCGAAGTTGATCACCTCTACCCCTTGATCGATCAGGGCCTGCTTTTTACGGTCGATCTCAGCGAACAGGTAGGGAGGGATGCGGTCAAGACGAGCTGCCAGTTTCATAGCACCAACCGGAACGGATCTGCATATTGAGATCCCAGTGTACTGCTTTGGGTGGCTCTGGAGCGGATCGATCCTGGGGTGGGAGCTTACTCCTCGGGGTTGGAGGATAGGGAGGGGCTGTTGTGGAACTGACGCTCTAGTTTCTCCACCAGATCGTCTCGACTGACACTAGCGGCTCCCTTGTTGACTTTACGTCTTTGCCGAGGTGACTCTGACGCGGATAGAGGTTTGGTGGGAGACTCAGAGGAGGTCGTTGCAGGACTCTGATCCAGGCTCTCAGGGCTCTGATCCGGGCGGCGGAAGGCTATCATCACCAACTTCACGGCGATCCCGAGCAACAGTAGACAGATGGCGGCGTACAGAATGAGGGCGATGATCATGGCTCGACAAGTGAGGAAGGATATGGATCGGGGGAGTCAGGCCAAGGTTGACCGGACGCTGTTATGGAACGCTCATTCTCAAGGTAATACTCAATTCTGAGAATGACCAGGGTTTGGGCCAGGATCCGGCTCTGGATGGAGGGATCTATAGAACAAGCTAGGGGGAAGCTCGACATTCTACAAACAGAATCAGGCAAACACAGAGGAGCTCAGGGACAGATCCCCTCTCCCATCAATTCACTGTAACCAACTGCTCCTTGATCCGACCCGCCTGCATCTTCTCCAGCCACTGCAAGAGACTCTCCACCTGCTTCGCGGGCGCCATCTGCCCTAACCCCCGCACGGTGACTTTGGCATTGGGCGTTCCCGACTGATATACAAATCGGGTCTTGAGGTGATTGGGCAACAGATCTCGCAACTTCTGCCAAGCCGGTTCCGCCATCGGCGTCTCCAAGATCACATGTTCTTTGGCGGGCTTGATCCGAGAGAACCCCAGAGAACGAGCCAACTGCTTCAACTCCATCACCTGCAACAGATCCTGAGCCGGTTTGGGCAACGGTCCATAACGATCGACCCACCCCATCTGGATCTGCCCCAGCTCTGCCCGTGATTGGGCTGCCGCCACCTGACGATAAGCCTGCATCTTCTGATCCGTGTCCGGTATGTAGGTTTGGGGAATCAAAGCCGTGATATTGAGATCGATCTGAGTATCGTCCACCACTGGAATCTCCTGACCTCGGATCTCCTTGATGGCATCCTGCAACATCTCCATATATAGATCGAAGCCCACCGCATTCAACTGACCGGATTGCTCCGTCCCCAACAGGTTTCCGACTCCCCGGATCTCCATATCCCGCATGGCCAACTGATAGCCTGATCCCAATTGAGCAAACTCTTGAATGGCCCGCAGCCGCTTCTGGGCATCCTCAGATAACGCCTTATTCTCCTGATAAAACAGCCAGGCATGGGCTTGCACTCCCGATCGGCCCACCCGACCCCGTAACTGATACAGCTGAGACAGACCAAAATGCTCCGCCCGCTCGATCAAGATCGTGTTCACCCGAGGGATATCCAAACCGGACTCAACAATGGTGGTACACACGAGGATGTCCGTCTCCGCATTATTAAAGGTCAACATGGTGGCCTCCAGCTCCCCCTCCGGCATCTGCCCATGGGCTACAGAGATCCGAGCGTTGGGAATCATCTGGCGCAATCGATCACACACCTCCTCGATGCCCTCCACCCGATGCACCACATAAAAGATCTGACCGCCTCGATCCAATTCCTGACGAATGGCACTATGGACAACCTCAGGATTGTAAGGAGAGAGATGGGTTTTGATCGGACGACGGGAGGGGGGAGGCGTGGTAATCAGGCTCATCTCCCGTAGGCCGGAGAGGGACATATATAAGGTGCGAGGGATCGGAGTAGCCGTCAGGGTCAGCACATCCAACTGGGATTTCATCGCCTTGATCTTTTCCTTCTGATTGACCCCAAACCGTTGCTCCTCATCGATCACCAATAAGCCCAATTCCTTGAAGTTGACGGACTTGCCCAGTAACTGGTGGGTGCCCACCACCACATCCAGCTCTCCGGTCGCTAACCAGGACTGGATCTGTTTACGTTCCTCGGTAGTGCGAAACCGATTCAACAGACCGATCTTGATCGGATAGGGGGCAAACCGTTCCTTGAGAGTATGGTAATGCTGCTGAGTCAAGATCGTTGTTGGAGCCAGTAAGGCCGTCTGTTTCCCAGACATCACCGCCTTGAAAATGGCCCGGATCGCTACCTCCGTTTTACCAAAACCCACATCCCCACACACCAACCGATCCATCGGTTGATCCTGTTCCATATCATATTTAACGTCCTGGATCGACTTCAACTGATCGGGGGTAGGCTGATAGGGAAAAGAATCCTCCATCTCCTGTTGCCAGGGGGTATCCGTTGGGAAGGCGTAGCCCCGCTGTTCCGCTCGCTTGGCGTAGAGCTCCAACAGATCGTAGGCTACCTTTTGTACCGCCTTCTTGACCTTGTTCTTCGTCTTCTCCCAGGATTTGCCCTGCATCTTATTCAAGGCTGGGGGCTTTTCTGAAGTGGCTCGATAGCGAGATAAGGAGTTGAGCTGATCTGCTGCGACCCGTAGCAAACCATCGCTGTACTGGATCACCAGATACTCACGGGTTTCTCGATCGACAGTGATGGTCTCCATCTTTTGAAATCGACCGATGCCATGGGCCTTGTGAACCACATAATCCCCCGGCTGCAGGAGATTGGGATCCACCTGTCGAGAGCGAGCCCGCCGCCGCTTACGCACATAACTAGGGGTAGCCAAAGTGCGCTGACCAAAGAACTCCCGATCCGTATAGATCACCTGGTTGAACAGAGGCAGGATCACCCCCTCCAATTCCGCCAACCCGGTATATTTGAGGGCCACTGGAGTCACCGTCTCCTGTAACCGATCGATCGCCGGAAAGTCTCTAGGATTGGGAACAAACTGAGAGGGACAATCATGTTCCTGCAGCAAGGCCACCGTCCGGGAGGGTTGAGCCGAGATCAGCCACACCTGAGCGCTCTGTTGCCGATGTTCTCGGATCGCCTTGGCCTGTTGTCCAAACTGATGGGGGATAGCGGTGATGGAACGACAGTTGCAATCGATCCCTGGACCCACCGTGGACAGCTCGGAGACCTGGATCTGAGGAAATCCATCCAGATCCGGGAGCACCTCCCCGAAGGCGCGATGCAGAGGGGGAGACTCGGGATACTCCGCCTGAAAGGTCTGCCACTGATCCTCAGCATGGTTGACCCACTGTTGCCCATGGGCCTGACACTGGGCCTGCTCATCGATCACCACCAGCGTGTCCGGCTGCAGATAGTCGCTCAACGCCGCCACCTGGGCAT
>CAYSEO010000187.1:0-8629 GCA_964429885.1 uncultured bacterium
GGCTCAGATGCGAGATGTGGTGGATTTTGGCACCGGTAAGACCGCTCATATTGAAGGCTACGAGATCGGGGGCAAGACGGGCACGGCTCAGAAAGCTCAGGCCAATGGGGGAGGGTATTACAAACAGAAACGGATCACCAGTTTTATTGGTTTTTTCCCTGCCATGGAGCCGGATTATGTGATCCTGGCGGTGGTGGATGAGCCCCAAGGAGATGACGCCTATGGATCCTCTGTGGCGGCTCCGGTGGTGCGATCGGTGATCCAGGAGATCATCGCCATCAATGGGATCATGCCGGAGTTGTAGAACTGCTTGAGTCTGAGTTTGGACCTGATCTGCATGGGAGCATCCCGATCGCTCCCTCTAGATCTGTCAAGGTGGAGATAGCGTCATTCCCCCTTGCTCGTGACCCGCACTGCTCCGACTCCAGACACCGTATTTCAGGCGACCCGCCGACGGTTGGCCCTCTGGTACACCCTGGTCACCGCCGTCTTGCTGTTGTTATTCGCCAGCGGCTTCTACCTCTACGTGCGTCACACCCTGATCGAACGCGTCGATGACACCCTCAAGCATGTGGTGGAGGTGGTGGAACGGGCTATCCCGCCCCAAACTTCCCCCAACACCGAACCTCAGATCCTCAGACCCGATCGGTTCCTTTCCCAAGCTGGGGTCACCTTTCCAGAAGGGGAGGAGGATCACATTGAATTAGAATGGTTCGCTCCCACAGGAGAACGACTCTGGTCCACCTCCGAGGTCACCCAGGCGATCCCGCTCCAGTTCCATCGCTGGGGCCAGACGATCCAACTGCCCTCCGGCTACACCCTGCGCCAGCGGACCGAACCGATCCGCTCCGGTCCCCAACTGCTGGGCTACCTGCGGGTCAGCCATCCCTGGTTCGAGGTCACCAAACCGATCCGCCAACTCAGCATCGATCTGGCCCTGGGTCTCTCTCTGATGGTCTCCTCCACCGCAGCCATCGGTTGGTTCCTCTCCGGTCTGGCCATGCAGCCGGTACGGGACTCCTACCAGCGCCTCAAACGGTTTACCGCTGATGCCTCCCACGAGCTGAGAAGCCCCATCGCCAGCATCCAAACCACAGTGCAGGTGGCCCTTGCCGATCCCGAGCTCAACCCCGAGGCCCGCCAGAGCTGGTCTGCCGTGGAACGACTCACCCTCAGGCTGGGACGACTGGTGGAGGATCTGCTGTTTCTGGCCCGCCAGGATAGTGGCATCGTACCCTTTACCCCGATCCCCTGTGCCTTGGATGGCATCCTGCTGGAGGTCTGGTCCGATCACCAACCCCAGGCCCAGGAGAAGCAGATCGCCCTAGAGTTAGATCTCGATCCCCCGGCAGGAGAGGAGGAACCGTTTCAGCTACGGGGAGATCCGGATCAACTGACCCGTCTGTTTACGAACCTGATCGGCAACGCCCTCCAGTACACCCCCAGCGGTGGCCAGATCACGATCCAACTGCAGCCGATGGATCATCTCAGCCAGCCAGGTTTCCAGATCCAGGTGCAGGACACCGGGATCGGCATTCCCCCTGAGGCGATCCCCAAGCTGTTCGAGCGGTTTTATCGGGTGGATCCGGCTCGTTCCCATCCCACAAAACATCCCCAACGGCACTCGGGTCCTAGCGGTTCGGGCCTCGGGCTGGCCATCGCCCAAGCGATCGTCACCACTCACCAGGGATGGATCCAGATCCAGAGCCAGCTGGGACAGGGCACCACCGTCAGCGTCTGGTTACCCACAGATCTGGCCCACAACCCCGTTCCGCCTCACCCACTAGGCCCGATCCCCATGCAAGTCGGCGATCCTTGATAAGCTATGGGGATGCTTGATGATCGCGCCCCATGCTAACCCAACACATCCCCACCCAGGCTCAGACCTTTGGGGAGATCGGCGACGATCTGCCTCAGAGTGAGGAATGGCTACGGCTGCAGTTTGCCCCCAGTTCCCTGCCGCTGCAACATCGTTGGCGCAGTAATGGGCTATCAGCAGACTTCATCGCCGATTACCTACTCACCTTCTTTCCGGGGGAGTCCAACCCCTCTGCCCACGATCGCAAGCGTCAGTTGGAGCTGAAGGGAGCCGCCACCTATGTGGCCAATGAGCTGCTGGAAAACGCCATGAAGTTCAATGACGAGAGATCCTGGCGGCCCATCAGCATTGCCCTACGCCTCTATCCGGAGCGGCTGATCTTCACCACCACCAACTCCCTCAGCCCCACTCAGGTAGAGTCCTTCCAAGCCCTGATCCAGCAGCTGTTGACGGAGGACCCCCAAGAGCTGTACTTCCAGAAACTGGAGGAGAACGCCATGGATCCCGACAGTACTCAGTCAGGGGTGGGCCTGCTCACCATGATCAATGACTATGGCGCTAAGGTAGGCTGGGTGTTTCAGGCACTCGAGGGCGAGCCCCCGATCACCCTGGTCACCACCATCGTACAGATCGAGGTATAGGGCGGAGAACACCTCGCTATGGAGATCAAGACGGAGACCTGTAGGATCGCAACCGATGGACATGACGCAGGCACGGTCTGGTTTCAAGGCTCATTGCGGCTGAATGGCGCGGAGGAGTATGCTCCCATCGTCCAGCTGTTGGATGAGCAACTGGAGCTGGGCTCAGAGACCATCACCCTGGATCTGCAGGAGCTGGAGTTTCTGAATAGCTCTGGCATCAACGTGCTCTCCAAATTCGTGATCCGGGTGCGGCAACAGGGAGGCATCCAGATGATCGTCAAGGGGTCCCAGGCCATCCCCTGGCAGGGCAAATCCCTCAAGAACCTGAAGCGGCTGCTGCCCAGTTTGGTTCTGGAATTAGAATAAGGGGGCTGTGGATGTCAACCTTAGGAACTGCCCGGTGACCGCTGCCGATCCCTCTCTCCAGGCCCTGCTCAACAAGATCGCAACTCTCGAACAGGAACTCGCCCAGATCAAGGGGGAGAAGGCGGATCTGGAGATCCTCCTCGAGACCACCACCGCCCACTCCGACACCATCGAGGCCCAGCTCTACGACCTCAACCAACATCTGCAGGCGGAGATCGAGGAACGTCGTCGTGTGGAAACTGCCCTACGAGCCTCCGCGACGGAGCTCAGCTCCCTGCTATCCATCACCTCTAAAGACAAAGAAGATCTGGAGATCCTGTTGGAGACCACGGTACAACATGGGGACACCATCGAGGCCCTGCTCCATGACGCTGAGACCCAATATCGCACCATCTTTGAGAGCGCCATTGAAGGTATCGCCCAGATCACCTTGGACGGACGCTACCTGAGCGCCAATCAGGCCCTGGCCCACATCTACGGCTACAATTCCCCAGAGGATTTACTGGCGAACCGACGGGGGATTCAGGATCTCTATGCTCATCCAGTGGATCGGGAGCGTCTACTGACTGGCATTCATCAACAGGGGATCCTGACCAACTTCGAGGCCCTGGTGCGGCGTCAAGATGACTGTCTGATCTGGACGGCGGAGAATGCCTGTATCGTCAAGGATCGCCAAGGTCAGGCCCTGTACTTTGTCAGTGTGGTAGAGGACATCACGAAGCGGAAGCAGGCGGAGGTGGACCTGCGATTGGAAAAGGAAAAGTCGGAGCGGCTGTTGTTGAATATCCTACCCAAGGCCATCGTCGATCAGCTGAAGCAGCGCCATAAGCATGCCCAAACTGCCATCGCCAAACGCTTCGACACCGCCACGGTCTTGTTTGCGGATATCGTCAACTTCACTCCCCTGGCTTCAGTCCTACCCCCCACCGCTTTGGTAGATCTGCTCAATCAGATCTTCTCCCGGTTTGATCGCTTGGCGGAGTCCTATGGCTTGGAAAAGATCAAGACCATTGGGGATGCGTATATGGTGGCTGGAGGTCTGCCGATCCCCCGTCCTAACCATGCAGAGGCTGTGGCGGAGATGGCCTTGGAGATGCGTGCGGCCATTGCTCAGTTTCAACGGGTCGATCATCTGCCCTTTCAACTGCGGATTGGCATCCATACGGGTTCTGTGATCGCGGGGGTGATCGGCATTCGCAAATTCATCTACGATCTGTGGGGGGATGCGGTGAACGTGGCCAGCCGCATGGAGTCGCAGGGCTTGCCCCAGCGCATTCAAGTGTCCGCCGTCACCCAGGAGTTGCTCAAGGACAAGTACCACTTCGAGCGCCGGGGTCCGATCATGGTCAAAGGCAAGGGAGAGATGGAAACCTATTGGCTGATCGGACGGTTGTAGGCTCTTCTGGCGACTCTCCTGGACCCAGGGTGGCTGCACAGGACGCCCCGGTGTCAATGCCCGGCAGGATAAGAGGATAAGGATCCCAGGGTGCAGGAGACATCAATTCCATCGCATAACCAGGAGAGCCGTTTGGTTACCAATGAATCTGAACAGTGGCAAATTTTCTCCAAAAAATGAGTAAATAGGCCTAGGATAAACATCTCTTGCCTGGGGAATCAGCTACCTGAAGATGGGATTGAACTGGTTGAGCTGGTTGAGTCAGAAACTGAGCTAAGGTCAGGAGTTGCTGTTAGAGATCGGGCTCTGTCGGGAATCGGATTATGTCGAAGTCCTCGAGGAATTTGTCACCTTATTAGAGAAAAGGTAGCCAGATCATCGCAACCAACGTTCTATCTACCGATCCTCAGCCAAAGATCAACCCCAATATCCATCCCAGACCCAGAGATCCCCCAAACACCCCAGCCAGAATCAGCCAGGAGCTCCACGGGGGTAGGAAAGCGATCAAAGAAGCTCCCGCGTAACCAAACAGAAGTAGGTTAAAGATGATCACCATGGCCACACCATAGTTAACCACTGAGAAATCCGTTCGAGTCACGATCACATAGGCGAAGGTAGCCGCAATCGTTAAGCCCATAGCGACACTCATCGCCCCTTTGCCCCAGAGACACACCGCCCCACAGTAGATTAGAGCCAGTCCGATCCCCGCTGAGCCGAGCCAAGGAGATAGCGTCGGGAGAGCGAAGAAGATCCCGGTTAGACAGCCCCAGGCACAACATCCAGTCCAGAGCAAGATGGAGGTGATCATGGCAGGATTGTCCTGACTTTAGTATTGGGTTACCGGTGCAGGGAAATGGTGTTCGATCAACTGCGGCACATCCTCCGGTCGCACCCGGTTGTAGCGAGCCCGTACCAATAGCGGCTGACCCGATCCCCCAAGCTCTCCGCCTGGGCCGCATGGGATCGCACCAACGGGATCAGCGCCTGCTCCGCCACCAGATCATGTTCGATCACGGAGGTAGATTTGAAATCACTCCCGGATCGTGTTCACCGTCTCCACACGAGTCTGCTCTGCTTCCACCACGATGGCGATGAAGTCCTCAGGCACACAGTCTCTCGCCTGCATAGCGGCATGAATGTACAGGAACACAGCATCCGGATCCGCTGTCGCCGCTTCATCCAACACCGTGACGATCTCAGGACCTTGCAGATCGGAAAAGAGGGTCAACAGTTGGCCCACCTTGTTGAGGTGATAGTTGATGAAGGTGAGGGTTTCCTGACGAGGAGCCACCTCCAGGGTCTCGATCGTACAGAGGATCTCAGCGATCTGGCTATTCTTACCTACCCCAATACCATCCAACTGATCGGAGAGCAGCTGTGCCCCTTCCACCGTGGTAGGGGGATCGGCGAAGATCTCAGCCACAGGCAGGATCGCCTCATCCACATCTCGCTTAAAGGATCGTTCCTCCAGACGAACGGCTGAGGAAGGGCTGCTGGTCGCGGCAACTCCAGCCTCTAAGGGTTCCTCCTCCTGAGCCAGCACTGAAGCTCCACCCCAGATCAAACCGAGACCACTGATCACGGTCCCTAGAATCAACCGACTGCTCATCTCTTGCATCCCCATCGCCCACCTCACAAACTTGAAAACAACCCATTCAGGCGTATCCTAACGCAATGAGCGGATCCCTAACGACCCGTAGCTCTCTGATAGCGCATCCCCGGCATCTGTACCACCCACCCCTCCAACTCCATGATCAGCAGGGTACTGGAGAGGATCTCGATCTCCAGCTGGGTTCGTTGCGCTAGAGCATCCAATGACAAGGGTTCATGATCAAGGGCCTGCCAAATCGTCTCCTGATCTCCCTTTAACAGGGGCGGAGCATCAGAGTTAAGGGCAACCCCCTCCCCAAGACTCAGTTGAGTGGGGATCAACTCCAGATCAGCGATCAATTCCTCAATGCTCAGGATCGGACTGGCCCCATTACGGATCAACTTCAAACAACCCCGCGCCTCCGCCACATCGATATTACCGGGCAGAGCATAAACATCCCGATTGTAGTCATTGGCTAGATAAGCGGTGATCAGGGCACCCGAACGCTCCGGGGCCTCCATGACCAGAGTGGTGCGACAGAGCCCTGCGATCACACGATTACGCCGGGGAAAATTCTCCTTAGCCGGTTGAGTTCCAGGGGGAAACTCACTCACCAACGTTCCCTGAGAGCGGATCTGACGATACAGCTGCCGGTGACGGGCCGGGTAGATCTGATCCACCCCTGTGCCCAAGACCGCGATCGTATGCCCCCCCGCCTGCAAACAGGCCTGATGAGCCACCCCATCCACCCCCGCCGCCAGACCCGAGACGATCACACATCCCGCCTCCGTCAAAGCACGGGCGATCTGTTCCGTCCAACGGCGGCCATAGGCGGTAGGGGCACGGGTGCCCACGATCGCCACCGTCGGTGCCCACTGGGGCTGATCCCCCAGGACATACAACACTGGGGGCGGATCCGGGATCTCCCAAAGCAATGCCGGATACCCTGAGTCCGCTGGAGTCAGCAACGGAATCCCTGCCGCTGTCGCCTGCGTCAACACCTGCTCCGGATCCAACCGCTGTCGCTCCCCCCGGATCGTCTCCGCCACCTGTCCCCCAATGCCCTCCACCTGTTGCAATTGCTCAACATCCGCATCCCAAGCTTGCTGCAACGATCCCAACTGCTGCACCAGGCGCTTCATGCGATGGGGACCCACGCCCCGGATCCGATTCCAGGCCAACCAGAAGGGACGATCTGTAGGAGGAGAGGACATGATCACGCCAGACACTGCCTCACGCTGCCTCAACTGTAAACCAACTCGATCGGCAAAAACGTCTATATGGATTACATCATGGCCGTCAAAGCAATGGTGCTGATCGACTTAGAGCTCGGTTCCTGCCTCGCTTGTTACCCAAGTTCATAGCTCGACACCTTTCGTGACCGCTGCACTTGAGTCAAGGATTGGCAACATTTGCCGAGGGATAGGGCGGGGGGGACAGCCGGGATCAGCAGAGTGCCCTCTGGGGTTGTCGGTTTGGCATCCGTAGGAAACAAGCCCCTTTATGTGTTCAAGAATACCAAGACGTCAATTGACGGGATCAACAGGAGTGGTGTTTGATGGAGTCCATAGCTCAGACCCCTCCACTACTTGTAGATCATGTCTCCTCAACTGGAAGCCCCCCCTGCCCCGATTTCCGCCTCCCTGTTGGTACCCCAGGGCACGTTACAGCTCTATACCAATCCCGGTCGAGGATCCTATACCCCGGTGATGGCGCAGGCCCTACGCATTGCTGGGCAGGGCACTCCCGTGTTGGTGGTGCAGTTCCTCAAGGGGGGCATCAACCAAGGGCCAGAACGGGGCATGACCCTGGGCAACCATCTCACCTGGGTGCGGTGTGGCATCCATCGCTATATCGATACCCCCCATCTGGAGCCGGAGGAACATCTAGCCTTTCAGGGGCTTTGGCAGTTCACCTGTGGGGCGGTGGCCAGTCAGGACTATGGCCTGATCGTGTTGGATGAGCTGAGCTTGGCCATTCGCTTGGGCTTGGTTCAGGAGGAGGTGGCTCTGGAGATGTTGGATACCCGTCCGGTGTCGTTGGATGTGATCGTGACGGGGCCGGATATGCCGGAGGCCTTGATGGAGCGGGCCGATCTGATCACTCAGTTGCGACATCGTTAACCGGATCGGGGATGAGGGTGGCGAGTTCCTGCAGGGCGGCTTGAGCCAGGTAGTTGTCTGAATTGAGGCGGATCGCCAGCTCAAACTCGGTTCTGGCCTGTTCCCACTCTTGGCGCTGCATCAGATAGATCCCCTGGGCCGTTCGCACAAAGGAATCTTGGGGCTCCAGTTCCAGGGCCGTCTGCACCACGCCCTCAGCTTTGTCCAATCGATCCAGACGGCTGAGGGCGATCCCCAATCCCGCTTGAGCTCTACCATTCTCGGGATCCAACGTCACCGCCTCCTCAAAAGCAACGGCAGCCTGGATCGGATCTCCTTGCTGGAGGAGTAATAATCCTCGCAGGAGCAGGGGCCGGGTCTGACTGTCCAGATCTGGGGGAGTCTCGGCGGGTTCTGGAGAAGATCCCGATGGCGAGGTAGGGGGAAGGAGACTGATCCCAACCCAGATCCCGAGCGGTAATAGGGCAAGACTAGCCCAGGCCCAACTGGGAAAACGGGGTTGAGGCCTAGGTTCAGATCCAGATGTTGGGATCGGGGGAGAGGTAGCGGTGAATTTAGCTTGTTGAGCGGCCTGTAGCGCGGCGTCCAGATCTATCACCGACTCAAACCGATCCTGGGGCTCCTTCTCCAGACAGCGGATCACCAGTTGCTGCACGGTTAGCGGGATCTGTAGCTCATGGGGGAAGGGGCGGG
>CAYSEO010000188.1:0-4870 GCA_964429885.1 uncultured bacterium
CCCTCCTTGAGAGTCCAGGACACCGAGGAGTAATCATCCGCCACGCCGCCATTCTCAATGGAAGGGATCTCCGCCGCCAGAAAGGGCACCATCTCCCCAGCCGCATTAAAGCTCGCCAGAGGTTCATAGGTGATCCGGCTGGCCTCAAAATCCTTAGTGCCGGTGGACAGGTGAGGGTTGAGGCTCGTGGGAGCCTGCCAGTACAACAGCCGGAGGGTATCCTCCCCCTGAGCGATCAGGGTTTGGGTCCGTTCCTCAGCCCGAGAGATCTGGGAGGTCATCCCCACCACCTCCATCCCCCCACCCACCAGGAGAGCAAAGGGCAACAGCCAACGACTCAGCCGACGGGGATGCAAAGATCTCGACATCATCAGTCACCTCATGTTTGCTTCAGCCAGTGTGCAGGATCGAGTGTAGGTCAGGTGCATTGGGTCGTGCAGTCCTCCAGCCTACTCGCGACGCCAGTCCTTAATGTTCCAGGGCTCCAGATCCCAGGGGGTGAGATCCGGTCCCACCAAGCTATTGGCTGCTGCAGCTGGACTGGTGCGATCGATGATCGGCATGACGGCGATGTCCTCCTGGACCAGGAAGTCATTCATCTGGATGAACAGCTGGTTGCGCCGCTCCGGATCCGTCTCCTGGGTTACCTCCTCAAACAAGGCGTCGTACTCGGGATTGCAGTAGCGAGATCGATTGTCCCGTGACCAGCCATTCTCCTGTTGAGCGATCTCCTCACATAAGTAATTGCGCATGTAGCCAGTGGGATCAGGGCTCTCGTTGTTGGTGGTGTACATCTGCAGATCGGCGTAGAAGTGGCCGATGTTATCAGGATTAGCAGGCTCACTGTCAAAGAAGATGCTAGCGTCGGTGCTCTTCAGCTCCACCTCCACCCCGATGGACTCCAGATCCTGCTTGATCACCTCCTGGGTTTTCTGGCGTAGGGGATTGACGGAGGTCTGGAATAAAACCGACATCTCCACCCCATCCTGATCCCGGACCCCATTGTTATCAGAATCCACCCAACCGGCTTCATCCAGCAACGCCGCCGCTCGCTCCAGATCGTACTCATAGGTGGCACTGGATCGGACGTTCTCTGGGGAGACCAGATAGTTGATCGTGGGGTTGCCCGCCTGACCATACAGCTGCTCCGCGATCACCTGCCGATTGATGGCCAGGGTAAAGGCTTCTCGCACCCGCCGATCGGTAAAGAAGGGATGCTCTGTATCCTTGTGGGCTCGCTCCCCATCCACTTCCTGATTGGGATCGGAGAAGTTAAACAGGATCCGCTCCACATCCGGCCCTGGCTTAGGCAATACCCGACCGATGCCATTGGCCTCCAACTGATCCAAGATCGCTGCCTCCACCTGCGTATTCCAGGCGTAATCCGCATCCCCAGTTTGGAGAACCGCTCGGGCCGCCGAGGTGGCATCCCCGCCCCCCTTCAACTCGATCCGTTGAAAATAGGGCTTGCCCTCCTCCCGAAAGTTGGGGTTGGCCTCATATACCACCACATCCCCAGGGCGGAACTCCGTCGCCATGAACGGACCTGTGCCCACGGGCTCTAGATTGGCCTCCGCCTCCCGGGCATTAGGGCCATTAAACTCCGCAAATACATGCTCGGGAATGATCATGCCATTGGTGCCTACAAAGGGTAGAAACCAGGCTACCGTTGGCTCCTTAAAGGTGATCTTGACCGTCAGATCGTCCACGGCCTCCACCGTTTCCACCACTTCATAGTTAGCCAGGGTCACCGATCCCACCTCTGGATTGATGGTGTATTCGTAGGTGAACACCACATCCTCCGCCGTAAAGGGCTCCCCATCGGACCAGGTGACTCCCTCCTTCAGCTTCCAGGTAACAGAGGTAAAGTCCTCAGCGATACCGCCATTCTCCAGGCTGGGGATCTCCTCCGCTAGAAAGGGAATGATCTCTCCCGCAGCGTTAAAGCTAGCCAAAGGCTCATAGACGATCCGGCTGGCCTCAAAGTCCTTGGTGCCCGTAGACAGATGCGGGTTGAGTAGAGTCGGGGCTTGCCAATAGAGCATCCGTAGGGTCGTGTCCTCCTCCGCCTGAGCCAGCAGCACCGGATCCGACTGAGACGAGTGTGACTGAGCCATCCCAGCTGGGATCTCCACCCCAGTCAACAGGGGCAAAAGTAATACCATTCCAGAGAAGTGTCCGCTCCGACCGCGCTGCATGGGAGTTCCTCAATAGTAATGAAAGAAAAGATCCAGGGATCCAACTGCTATGTTCCTAGAGAACTGTTTTAGCATTGCCTCAACCCTGCGCCCACACTACCAGGACAACCCTGGGTTTATGTAAGGTTAGCTACAGTACGCCCGGATCGATCGCATTACTCTGACCCTCAGTCTTTAAATCAGACTGCCACGTAACTAAACCTGAGCCGGTGTAAACATTTGCGAGACTTAAGAGTCCCCTCTCGATCTCCAGGTAAAGTGTGTTTACTCTGGGTAGCAGAGGAGTGATCTTAAAGAATCGCTTTAGGACAGAAGTGCGTGCCACCGCAGCCGAGAGGCCCCTATCGATGACATCAGTCCTAGAGGTTAAGCAACTGGAGACCCGCTTCTTCACCCAGGATGGAGTAGCCCAGGCGGTGAACGGGATCTCTCTACAGGTCCAGGAGGGGGAGACCCTCGGGATCGTGGGGGAATCCGGTTCTGGCAAGAGCATGAGCATGTTATCGGTGATGCGGTTGGTGCCTTCTCCTCCAGGCCAGATCACGGGCGGTGAGGTATGGTTTGAGGGTCGCGATCTGCTGAAGCTGTCGGATCGGGAGATGCGCAAGATCCGAGGCAATCGGCTAGCCATGATCTTCCAGGATCCGATGACCTCTCTGAATCCGGTGCTCAAAGTCAGCCGTCAGTTGACGGAATCATTGCAGCTACACATGGACATGACCCCCGCTCAGGCCCGACGGCAAGCGATCGAGCTCCTAGAATTGGTGGGGATCCCGGCGGCAGCGGAACGGGTGGATAATTATCCCCATCAGTTTTCCGGGGGGATGCGACAGCGGGTGATGATCGCCATGGGTCTCTCCTGTCGGCCCAAGGTATTGATCGCGGATGAACCTACCACAGCTCTAGATGTGACGATCCAGGCTCAGATCGTGGAGTTGGTCAAGCAACTGCGGGATGAGATCGGCATGTCCATCATCTGGATCACCCATGATCTGGCCTTTCTAGCGGGGTTGGCGGATCGGATCGTGGTTATGTACGCGGGTCAGATCGTGGAGGAGGCCCCCTTACAGGAGCTGTATCGCAATCCTCGTCATCCCTATACCATCGGCTTGTTACAGAGTATTCCTCGGGTGGATGGGGTGCGCTCTGATCAACTGCAACCAATCGAGGGGTTACCGCCAGATCTGCTCAACTATCCCCAGGGCTGTCCATTCGCGGCTCGCTGTCAGTTCGCCATCGACCCATGCACTGAGGCAGATCCGGATCTGGAGCCGGTGGCCACGGGGCATCGGGTGGCCTGTTGGGTGAAACCTCAAGGGCGAGAGCATCTGTACAAAGCAGCAGCGGGAAAGGTGATCCAAGGCAATGGCTGAGGCGATCATGAACAGTAATGGGGCTCGCCTGGGATCCACTGACTCCCCTGCTCTGGTGCGGGTGGAGAATCTGCAGATGCACTTCCCGATCCTACGGGGCATTCTGATCCAGAAACAGGTGGGGGCGGTTAAGGCGGTTGATGGTCTCACTTTTGAGGTCCGCCGAGGGGAGACTCTCGGGTTAGTGGGAGAATCCGGTTGTGGCAAGAGCACCACAGGACGAGCGATCCTACAGCTGTACAAGCCTACAGGCGGTCATGTCTATTTCGAGGATCAAGATCTAACCCAATTGGAGAAGGAAGATCTGCGCAAGATGCGACGACGGCTGCAGATGATCTTTCAGGATCCCTTTGCCTCTCTCAATCCTCGTCAGACAGTGGGGGCGATCGTGGGGGAACCGTTGACGGTATTCAATATCGCCAGGGGGAAGCAGCAACAGGAGCGGGTGCGGGAGCTATTGGATGTGGTGGGTCTCAACCCCAACTTCATCAATCGCTATCCCCATGAGTTCTCAGGGGGACAACGGCAGCGGATCGTGATCGCGCGGGCTCTAGCCCTGAACCCGGATTTCATTGTCTGTGATGAGCCGATCTCTGCTTTGGATGTGTCGATCCAGGCTCAGGTGATCAATCTGATGGAGCGACTACAGGATCAGTTCGGCCTCACTTATCTGTTCATCGCCCATGATCTGAGTGTGGTGAGGCATATCTCCGATCGAGTAGCGGTCATGTATCTGGGCAAGATCGTGGAGCTAGCGGATCGTAATGCTCTCTACGGAAGCCCGTTACATCCTTATACTCAGGCGTTGCTGTCGGCGGTGCCGATCCCGGATCCGGAGGTGGAGCGGCAGCGGGAGCGGATCATTCTCAAGGGGGATGTGCCCAGTCCAGTGAATCCGCCTCAGGGGTGTAACTTCAATACCCGGTGTCCTTGGGCTGAGGATCGGTGTCGTCAGGATCCGGAGCCGGAGTTTCGGGATGTGGGGGGAGGGCACTACGTCGCCTGTCATCTGGTGGAATGATCCAGATCACTCATTGTCAATTTGCTGCTGAAAGGTCTCCAGATCAGAACAGGTCAGAGCCTCTCGGAACAGTTGACGCAGTTGATCCGCATCTTGGATCCTCAACCGGGCTTGGATCTCCTGAGGAACGGTACCAAACCGGATCTCCAAAACTTCCAGTAGATCATCGAGATGAGCTTGTTGGATCCCCAGTCTGAGTCCTCGCTGTTCTCCTCGCTGCTCCCCTAGCTGTTCTCCCTCCTGCAAGATCTGTTGATACCAGGGTGATTCTCTCAATA
>CAYSEO010000188.1:4970-8608 GCA_964429885.1 uncultured bacterium
AACGAGCCCAGGCATTGGGATCCAGACTGATGAGACGTTTACCTCCAATATCTGCTGACTTCGCCACGGGTTCCTCCAAAGATCGGCTCGGACCAAGACATTACTCTCTTGACTGTTATTCACGAAGTGTGCCGAAGGCATTCCATTGGAATTCAGAGGAGAAAGCCTAGCCTGGAAATTCAAACTTAAGATCCTTGTAACTCAGTGAGCTAGACATCCTGCCCTCCAGGCTCTCTCACATGTATCTGCTTCTCGACGTTGATCTGTTGAAATACATCACCCAGACTTTTCATAAAGAATAAATGTCCTTCTCCTGGATAATTGTGCAGTCTTGTTCTAGAGATCTTCTCATCAAAGTACTCTGCAAATCTGTAGGGTGCGAACCGATCCTCCTGCCCATGAAACAGATGGACCTCGATCTCGATCTCCTCAACCCTAAATTCCCAATCCCGGTACAGAAGGATCGCGTCATCCGCTGGGCCTCGAAATCCTTGACGAAATCCTTCCGCCACATCATCTGCGAAAAATTGAGCCATCTCCTGATCGGCTAGGAGCTGTTGATCCGTACTACTCATCGAGCTCTCCAGCATCCTCATGAAACGGTGAGGTGATAGTCGCTTGGCTGCAACTCCTAGGAACCCAAATGGCACATAAAAGACCCAGGGTACAGTCCGAGAAAGCTGACCAAAGAATCGATCTAAAGGAGCCATCTCCTGCCATAAACTGGGCTCTGCGGCCACAGGTCCCCAACTTCCCATCAGGATCGAGAACTCCAGGTGTTCTGGAATGGCATAGCTGCAGGCCAGAACATAAGGCCCTCCACCGGACATTCCCATCACGCCAAAACGGCTAAACCCAAGCTGCTGAGCAACATCTTGTACATCTTGAGGCCAATCCAACAATCGGCGGCCTTTAACGTAGTCTGATCGACCCATTCCAGGCCGATCTAAGGCAATGATCCGGTAACCCTGTGCTTGAGCTGCCTGATCCCCAAAGAAAGGTTCGTAGCGTGATCCCGGCGTACCATGAAAATAAAACACGGGTTTGCCCTGAGGATCGCCATATTCACAGTATGCGATCTGCCGCTGATCGCTCAATCGAATCAACTGCGTCTCAGGCTTGTGCTTGACTGTCTTCACTGTCTCCATCGTAATCCATTGGCTTCGTTATCCTCACACCTTCAGTTTGGCCCGAGGATCGTAGGATTGCACCTGCTGCAGCTGTTCATACAGATCCCGTTCCTGGGAGGAAAGTCGCTCGGGGACCACCACCTGGATCGTGACAAACTGATCCCCTCGTTCCCCGCCTCGCTTGGGAAATCCTCGTTGACTCAACCGTAGCTTCTGACCCGATTGCACCCCAGCTGGGATCCGGAGCTTGACAGGACCATCCAGAGTCGGAGTCTCCACCTGAGCACCCAGAGCTGCCTCACTGGGAGAGACGGGCAGATCACAGTACAGATCGGATCCTTGTAGCTGATAGAACGGGTGCTCGCGGAACTCCACCTTGAGATACAGATCCCCGGCTCCGCCACTGGGGGTAGGATGTCCCTGACCTTTTAGTCGGATCTTCTTGCCTGGAGTAATGCCAGGGGGAATAGAGATCTCCAAGATCCGTCCCCCCTCGATCCGTATTCGCCGTTTGCCCCCCTCGTAGGCCTCCGGGATCGTGATCTGGATGTTGGCCTCGGCATCATAGCCAGCGGTATCCACGGGATCGGCGGTAAATCCCCCACCTCTTCCGCCTGGGGAGGGTTCTCCCACTCGACCCAGCAGCTGATCGATAAAGTCCTGAAAGTCATCAAATTGGGTAAAGTCTACCCCGTTGGAGAAACCCCCAAAGCCAAAATCCTCCCCACTGAAGGGATTCTTCGTGAATGGGCTCCCGGCCCCAGCTCCGGCTCCTGAAGGTCGAAAGTCCCCCTGTTGGTGATACTGACCAAATTGATCATACTGACTGCGCTTGGCCGGATCTGAAAGGATCTCGTAGGCCTCATTGACATCCTTAAACTTGTCCTCCGCCTCGGGGGATTTGTTGACATCCGGGTGGAACTTGCGAGCCAAACGACGATAGGCCTGCTTGATATCATCAGAGCTCGCCTGCTTGTTGACCCCCAAGATCTTGTAGTAGTCCTTAAAATTTTGCATACTCGCAAGTGTCCTTTCTGCCCTAGACCTGACCCGGTTGCTGTTCCCGATCGCAAAAAATAGGGGACAGATTGAGGATCGCCTCCATCGGCCATGCCCAATTGTCCCCCATTATCTCCCATGGGCTGAGAGGATCGTCATCACAGAGTGGTGTTCTGATCCGAGATCGACCCTCAGCCGCGCAGCGGACTGGCCCTATTTGGACTCGGTAAAGTCAGCGTCGATCACATCATCGTTGCTACCCGAGGTGTCGGGACCCGATTCAGCACCAGGAGTAGGACCTGCTGCACCCGCATCAGCACCACCGGACTGTTGATACAGCTCGCTGGTCATGGCGTAGAGGGCCTCCTGTAGAGCGGTCTCCTTCGCCTGGATGGCGTCGTCATCATCGCTCTTGATCGCCTCATCCAGCTCCCGGATCAGGGTCTCGATGTTCTCCCGCTGATCCGCAGGCAGCTTGTCCCCCATCTCCTTCAGCTGACGCTCCCCCTGGTACCGCAGACTGTCGGCCCGGTTGCGACGCTCCACCTTCTCACGGCGCTCGCTGTCCTCGCTGGCGTACTTCTCAGCCTCCTGGACCATCCGTTCCACCTCAGTGTTATCCAGAGTAGAAGCCCCCGTGATCGAGATGCGCTGCTCCTTGCCAGTGCCCTTGTCCTTCGCGGTGACGTTGAGGATCCCGTTGGCATCGATATCGAAGGTTACCTCGATCTGAGGCACACCCCGAGAGGCCGGTGGGATGCCGTCCAGCTTGAAGCGGCCCAAAGACTTGTTATCCCGAGCCATCTCCCGCTCACCCTGGATCACATGGATCTCCACGGAGGTTTGGCCATCCTCTGCGGTGGAGAAGATCTCAGACTTACGGGTGGGCACGGTGGTGTTACGCGGGATCAGTTTGGTGGCCACGCCCCCCAAGGTTTCCACCCCCAGAGACAACGGCGTCACATCCAGCAGCAGCACATCCTTGACCTCACCGGCCAGCACGCCCGCCTGGATCGCAGCACCCACGGCCACCACCTCATCGGGGTTGACGGACTGGTTAGGATCCTTGCCGGTCAACTTACGCACCAGCTCCTGCACTGCCGGGATGCGAGTGGATCCCCCCACCAACACCACTTCATCGATATCAGAGGTGGACAGTTTGGAATCCTTGAGAGCTTGTTCCACAGGTCCCCGACAGCGCTCGATCAGTTCCGAGGCCAGATCCTCAAACTTGGCCCGAGTCAGACGCAGATCCAGGTGTTTGGGTCCTTCAGAGGTGGCAGTGATAAAGGGCAGGTTGATGCTGGTCTCCGCCACGCTAGACAGCTCGATCTTGGCCTTCTCAGCTGCCTCAGTCAGTCGCTGTAGGGCCTGCCGATCGTTACGGAGATCGATCCCCTCGCTCTTCTTAAACTCGTCTGCCATCCAATCGACGATCTTGCGGTCGAAGTCGAGGGGGGGGGGGGGGGGGGGGGGGGGGGGGGGGGGGGCGGGGGGCGGGGGGGGGGG